>JAFVAC010000036.1 GCA_017476265.1 Clostridia bacterium
AAATTCGCCGACAGGCGAATCTGACGAGGTAAACGAAAAGCAAGGAACGGAAAAGAAAAAATAAGTAGGGATAAGAACAGGGAACGGAATCGGCGGTACGAGTGATCCCGAAACGAATACATATGCTGACGGCGACCATATTTATAAACACCAGTCCAATGCGGCTGGTGTTTTTACAGTACAAAATAAAAATCGAGGAGTAGCGCAGTTTGGTAGCGCGCAGTCGGGGCCCCCAAAAACGCAAGCGTTTTTGGGGCGAGGTAAGGGACCAAGAGGCCGTGGGTTCGCAAATTCGCCGACAGGCGAATCTGACGAGGTAAACGAAAAGCAAGGAACGGAAAAGAAAAAATAAGTAGGGATAAGAACAGGGAACGGAATCGGCGGTACGAGTGATCCCGAAACGAATAGAATAATAAAAAATTTGGAGCTTATCGGCGCAGACCGAGGATGTCGTCGGCAGAGCAATCAAGAACTTCGCATAGGCGAGCAAAAGTAGCGAGCGAGGGAAAGATCCTGCCCGACAGATATTGAGACAAAGTGGGCTTGGAGATGCCGATCTCCGCGGCTATTTGTGACTTCGACTTGGCGGAGTTCTCGATTTCAGTGCGCAGATTGGCGGCGATTATTTCCTCGTAGTTTTTCATCCCGACGCATTCCTTGTTTTTTATTTATTTTATTAGGGAATGCCTAAAAATAGTTGACAATTAGGTGTTGCCTAATTTGTAATGAAACTACAAAAGAAAAAGGGCGATAAAAATACTCAATACTCTTTCCGTCCGATGAGATAGTCGCAAGAGACGTCAAAGTAGTCGGCGATCTTGCTTAGATGGTCCAAGTCGGGCTGTGACCTGCCGCGCTCCCAGTCGCAGACGCTGCTATTGGTCGTGCCGAGTGCGGAAGCCAATGCCTTTTGGCTTAGATGTCGCTCCAAGCGTAAGGATTTCAGATTATTAGAGAATGATGTCATACCTATAGTTTAGGAAAAACCCCTAAAAAATGGTTGACATTAGGGAAAATCCCTAATATAATATAAAAGACTCAATACTCCTTTCGTCCGAGGAGATAGTCGCAAGAGACGTCGAAATAGTCGGCGATCTTGGACAGCGTAAAGATATCCGGGAGGCGGTCGCCCGTCTCGTATTTGGCGATGGTGGAGGGATCAATGCCCAGATCCCACGCCGCTTTCTGTTGCGAGACTCCTTTCTCTTTGCGGAGTTCGACGAGTTTTTCGGAAAAGATATTTTTTTGCTGTCTCATACTTGACATTATGGCAAATTGCCAGTAGAATAAGACCGTATACTGGCAGTCTGCCAGTATGTATGATGATCTTCGAGCGACGAGGCTTTGCGCCGTCTCGACAAAAGACTACATTTTTCGACAACTGTACAAAAATAGGTTGTCATAATTATATGTCTATGCAAGCAAAGTTTTCTTAAAAACACCCGATTTTTTATTGCGATTTTAATAAATTCTTTTTGAAAACATCTGTTTTTGTGCGCAAAAAATTTTTACATCTGCTTAGTGACAAAACTGAAAAAACGCTTTCGCAAGGTGTTTACATAACGATTTGATTGTGTTAAGATGAGAGTACTTTGATCGTTTCAAGATTAATTTTTCTCATAGAGAGGTTGTATATGGGCGACGACTGTGCCGTTAGTCTTTTTGATATGAGCAAAAGAGAGCGTGAGCGCAAGATCATGCAGGACCGCGACCTCCACGACAGTCTGCGACTCCTGTTGATCCGCTTGGGTATGGCGCCGAGGCTCCTCGGGTACGACTATGTGATGTGCGCCATCAAGTTGAGCGTCGCCAATCGGGACTACCTCAAGCACATCACCACCAAAATGTACCCCGTGATCGCTATGTATTTCGGCGTGGAGCCCACCGTGGTCGAGCGCAATATCCGCCACGCCATGGAGGTGGTCGTCACAAGCGGCAGAGTGAAGTATCTCAACGAGTATCTCGGGACCGAAGTCTTTTCCGAAAGTCGCCGCCCCACCAACTCGGAGTTCATCTCCCTCGTCGCCGACAAGGTCTCCGTCGAACTCTCCCGAAGCAGTGCCTTTTTCGACCGGGACTTCCTCTGAGATCCGATCGCGTAAAATCGTCTCGTCGGCACTTTTCTTTTTCCCCATTCCGTGCTATACTGCTTATGGACGGCAGTCTTTATTTCGCCGAAAAATTTTTTTTATTTTCTCTGTCACGTTTCAGGTGTTTTTCGTATCTAAATAGTAGGGGGATCCTGCCCTTTTTGGGCGAATCGAAGCGTCTCGAAAAAAAGGTGGGACAAAATCGCCGACTTCTGCCTTTATGTATAAGGGAGGAAAAATCCTACGCTCGAAAAAAGCACTTCCGTCTTGTCGTCGGCGCGCCGGGACCGTGACGTAGTACGAAAGAAGAGAGAAGGACAGACGATCGGTCTTTCACGCCGACGGCAAAAAGGACTTCGGGCAAAGAGACGCTCCCCCTTCGGTCGTCGCAGGAATATCCCTGCGGCGACCGTAAACCGCCGCAAAGAATCGGAAAGTCGGGCACACCGACAAGCCGCAACAAAGGTCGTCCAATAGACCAAGAGGAGATCACAAGCCCGTAACAGGCACTGAAAAAAAACGGAAATAAGAGGTATAATGATTTCGCAAGATAGGAGAGAGTGCGTATGAAAAAGAGTTTTAGACTGTTTTTATTTTTTTACTATTCGTTTTATTGACCGTCAGTTTGGGCGGGTGTTTCTTCAAAGAGACCGAGTTTTCCAAAAACCAAAAGAGAATTTTTGAGACAGAATATACAGAGCCTCATCTTTAATAGAGACACTTCGTCGAAAGGGGAACGCAAACGTATATATTTTATCGGAAAATTCAGACGATTTAAGCAATCCGTACATAGATCTTTGTACTGTAACTTCAGACAAAAAATACAACATAACTCGCTTTCCTTTGCGGAGGGCGGGCGTGTGTTCAAGAAAAAGTTCGGAAAGAGGCGTTCAACAAATTTGATAAAATATTTTTTTGACGATTTTATAAAAAACTAAAATACATATTGACAAAAGTGCCTTTGCGTGGTATAATACGCCCGATGATGGAGGAAAAATTCGAGCGGGAGCCGGGGCGTTTTGTCCTTGGCGAGAGTGTTATCGCGCCGGGCGCGAGTTTTTCCCATCGGAAGAAAGTATAATGTGTCTTATGCGGGTGACCGCACCGAGTGCCGCCGTTTGGCGGCGTGGCGTACAGTCGTTTTTTTGGGGGAAATATGAATAACGACCAACAACGTAAGGTAGACGCAATGTGGGAGATGGTGCTTCGGTGTTTGACCGAGGCGCTGAACGGGACGAGAGTGCTGACCGAGAGTCAGTTCTCGATCATTGATCGTATCGTGACGTCGGAAGAGACGGCGAGACCCACTTCTCACTTGTTGGAGAGGCAAGTCGTAGTCAAGTTCACGACCTACAAACTGAAGCTTGCGGACGAAGAAAAGGAGCGTGCGCGCGCGGAGAAGGCTCGTCTGACGGAAGAGGAGCAGGAGCGGCGGCGGCTTCTTGCCGAAGAGCGCAAGAGGGCGCGGCTGGAGGAAGCCAAGCGGCGGGAGGAGGAGCGGCTCCGGGAGGAGGAAGAACTTCGCCGTCGGGAGGAAGAAGAGGCGCGCAGGGCGCAAGAGGAGCGGGTCCGTGCGGCGACGTCTATGGACCTGCCGTTGGACTTTGAGAACGCTTTCTCCGACGACGACCGCGTCAAGGACGTGCGAGCCGAGGACCCTGCGGACGGGCTCTTTTTGTCGTTGCGGAATCTCGGACGGGTGGATATGGAGTATGTGTCCGCCGTCTGCGGCATGCCGCTCAAAGACGTCGTGACCGCGCTTAAGGGCGTGGTGTATCAGAACCCGGAGACCTGGGGGGAGTGCTTTTATAAAGGGTGGGAGACGGCTGACGAATATCTGACCGGCGCGCTCAAACGGAAGCTGACCGTCGCCAAGTCCGCCAACGTGGTCTACGAAGGGTGGTTCGACGACAACGTGCGCGCGCTCGAAAAGGTCCTCCCGCCGACGGTGCGCGGAGAGGAGATCTTCGTGACGTTGGGCTCGCCCTGGGTGCCCGCCGACGTCATAGACGAGTTTATTTTGTACCTATTGGGCAAGCCGGTCGGCTACTCCGCCGATTTTCGGGTGACGCCGCCCTCGTTGCAGGTGCGACACGACGAGTACACGGGCACGTGGGACATCCCGGAAAAGACCCGCTACGTCGGCATGGCGCTCTCCAATTCCGTCTACGGGATCCCGCGCATGACCGCGCTCAACATCATCGAGCGGACCCTCAATATGAAGACCGTCGTCGTCAAGGACGAGGTGTACGATCCGCACCAAAAGAGCAATTTTCGGCGGGTCGTCAACAAGAAGGAGACCGTCGCGGCACTCGAGCGGCAAAAACTCATTCTAGACAAGTTCCGCTCCTGGATCTGGACCGACCCGGACCGAAAAAAACGCCTTGAGGAGATCTACGAAGAGAAGTTCGGGTCCTACAAGCGGCGTCGGTTCGACGGGTCTTTTTTGCGCTTCCCGAATATGAGTCCGAAAGTGAGTCTGTACGACTATCAGAAGGACGCGGTGGCGAGGATCCTCTTTTCGCCCAATACGCTGCTTGCGCACGACGTGGGCAGTGGCAAGACGTACGTCATGATCGCCGCGGCGATGGAGATGAGGCGGATGGGCGTAGCCAAAAAGAACCTTTTCGTCGTCCCCAACAACATCGTCGGGCAGTGGAAAGAGATCTTTTTGACGATGTACCCGGACGCCGATCTCTTTATCGTCGAGCCGAAAATATTCTCTCCCGCCAAGCGCAACGAGACTTTGCGCAAGATCAGGGACGAGGACCACGACGGGATCATCATGGCGTATAGCTGTTTTGATCGGATCCCGCTGTCGCTCAAGGCGAAAAACGAGCAGATCACCGAGGAGATGGAGGCGCTCAAACGGCGCAAGGAGTCCATCATGTCCGATACGCACGCCGTGGACCGTCGCATCACCGCCTTAAGCAAGCGTTTTGCCGAACTGTTACAGATCAAAGAGGCGCTCAAAGACGTCGTCTGCTTCGACGAATTGGGCGTGGATCGTCTGTATGTGGATGAGGCGCACAATTACAAGAACGTCCCCATCGACACGCAGATAGACGTCCTGACCGGCATCAATCCGAACGGCAGCGTCAAATGCCGCGAGATGATGGAAAAAGTCCACTTCGTACAGAAGAAAAACGGGGGCTCCGGCGTGGTCATGGCGACGGGAACCCCGATCACCAATTCCATCACCGACGCCTATATCTTCCAAAGGTATTTGCAGAGCGGAGAATTGGCTCTGATGGACCTTCTCAGTTTCGACGCGTGGGTGGGGATGTTCGCCGAGCGGGCGACGGAGTTCGAGATAGACGTGGACACGTCCTCCTATCGCATGGCGACGCGCTTTTCTCGCTTTCACAATCTGACCGAACTGACCGCCCTTTTGTCCTCCATCGCCGACTTCCACCGGGTGGAGGGAGAGGCGGACTTGCCCGTCTGCAAGGGGCGCACGGACGTTTTGGTCAGAAAGACGAAGCCTTTAGCGGACTTTTTGAAGGTCATCTCCAACCGTGCCGACGCCGTCCGCAACGGCAGAGTGCGCATGAAGGAAGACAATATGCTCAAGATCACGACCGACGGGCGACTGGCGGCGCTGGATCTTCGACTCCTCGATCCCAAGAGTCCTTTTTTGACCGACAGCAAGGTGGCGTACTGCGCGAAGAACGTCTCCGACATCTGGCACCGCACCGCCAATCTCCGCTCCACGCAGCTCGTATTTTGCGACACGTCCACGCCCAAAGAGGGCTTCAATATCTACGACGATATGAAGAGGATCTTGACGACGGTCTATCGCGTGCCGGATTTTGAGATCGCGTTCGTCCACGACGCCGACACCGACAAGAAGCGGGAAGAACTCTTCGAGAAAGTCCGTCGGGGGGAGATCCGCGTCCTGATCGGCTCCACCTTAAAACTGGGTCTCGGCGTCAACGTGCAGGACAGGCTGCTTGCCGTCCATCACCTCGACGTCCCGTGGCGTCCCGCCGATATGGTTCAGCGGGAAGGGCGCATCATCCGGCAAGGGAACCGCAATAAAGAAGTGTTTGTGTACCGCTACGTCACCGAAGGCAGCTTCGACGCATATTCTTGGCAACTTTTGGAGACCAAACAACGGTTTATAGGAGCCCTTTTATCAGGTTCTCTGGACGTTCGGAGCGAGGACGACGTGGACGGGACGGCGCTGGATTACGGCGAAGTAAAAGCCCTTGCCGTCGGCAATCCGAAGATCAAAAAGCGGGTTGAGACAGAGAACCGTCTCAACCGCTATCGCATGATGCAGGCGAAGTGGATCGAGCAGAAGGAGTACTTGATGCTCAGGCTCGAGGAGTTGCCCAAAGAGATCGACAAGCAGAAGACTTTGATCGAGGAGGTGGGCGCGGACGTGGAGTACGTCGAAAATACCGTCCACAGGGTCGGCAACGACGAAAAGCGGGTGCTGAGCGAGCAACTGTACGACGCCGTGCTTGAAAACGATATGAAAAACGAGGAGACGGACTACATCGAGTACCGCGGCTTTTTGATCACTCTCCCCGCCAATATGCTCAAGGAGAGTCCCTTTTTGTATCTCAAGAGGGCGCACCGCTACCGTGTGGAAGTGGGGGCGCGCGCGGGCGTCATCCGACGGGTAGACAACTGCATCGACGAATTGCGCGGCAGGCTGATAAAGTACGGCATCCGTCTGGACGAACTGACCGAGCAAAAGGCGCAGATCGAGGCGGAACTTCAGAAGGAAGTGGACTATGCCGATCGGATCGAAGTGTTGAAGCAAGAACTGAAAGAAATCGACAAGGAGTTAAAGATAGACAAATGAGCGAAGGAAAACTGAACGCCGCCCTGATGACGGTAGACAAAGTGGTATCGGTCCTGTCCGACGCCTATGTGAGCGTCCTCGAAAAGGGACTCCCGGCAAAAGCCTTTCCGTCCGTGATGCTCTGGGGCGCGCCGGGCGTAGGCAAGTCGCAGGCGGTACGGCAGATCGCTGACGAAATCACCTATCGAACCGGCAAAAAGGTCGTGGTGACCGACGTAAGACTCCTCCTATTCAATCCCATCGACCTGAGGGGCATTCCTACCGCCAACGAGGACAAGACCGAGGCGGTTTGGCTCCGTCCGCAGATCTTCCGTATGGACGGGGGAAAGAACGTGGTCAACATTCTCTTTTTGGACGAGATCTCGGCGGCGCCGCCCTCGGTACAGGCGGCGGCGTATCAGATCGCCCTGGATCGGACGGTGGGAGAGCATCGCCTCCCCGACAACTGCATCGTCCTCGCCGCCGGCAATCGCTTGACCGACAAGTCCGTCGCATACAAAATGCCCAAAGCTTTGGCAAACCGCTTTTTGCATATCGAGGTGGAGCCGAGTTTTTCTTCCTGGAAGAAGTGGGCGATCGGCGCGGGGATCCATCCGACCGTCGTGAGCTTTTTGTCCTTCCGCAGGAACTATCTCATCGACGAGAGTCCCCTGTCCGAAGCGGTCGCCTATCCCACGCCGCGTAGCTGGGAGATGGTCAGCGACGTATTGAACAACGTCTCCGACGACGTTTCGGTCGTCTATGACCTGATCGCAGGATTGGTCGGATCCGGGATCGCCGTGGAGTATCGGACGTATCTGAAGATCTTCTCTACGCTCCCCGACGTCGCGGAGATATTCCGGGGGCGGGAGCCGACCGCGCCGAAAAGTAACGACGCCGTATACGCTCTGGTGGAGGCGATGACGTCCTACGCCCGCGCCCACAAGACCGACTACACCGCGATAGACCACTCCATTCGCTACGCGTCGAGGTATCTGTCACCCGACTTTTGCGCCGTCCTTTTGCGGAACTACACCTATCTCGAAAAGGACTATGTGAAAAAACTCTTGCAGATGGAATCCTACCGCAGATGGATGAGCGTCCACGGAAAACTGTTAAACGGAGCGGTCTGAGTCGCTTGCGGGAACGTAATGGTATTATTGCGCAGATTACACGCGAAGTGAAGCAAGCGTATATCGCATATGAAATATATATCGCCAAACAGCTAAGAGGGGGAAAATTATGAGGGAGGGGAGAGAGTTTGAGAGAGGGTTTGGAGCGATAGCCCTCTCTCAATTTTACTCCGTCCAATACGGGTATTGGACGGCAAAATCCACTAATCGGATTTTTAGGGCAGAGCCCTGAAACGTGCCGGGGTGCTTTTTCGACCGTCATCCTGACCGAGCGAGTGCAACGAGCGCGTGGAAGGATCTCGGGGATGGTTCGACTTCGCCACTCGTATTTACCGATTATATGTTCTGGTTTGGTCTATGCGTATAAGTCAATACTGTTTTTGGTTTTTGTTTTCCCTCGTCAGTTTGCCCTTTGGGCAAATTGCACCATGACGATAGTGCCCCTGCCGTTCGTTCGGTTCCTTTCTTTGCGCTCAAGAAAGGAACGTATATTACTCCGACAGGGAGAAAGGACTGTGGAGGTCATATGAACGTCACACAGGAAGAGGTACGGGCGTACGTCCGCAGATTGATCGTCTCGAGGACGAGGCTGCTTGTCAAAAGCGGCTTTTTCGGCTTGCTGTTGATGAACGCGACTTTTGCTTTGGACGAGACGTTGACGACGGCGGCGACCGACGGAGAGAAAATCTATTTTTCGCCGACGTTTTTGTCCGGATTGACCGACGAGCAACTCGACTTCGTGGTCCTGCACGAAGTGATGCACATGGCGCTGTCCCACTGCAAGCGGGGAGAGACATTCGATCAGAGGCTTTTCAATATCGCCTGCGACATCGTCGTCAACAGCACCATCTTCCGCTCTATGCCGGGTTTGTCCACCGTCCGGGTCTGCGGGGAGGAGCCCATGCGTCTCACGCCCGACGGACGGGAGGGCGCCGACTTCACCGCGGAAGAGGTCTACGCGATGTTTTTGTCCGACGGACAAAAGAAAAAGGGCAGCCGGGAGAAAACACGGGGCTCGAAGGGCAAGGGTGATCCCGGCGCGGGCACAAGCGGGTCGGACGGTCAAAGATCGTCCGGAGACCGACAAAAGGGCTCCGGCGAGGGCGTTCGGGAAGAGGCATCAGATATGGACGACGGGCAATTCGACAGTCACGCCAAGTGGCGGGAGGAGGACGATTCCCGCGAGAATGCCGACCTGTGGAGAAAGCGCGTCGCGGACGCCGCCGAGGCGGTCCTTATTCGTGATCCGACCAATTCACAAGGGGACGTCCCGGCGTTCGCCGCAAGGGTATTGCGCGACTTAAAGGACCCGCAGACCGATTGGCGCACCGTCCTCAACGACTTTTTGAGCGAGGAGCGGGTGGACTATACCTTTTTCCCGCCCGACCGCAGGACGGACGGACCTTTCTTTTTGCCGGACTTTAACGAGTTCGACGTGACGGCGACGGACGTCTTGTTTATGATCGACGCGTCGGCGAGTATGTCGGACGAGATGTTGACGGAGGCGTATTCCGAAGTCAAGGGGGCGATCGACCGCTTCGGCGGCAGACTCAACGGACTGCTCGGCTTTTTTGACGCGGCGGTCACCGAGCCGAAACCCTTCTGCAACGAGGAGGATTTTTTGAAGATCAAGCCCTACGGCGGGGGCGGGACGAGCTTCTTTCCCGTGTTCGAGTGGGCGAGAAAGTACGCCGAGGACCATCCTTTGGTCGGGATCGTCGTCTTGACCGACGGATACGCGCCCTTTCCCGACGAGTCGATCTCCGGCGGGATCCCCACCGTCTGGGTCGTCAACAACGAAGTGCGCACGCCGCCTTGGGGAAGGGTCACGCGCATTAAGAGCGGTATAGGGTCCGAAAAGCCGAAATAAAGAAGACCAAAATCAAGAATAATAGTTTTTTCATCGGGAAAGATGATCTTAAAAGAGGACGGAGACGAATCGTTTGCCAACCGCCTCTTTTTATGATACTATAATAAGTATGAAGAGATATTCCGTTTCGGGTATGACCTGTTCCGCCTGTTCGGCGCGGGTCCAAAGAGCCGTCGAAAAGGTGGACGGCGTGGAAAGAGCCGACGTCAATCTCCTCACCAACTCGATGACGGTGGAGGGGACGGCTACCGACGCCGCCGTTTGTCGCGCCGTCAAAAAGGCGGGCTATGGCGCCCGACCGTATTCCGACGCCGTCGAGGAGACGGACAAAGGAGGACTGTCGAAAAAGCTCCGTTTGATTTTGTCCTTCGTCTTTCTCGTGCCCCTGTTCTTCCTTGCGATGGGTCCCATGATGGGGATCCCGATGGACGGACTGACGAATATACATTGGTTGTATGTTACGATCCAGTTCGTTTTGACGGTGCCCATCATCGTCCTCAACTTTTACTATTTCACGAACGGCTACAAGTCCCTTTTTAAGGGCGCGCCGAATATGAACACGCTTATTGCCGTGGGTAGCAGCGTGGCGTTTTTGTACAGCGTGTTTTCCTATGCGATGGTCGTATACCACACGGCGGTGGGATCTTCGCACGAAGTTTTGCACGAGTACGCGCACAGATTGTACTTCGAGAGCGCGGGGATGATCCTGACGCTCATCTCCTTAGGCAAGTATCTGGAGGCGATCTCCAAAGGGAGGACCACTTCGGCGATAGAAAAACTCCTCCGTTTGGCGCCCGACGAGGCGACGGTATGGCGCGACGGACAAGAGTGCGTCGTCCGTTCGGACGAGGTCCTTTTGGGCGAGACGGTGATCGTCCGTACCGGGGAGAGGATCCCGCTCGACGGCAGGATTGTCGAGGGCAGAGGTGCGATCGACGCGTCCGCGGTCACCGGAGAGAGTCTGCCGCAGGCGGCGGAAGTCGGCGACGAAGTCGTCGGTGGGACGCTCCTTGTCGGCGGGTATATCGAGTTCGTCGTGACGGCGGTGGGCGAGGATACGGCGCTGAGAAAGATCGCGCGGTTTGTTGAAGAGGCGGCGAGTTCGAAGGCACCCGTCAGTCGTCTTGCCGACAAAATAAGCGGGATATTCGTCCCGACGGTGATGGGCATAGCCGCGATCGCCTTCGTCGTATGGATGATCGTGACAAGAGACCTCGCCTTTTCGCTCAATATAGCCGTGTCCGTTTTGGTCATCTCCTGTCCCTGCGCATTGGGACTTGCGACCCCCGTCGCCATTATGGTGGGCACGGGCAAGGGCGCGGAGAAGGGTATTTTGGTCAAGAATGCCGAGAGCCTGGAGACCTTGCACAAGATAGACGTCGTCGTGTTCGACAAGACGGGCACCGTGACCGAAGGAAATCCGTCGGTCGTATCGGTTGTTTCTGAAGACGTCGATAGGACGATGACGATAGCGTACTCGATGGAGAAGTTGAGCGCGCATCCTCTCAGTGCGGCGATCTGCGCCGAAGCGGAGCGGATGGGACTGGCGGAAAAGCCCTCGGAGGACTTTGCGGAGGTCGCCGGACGGGGACTGACGGGCAAGGTGGACGGAAAGGTCGTTCTGGTCGGAAACGACAGACTTCTTTTGGAGTCGGGAGTGGATCTGCCGTATCGAGGCAAGGGGACGACGGTCTACGTCGCGGCGGGGGGAGAATATCTCGGCGCGATAGAACTCGCCGACCGCCCCAAGGACTCGGCAAAACGCGCGGTTGAGAGACTGCGGGAGATGGGCGTAAAGACGGTGCTTTTGACCGGGGACAACGAGTCCGCCGCAAAAGAGGTCTGCGACCAAGTGGGCATAGAAGAGTATCGTGCCGGGGTCTTCCCGGAGCAGAAAGCGCAATATGTGGACGGCTACAAACGTTCCGGCGGGTCGGTCGCGATGGTGGGGGACGGGATTAACGACGCTCCCGCGCTCACCGTAGCGGACGTGGGGATCGCCATCGGCGCTGGCACGGACGTCGCCATCGAGAGCGCCGACGTCGTATTGGTCAAGAGCGACCCCACCGACGTAGCGGAGGCGATCACCCTCGGCAGGCAGACGATGCGGATCATCCGGCAGAACCTCTTTTGGGCGTTCGGGTACAACGTCCTCGGCATACCGATCGCGGCGGGCGTACTGTATCCGGCGATCGGACTGCTTCTCAATCCGATGATCGCGGCGGCGTGTATGAGCCTGAGTTCAGTCACCGTCGTCACCAACGCGCTGCGCCTGCGCAAGATGAGATCGAAACGAGAAAAGGCGAAAAAAAGGGCGGCGAAATCGGAGCGGAAGCGCGCGGAAAAGAAATAGCGAGTCGGACGAAAAAAATCGTCCGTCTTTTTCTTTACAAAGGACTTTTGTCGGGGCTATAATGGACGTGGAAACAGAAAAAACACGATTTTACGAATGGAGGTTATGATATGAACAGAGCGGAAAAGAAAGATTTTCAACAAAAATTCGACGTAAAAAAATGGGTCGAGAGTGAAGAAGCGGGCAGAGACAAGTGCGGGGAGTACGACTTTTGCAACAAGTGCGACAAAAACCTGTCCGAGCCCTGCGCCGAAGCCAACGCCGCCGCGCGCGGAGTCAGCCTGAAGGAGAGTATGGCTATGGCGGACAAGGGGACCTCTTCGGTCGTCAACAAAAAGTTCGTCGCGGACTATCTCGAAGAGACTTTCGGCGACAAAGTGGAGACCTACCGCCGCAACAACACGATCCGGAGCGGACGTCTGCCGCTTGCCGATACGCACTACGTCGTCGGCGACAAAAAGAAGTGCTTCATCTATGTGTACGAGACCGTCAAGGGCGGGACGATGTTCTTGATCAAAGTCCCCGCGGACTACGCCGAAGGACTGAAAAAGGCAAACAAGAGCGTCTATTTGAGCGCTTTTCCCAAGGCAAAAACCCCTTGGTACACCGTGATCGCGGACGAGAATCTTTCCGCGGAGGACGTCAAGACCCTCCTCAAGGACCTCGTCGCGCTCAACGCCTGACAAAATTGATCATCGAAAAAGAAGCTCGCGCCGCAAGACGCGGGCTTTTTTTATCGGTCGAAAAGGGATAAAAACGGGTCTTTACGCCGAACGGAAAAGATGGTACAATAGACGTATTATGAAAAAGAAGATCGTCCTTACTTTTGTTTTGTTCATTTTGGTTTTTACCCTCGTCGTGGGACTCGCAGGTTGCGGCAAAAACTATGAGACGAGGGAGGGGTACACCCACGTTGTGTTCTATAACAACGGCGCCGACGGAAAAGAATCGGAAGAGAGCCTGTTCGTCGAACACGATACTACCTTTCCCTTGCCCACCGGGTTGACGAAAGAGGGCTATGCTTTCGTTGGTTGGAAGCACGGAAGCGGTCTGTCCGTCCGCGACGAGTGGTACAGTGGAAAAAACGATCTAATGACCTTTTCGGCGATCTTCGAGAGGGACTACCGCGACCTCGACGCGACTTGCGCCGTTTGGGACAACAAGGGCGCGGACTATACCGACTACGCCGTGGGCGAGTACGACGATCTCAACGTCAAAGTGATGGACGTCGTGGTAAGAGCGGGGTATAAGGCGACTTTCTACAGCAAACGGGGCTACAAAGGCAGAGCGGACGTGGTCTGCTACAAAGGCTTTTTGAATCGTCGCGTCCACTCGATGAAGGTGGAGCGGATAGCGTCGGAAGAGGAGACGTTCGATCACGCGTTGACGGACGACGACTACGCCTACCTTCTGAAAGAGTACGCCCCCAAGATCTGGTGGGACAAGGAGGAGGAGTACTTCGCCTCCACCGTGGAGGACGGAATGGCGAACCTGACCCGAACCGCCTCGTCCGACGGGTATTACTACGAGATCCCCGGGATCACCGATCCGTATTTTATGAACGACTTTTTGAAAGGCAAAAAAGACGGTGCCGAAATTTACGGCTTCGCGGTCAAAAAGGAGTACAGATATCTCAGCTTGTGCTACTACATCTACGAACCCTACAACTACGGCAAAAAAGTCATGGGGACCTTGTACGGGAACCACGTCGGCGACTGGGAGCACGTCTCCGTTGCGCTCTCGCTGGAGGAGAACGCGGACTCTGCGACCGTCCGACCGCTCTTTATGGAGACGTCCTACCACGAGTGGCGGGACTATACCCCCTACGACGCACTGGAAAAGGAGGGCAAGCACCCCGTCGCATATATCGCAAGCAAGAGCCACGGGACTTGGGCGAGCGAGGGGACGCATCCTTATCTCGATCTCGTGGTGTTCAAGTTGACCGACCAGACCTCGAAAGGTTACGCCTGGGACACCTGGAAGAGCATTGAGACTTACGTTTACGACGCCCTCTCCTGGCAGGGCAGAGGGGTGGGAGACAGCGAGTGGAACACTTGCTTTGACAAAGACGTCTTTGACCCGAACAGCCGCTCGGTCATCCATTGGGGCAATAAAGGAATGGATAAGGGAATCATATATAAGTACTTTGTGACCGGACCGACGGGACCGGAACAGAAGACGAGCCTTTACAACTACTATACTCTGAATATTCCCCAAACCTACCGCATATAGCGGCGGCTTGCATAGCAAGGCGCTTTACGCAACAAAAACCGAGCTGCAATAGGCTCGGTTTTTCGTTCCTTTCTTGTGCGCAAGAAAGGAACCGAAAGAACGGCAGGGGCACTATCGTCATGTTGAGCGAAACGAAGTGAAGTCGAAACATCCCCGGGGATCCTTCCACGCGCTCGTTACACTTGCTTGGTCAGGATGACGGTCGAAAAAGCACCCATCACGTTTTAGGGCTCTGCCCTAAAAATCCGATTAGCGGATTTAACCGTCCAATACCGTATTGGACGGAGAAAAGTTGAGAGAGGACTATCGCTCTAAACCCTCTCTCAAACTCTCTCCCATTCCTCATAATTTTCCTCCTTTTGGGTGTAATAGAGTTTTGGGAAAATGATACGTTTTTCCTTCCGCACGGCGTACGTCGTGCATATCACTCTTGCTATGCAAGGAATTCCTCCTTTCATAGCAAGACTATTTATTCTTCGGGCAGGGAGAGTTCGCTATACATCAAGATCTTTTCGCCACCCGTGAGGGGGAGGGTCAGGTCGGGATTGAGACTAAGCAGGGTCTCCTCTTTTACGCCGAGGGACTTGGCCACGTCGAAGAGGTCTTCGCCGGGGCGGGTCAGATAGAGGCTGATGGCGATATCGTCGGGCTCTTTCGGTGCGCCGAGGGTGACTTCGGTGACGCAGGACAGCGTTTTTTCATCGGTCCCGCGGACTTTGACGTCGTACTCTGCGGAGACTTCGATATCGGTCCCGGTCTTGAGCCTTGCGCCGATCCCCTTGACGGTCAACGTAGGACGGAGGTCGGAGGAGCAGCCGTAGGCGCCGTCGATTTTGAGACTGACGGGGATGTCCAAAGAGCGGCTTGCCGGGAGGTTGTTTTCATCGGCGTACAGCACTGTGGCGGTGAGGACGCCTTCGACAAGGATGCCGTTATCGTTGACGGCGGAAAGAGTCTTGACCACGGGACCCAGGCAGGCGTAGACTTCGTTGACGACGGCTCCGGTGTTGAGGACGGCGGTAGATCGGTCGGATACGGTGCGCGAGCAGAAAGACGCGTCGTAGGTCGCCGCCTCCGTCTGAGCGGAACAGTCGTAGTCCACCGAGTAGCAATCGGTCATGACCGTCGTCTCGGACTCATACCCGAGCGTGGTCAAAAAGGTCAATTCCAGATCGGTCAGGATCCCGCGCGGATTGCCGTCGGAGAGGGAGACGTCGCAGCGTGTGACGAGGCACTCCACGTCCGTCTTGACGTCCCCGTCGCACTCGCATACGACGTCGGTACCGAAGGGATGACTGAAAGTCTGTGTAAAGAACTGGTCGTTGTCGCTTACGGCGACGACGCGAAGGGTGATCTCGCCGTCCAGACGGAACGCCCCCGCCGAGGGATAGCAGTCGGTCACGACGACGGTAGCGGAGCAGTCCGCGACCGATTTGACGGGCATACGCATCTCGTCCGATTGGGTTAGATACAGATTGGACTTGTTGAGGTCCTCCCGGACCGTCTTTTGGTCGGATAGGCGACACACAAGGTCCTCCGACGGCGTGGCGATCGAGATCTGTCCGGGCAGGATATACTGTCCGCGCACGGTCTCTTCGGCGACGAGTTTTCCTTCCGAAGCGTCGTAATAGCACTTGTTGACGTCAACGGCAAAAGAAGACTTTGTAGTCCCGTCTATGCCTTGTTGGGACACCGAACGAACTGTTTCTGCCGTAGTCGCTCTTCTTTCATAAGTCCCGGAGTCCGTCAAAACAAGCGCGTAAAAAGTCGTCTTGACTCCCACGCGGAACTCGTCCGTGAGAGCGTCGCACGAAGTCGCGTGCGCCTCTGCGCGCACCGCGAGGATCTTTCCGTCCGCCGCGTCCGGCACGGCGCTCTCCACGACCCGGACGACGCCGGTGTTGACCTTTTTGTCCACGACGACCACTTTCTTTTCCGTCATATAATACCCCTCCGAAAATTCATTCTTGCTACACGATATTCCGGCGGGAAAGAAAGTATGACTAAAAAGTTTTTTTTCGGCAATACTTCGGACTATGAGAGAGGCAAAGAGCGACATGAATGCGACCGTAAGCCTGATCAAAGAGGCGGTGGGAAAGCGCGTCGGGATCCGGGTCAATCGCGGCAGAAACAAGATCGAGGAGATGGTCGGCGCGGTGGAGAACGTCTATCCGCGCATATTTACTTTCCGCGCGGACGACGGGAGTCTGAATAGCTTCTGCTACGCCGACGTCGTGAGTAAAAACATCCGATTCTTTCGCGTGAGAGAGTAGAGATCCGTCCGGATCGGACCGGGCATTCCGTCGAAAATATTCCGATTTCGCGCGTTTACGGGCGAACGATCGGAAAGAACGCCTTCGAAACGGTCGAAGGCGTTCTCCTTTTTCAGCGGATCTTGCGAGACTTCCGACGACGTAAAACGACCCGCTTAGATCGTCGTTTTAGCAGTCCCTCGTCAGCCAAAACGCCAACAGGATGACCGCCGGGAGGCGGTTTTTTCCTTTGGTCGGATCGGACGGAGCGGGTTTTTGCTCGATCGGGAAGGGGAATTTTTGCGGGTGACAATCACACTCGCAGCGGCAGTAGTAGGTCCTCTCTTCTTCGCAGGGACAAGGCGTTGTGTCCCACGGATCGAGAGGTCGATAGGGCGGACGACCGACGGGGTCGTCGCACATGCAGTTTTTTCTTTTTTCGTTCATCTTTCCTCCTGTAGTATGTAGGACTTTTTCCTTTACCCTCCCACGCCATACTATGCCGGGCAAGAGACTTTCGTCGCAAAAAGCGGCGATTTTTTATTTTTACCGCAAAAAAGCGGCTGGTTTTTCCGAAAAAATGGGCGTTCTCGCAAGAAAAATTTTTCAAAAAAAGATATTGAATTACGCGCGCAAATATGATATTATTAATATATCTATCGGTATATACCGAAGGTGAGGAATGAGGAATAGGTATGACAAAGAAATTACGTTTGATATTTGCGGCATTGACGGCGCTGACCATCCTTTTGGCGGCGCTGATCGGACTCGCGCCGGCGCAGGCAGCGCAGGCGGACGGGTTGACGTGGGAGGTCCGCGTGACCAAGTACGTCAACGCCACCTACGTTGACGTCGGGACCGAGAGCACACTGACCGACGCCTCGAGCATAACCATTCTGATCAAAAACAACGGATCCGCCGGTGACAATTTCTCCTACTATTCCTCCGCCGAAAAAATCGACACCGACGACTTGAAAAACCGCACCAACGGTTGGTCCGACATCTCCTCTTCCTCCACGATGGTCGTGGACGGAGACACCTACCTTTTCGCCAACGAAGCCTTCGGCGGAAAGACCCAGCGGTATTTTTATTTCCGCAGACAGTATTCCGTGGAAGAAAACGGAGTCGTTTCGTACAAAAACGAATACTATTCCCGCTACTGGCACGTCGTGGTCAACGCCGATCTGCAGGAGTCCGACCTTGCGATCGAACGGATCGACGCGCGCTACAGACGGACGGGCGGGGACTACGAGGAGTACGGCGGCGAGTGGATCGGCGTGGATCTGACCTTCACGGTCACCACCAAATACATGATCGAGCGAAACGGTGGCGCGTTTGACCCCGGCAGCGAAAAGCTCCGCTATTCCATTGACGGCAAAAACACCGACGACCGCACCAAGGTCTGGATCCCGATGTCAAAAAACACCGTCTCGATCAAAAACAGCCTTAAGAACGGCAAGGTGGACTTCGAACTGACCGATATCGATCGCAACTTTTTTAAATACTCCACCTACTCCAAGCGCGTCAACATCGACGCCGAAGAGCCGATCTTTACCGTATCGGCGACGACCAGAGACGCCGGCGGAGAGGAAAAGACGTACAGTAACGGCGAGTGGAGCTGCGCGGATATATTGTTCACGCTGACCGACCGCTCCGCTTGTATCAGCGACGTGGAGTACTCCGTCTCCACCGACGGGGCGAACTTCGCCCGCATGGAGACCGCCAATTACCGCGTCAGTACGACGACCCGCGGACTGAAATTCCGCGCGACCAACCGCGCCGGCGTGATGTACACGGTGGACGCCTCCTATTCGGCGTTGATCGACGTGGTGCGACCCGGCGTCGCGGTGAGAGGTTTTACGCCCGACCCGGACGAGGAGACCACCCAAAAAGCCATCGTGGACGGCTACGCGAACGGTTCCGTCACCCTTAACGTCTTCAACAGGGACGTCGCGGGCGATACGGTCACCAATACTTCCGACGTGCGTTGCTACTACCGCGTCAAGGTCAACGACGGGGAATATTCCTCGGATATGGAAGCGACCAATTACACTTACGACGGAGAAAAGTACTTCATTCTGACCGGCGCCATCGGCAAGAACGTGGTCCTCGAAAAGAGAGAATACGTCTTCTACTTGGTCAGCGGAGCGGGCTTGAAGAGCAACGAGACGTCCTATACCGTGACTTTGGTCAACTCGGTCTTCGATATCGAGGTGGAGGAGATCACATACGTCACCAACGCGTCCGGCTGGTCCGCTACGCCCATCGACGTCCGCGTGACCGTGCCGACAGACTCCAGGATCGTCCGCGACTACGAGGGCAACATCGTCGAGTACTCCGTCCCGACGGCGAAGTACACTTTCGTCTACGCCCCCGTCAATATAAGTGGCGTCTCCTACAAGGCGGAGGGATCTTATTACAGCAACGTGGAAGGAGAAGAGGGCAAGTCGGTCTACACCTTCAAGTTGGACGCCAGCGCGGAGTCCGTCTTCACCGTCTACGCTCTGAACGCCGCCGGCAAGCGGAGCGCATCCACTTTCACCAGTGCGAACGTCATCAAGATCGACACGCAGCAGCCGACCGTTGAGATCACCGGCTACGTCAAAAACGGCGACGTCTCCGGCGACGACTCGGTGGATCCCATCTATATTTCGAGCGGAACGTGGGTCAACGGCAGAGTCAACCTGACCCTGACCGTAAAAGACGGCGTGTCCGGCGTATCGGTGCGCGATATGCACTATGCCGTAGACGGCGCCGGCAATCCCGTCTATGACGCTTACGGCAATATGGTCTGGCAGGAGTCTTCCACGACCCGCCCCTGGAACGGGCAGCTCAATCAGCCCGACGGGAGCAGATACTTCGTCTACAACGTGGTCGTGGGCGTACCCAATTCCACGGTGACCAAGATGAGCGAGGAGTACCGCTTCCGCGTGTATACCGGGTCCGGCGTGTACAAGGACGTGTCCTTCCTGGTCAATATCGACCTCAACACCATTATTTTGGAGCGGGTGGAGTACTCCTTCGGCGAGATCGAAGGGGACGTCTCGGTCTCGGACAGCGACATCACCACCGCTTCGGTCTGCGCGGACGGCAAAGTGACCCTGTTCTCCAACGAGGCGCAAAGAGGGCACTTTGACTATTATCTCTACGACGAGACGGCGGAAAACTATGTTTTGGTCGAGAGCAACGAGATCTCCTTCGAGGTCCCGGTAGGCAGGCGCGGCACGCTGTAAAAGCGACTGTACCTCGTCAGCCGCGCCATCGACTATCTGGGCGGCAAGTACACGACCGACATTGCGTATCCGTACATCATCCGCGTCCCCTACAACACCCTCAACATCTCCATCGAACGTAGCATCGTCAAGGACGGCGTGATCGGGGAAGACGACGACTGGGTGGACAGCGACGTGACCGTGCAGGTAAAACTGCTCGCCAACGACCTCGGCGGCGCGAGCGAACTGTCCAGCGCCGACAAAAACAAATATTCTTATTACTATATGTTGATCGCGGCGGCGGACTCCGCCGACCTCAACGCCGCCATCAAGGGAGGCGAATGGGTACTCGCGGACAACGGTTCTTACGACGGCACCAACGCTTTCGTCTTCACGGTCAAGTTCACCAATACCAGCTTCTACGGTTATCTGGCGCTCAGCGTCACCAATGAAGCGGGCTTCCGCTCCGCCGACGGCGGCGATATGGCGACTCTTCTGAAGATCGACCGTACCACGCCGAGCATCACCGATATGATCGCGGTCACGGCGGGGACCAACGAGGACAACCTGACCGGGGAGTATCATACCGTAACCTACAACTCCAAAGACGACGTGATCCTGACGCCTAAGCGGTTCGAGGACCGTTCGTCGATCTACTACTTCTATGCGGAGATGTCGGAGTCCGGCGTCAAACCCGTCACCGAAAATCCGGAGCGGACGGAGGACGGCTGGGAGTTGCACGGCTGGACCCGTCTGACGGGGGACACCGCTTTGACCGCGCCGGAAGGCTTTGCGCGGCACTACTATCTCCTGTACGCCATTAACGAACTGGGCAAGTACGCCGGCGGACTGACCGCAAGCGGAGACCTCGCCACGCAGTACGAGTTCGTGATAGACTCTTTTGCCATGACCGGCAATCTGACCTACAAGGAGTCGGAAGGGGGCTACTTTGACTCCTCCCTCAATATGTACACCTATATGTGGGAGAAAGAGGCGGTCATCACCCTCTACGTCGAGGGGAGCAACACCCGAGTCAAATATATGTACAGCGTCGACGACGGTGCGACGTGGGAAGAGTATCACGAGTCCGACGGAATAGCCGTCTACTATGACCCGGGGTACAAAAACGCTAAAGCGTTGCGGTTCGACGAGCATTACTTCCCCGAGGGGATCAACGGCGCCTTCACCTTCAAGGCGGTCAACAAGGCGGGCACGGAATACATCTACGATCAAAAGATATACATCGCCATCGATACGGTGGTGCCCGACTTTGAGATCATCACGACGGTGGACAGCGTGGAGTACCATAGCGAACGGTTGACGCTGGTCCTGTCCGACAAGAGCGCGGCGGAGTGGTCCAGCAAGCCCGTCACGATCACCATCAATATGCTCAACCTCAACAAGTCCGGCGTTCGTCTGACCTACACTTTGCAGTACATGGTCAACAACACCGAGATGCCGGAGACCGAGGAAAGAGAGTTGCCTTCCTATACGTCCTTTACGACCGATAGGCTGGACGGCTTCGGCAAAAACAGGGACGCCATCATCACGATCTATGCGACCAGTCGCGCCGACGGGACCAAGCGCACACAGCACAAAGTCCGCGTCAAAGTGGACCAGATCGTGCCGGTGTTTACGCTGACGGGACACGCCTCCGACGACGACTCCAGCGAGGCAAAACTCATCGAGAGCGGGCAGTGGACCAACCGCCGCCGCGTCACCGTGTCAAAGGCGTCCAGCCCCGACTACGTCAACGTGTCCGGCGTCTCCTACCGCTACAAGTACAGCGACCTGGAGAGTACGGGCGTGACGGAGTACAACTGGCCGGACAGCAATCCGTACTTTGAAAAGATCTGCTCGATCGAAGTGACCGCGACGACCGAGGCGGGACTGACCTACACCCAAGTCTTCGACGTCAATATCGACACCATCGCTCCGGTCATTAAGTTTATGTCCAACATCACCGTCGTCGAGTACGAAAAGCACTACATCGACCTCAAAGTGTACGTTGAGGAAGAGAACATCGACATCTGCGAGTACATCACGACCAAAGGGGAGACGAGAGGGTTCGCCCTCGACCCGACGGGCTACGTCATTTCGACCAGCAGCGTGGACAACACCGTCAAAAACGATCCCGCGGACAACAACAGCGAGTACCGCGGTTACGTCAAGATCTACGTCAAGGACTACGCCGGCAACGAGGCTACTTTCGAGTTCTATATGTTGCCTTTCGCCCTCGACGTCAACAACGTCACCCTTTCCGACGCCGATCGTCGAACGGTAGACAAGTACGAAGAGGACCTGAACGAGGCGGAGACCTATATGGAGGCAAGCCGCGTGGTCTACTTCCGGAATCTCATCTCCCGTCTGCGCGACCGCATTCACACGTTGGAAAACGAGATCGACACCTACCGCGCCTATCTTGAGAGACTGGCGCAGAGGACCAGCTTCGAATTGCGCTCCGACTATGCCGAGATGTACAGCTATCTGGAGACCTACAACAACTATCGCCTGTACGGGCAAGGATGGATCCAGGACGCCATCAAGGGCGACAGCGGCAGCAAGTATTACGGCTATTTCCAGAACTTGGAGAACGTATTCAAGGACCTCCAGGGCAAGATGAAGAACGTGTTCTCGGTGGAGGACGAGACGAGGTTGCTCCCGGCGATCAATATGGTCACCGCCGCCGAGTACACCAAAGTGCTCAACGTGTACGCGCACTATCTCGATCTGACGAGCGACCAAAAGGCGTGCTTTAACAGCAATCTGTACGCGAAGTTGCTCGATCTGAAGAAGAAGTGCGAAGTGATGCTTCTGTCCGACGAAAAGACCGGCATCAGTTTGGACGCCGAGTTCGCGCCCGGCGCCAGAATACAGGTCGAGACCTTCTCGAACGAGTCGGAGTACTTCACCAACGCGCAGCAGGCGCTCATGAACACCATCACCGAAAACGAGGCGCGGGCAGTCGTGTCCATCTACCGTATTGGCTTGCGCGGAGAGGCGAGCCAGACCAACACCGGAGAGGTCACCGTCAATATGCCGATCCCCGAGGACTATCAGCAATATATCCGCTTCGCCGTCTACAAGATGGGCGTGGACGGGACCATCACCAAAGTAGAGAATATGCAGATCGAGGGCGACGGTCAGTCGGTCACCTTCGTAGCGGACGAGTTGTCCACCTTCGTCTTGGCGGCGAGAGCCAATATTCAGCAGTCGCAAGGCAGCGAGGACAACTACGGCAAGTTCCTCGGGTTGGATATCGACACGACGATGATACGGACCTTCCTCATCATCGGAGCGGTCCTGCTCGGTTTGCTCTTGGTCATTGTGATCATCGCCGGACTGCGCCACCGCCGCTTCCTCAACACCTACAACCGCGCGTACAGGAGCGGGATCTACCGTCGGGGCATACAGAACATCCCGAAGGGCAACACCGTCCCCAGGCGCAATCCCATGTCGCCCAACGATCGTGTGAGAGACAACAAGGGACCGTATTAAGAAATATATATATGGATAGAAGCGAGCGGGTGAGTCCGCTCGCTTGACGATTTTTTTCGGGGGAAAGTACAATGTGCCTCTTTGGCTATCGGAAAAAGATGCTGCAACAGCAGAAAGAAGCGACCGAACAGATCCGTCTGATGACCGATCTCGTCAAAGCGATGGAAGAAAAGGTCGCGGAGGCGGAGAGAAAGCTCTCCGATCTGGAAAAAAACCGCGCCGCCGACCGCGAGGCGGTCACCGCGGCGATCAGCACCTCCAACGCCGCATTGGCGACGGGTGTGCAGGGACAGATGGAACTGGTCCGCGCCGGCATCAAGGACAATATGGACGTCGTGGTGGGCACCGTCAAGACCCTTTCGGACGTCAATTCCGCCAAGATCGGCGAAATGAAGACCGACCTCAACCGAAATCTGACCGAGATCAGGCAGAACACCGAAAAGAGCCTCAAAGACGTCCGCGAAGACAACGAAAAACAGTTGTCCGAAATGCGGAAGGTGGTGGAGGACAAGTTGACCGGCACGCTCAACGAGCGTCTGAATCAGACCTTCGGACAGATCAACGAGCGTCTGGACGCCGTCAACAAGGGACTGGGTGAAATGCAAGCCCTCTCCGGCAGCGTGACCGATCTGAAAAAGGTCTTAGGCAACGTCAAGACCCGCGGAATGTGGGGCGAGGTCAGTCTGGAGAATCTGCTCGACGGCATTCTCACGCGCGAGCAATACGTCATCCAGCAGAACGTCTCGGGCAAAAAGAACGCCGAGCGGGTGGACTTTGCGGTCGTCCTGCCCGGCAGCAAAGGCAACGACAAAGTGTACTTGCCCATCGACGTGAAGTTTCCCATCGAGGACTATCAGAGACTGGTCGAGACGAGCGAGCAAGGGGACAAGGAGCGCGCGGACGCGTATGCGAAAGCGCTTGTGGACGCCGTCAAGACGCAGGCAAAGTCCATCTCCGACAAGTACCTCAACCCGCCGCACACGACGGATTTTGCCGTGATGTATCTGCCGATCGAGGGACTGTACGCCGAGATCGTCCGCAATCCGGGACTGGTGGAAGAGTTGCAGTCAAAATACAAGATCCTGCCCGCCGGACCGACGACGATCAGCGCGCTTCTGAACAGCTTGCAGATGGGCTTTAAGACCCTCGCCATACAGAAGTCGAGCCGGGAGGTCTTTAATCTGCTCGCCGCGTTCAGGAAGGACTTCGGCAAGTACGTCTCCGATATAGAGCGGGCGCAAAAGAACGCCGAAGGCGTCAACAAGGCGCTGGAAGAAGCGTCCAAGCGCAACGATATGATCATGAAAAAACTGGACAAAGTAGAAAAAATGGACGTGCCGGACCCGGATCTGACGATCGGGATCGGCGGCGGAACGGAGGGACTATGAAAAAGATTCTGAAGGTCATTCTTTTGGCGGCGGTGCTGACTCTCGCACTTGCGTGCGCCGCGTGCGGACTCACCGGGTTCATCTCCTCGAGAGAGGGCACGGTGACGGGCACCGACTACAAGGTCACTGTCAGCCTTGACGGCGGCAAAGGCGTCACGGCAAAAGACTTTGTTTCGGGATCCAAACTGGTAGAACCGGTAGCTCAACCGACCAAAGACAGATACGTTTTCGACGGTTGGTATGCGGACGCGGAACGCAATGAAAAGATCAAGTTTAACGTTACGATCACGTCCGACGTCAAGATCTACGCCAAGTGGACGCCGAAAGCGTCCGAGGCGACGTTCGTGTTCGGTGCGGGGATAGAATCCGTCACGGTGGTCGCAGAGGAGAACAAGTATTCTCCGCCGACGACTCCGGAGCGGCTTGGGTACACGCTCGTCGGATGGTACACCGACAATACCCTCCGGGAGGAAGCGGACTTTGACCAAGTGGCGGTGGACGGCGCCACCTTCTACGCCGACTGGTCGGCAATCGAGTACAAGGTGACCTACGACTTCGACGGACTCGGAACGGCGGGCGCTGGGACGGTCACGACCTATACCGTTGAGGACTCTTTCCGACTGGTAGAGCCGACCGTCGTCGAGTCCGGATATGAGTTCTTGCACTGGACGGACGAGGAAGGGGAAGAGCAGTATTCGGTCGCAAAAGGCACCGTCGGCGACAAGGCGTACAAGGCGATCTATTTGTCCCACAACAATACCGTAGACGCCCTTGACAGGGTCGGCGGACTGATTTCAAGCGACGCCGTGACCATCGGCGTGCGTTACACCACGACCGCTATCAACCCGTACGAGATCCTCTCCGTGGACGAACGCGCCACCGTAGAGATATATGACGGAGAGACGCTTTTGGCAAACGAAAAGGTCGCGCTCAACGTCGGTACCAAGAATTATACCTTGAAGATCACCGCCGAAGCGGGGGAGAAGAAGGAGTACACTCTTTCGGTCACCCGCTATGACGAGGGGAGCGCGATCGTCCGCTTCTACTTCCCGGACGAAACCTTTGAGGAAAAAGCGGTCGAGATCGGCGGTACGGTCAGCGCGCCGGAAGCCAAGTCGATCCTCGCGTATGCTTTCGCCGGGTGGTATAAGGAGTCCGCGTACAAGAACTATTATCACTTTGAGGACGCGGTCGTGGAGGATATCGACCTCTACGCCAAGTATATCCCCGTCGTCTATAGCGTCTCGTACCACTTCGGGATCGGTTCCGCACCCGCGACGTATGCGCAGAGCTATACTTATGAGACGGGCGTAACGCTTGCCGCGCCGAGCGCTCCGAGCGGATACGAATTCGCCGGGTACGTCGATGAAGACGGTTTGGATATCAGCGCGATCCCCGTCGGCTACTACGGCGACGTAGAGGTCTACGCAAAATACAATCGCATAGGCGTGGACTTTTTGACGGCAAGTTACACTGCCGACAATCAGCCTCTCACCAAGGAGGAATTGACCGACTACATCAACTGGGCGGTCGCCTATCGCTATACGACGGTGACGTTTGAATTGACGGACGAGACGACGCATACCGAACTGTCCGAGGTACTGAATCTCAAGGGCGTGACCGTCCTCAACTCTTCGGTATCGATGCATTCCGATTCCTATTCTTACAATCCGACCACGGGAGTCGTTACGACGCCGGTTACGGTACACTTCACCTATGTGGAGCCCGCCAAAGCCGCGGCGGAAGAGGACGCGTATACGCAGCTGGGGTACTATGCCCACGACGCCTACACCTCGAAGAGAGCGAATGACTTTGACGACTTCAAGATCGAGTCCATAGCGACCGGCGTGTCGGTCGAAAACAGTGATCAACTGGTCTATGCGACGATGAGTGGCTATCGCCCGGTGCCCGTAGCGGACAGCCCTGCCGAAGCGATGTACGCCGCGGCGAAGGCGGTACTGCGACAGATCGTAGACGACGATATGACCGATATAGAAAAGGCGCACGCCATCTACGACTGGCTCATCGACTACGTCGTGTACGACCATGATCTGGCGTACGTCGTGCCCGCTACCATTGCGGAAGAAAGGAATGCCCTTGTGACGGAATATAACAATATGTCCGAGGGCACCGAAAAAGAGGAAAAACGTAAAGAGATCGACGCAAAGGACAGAGAAATAAAGACGTACAAGGGCTTCTATCTCGAGGGCGTCTTCGTCGATCGCCGCGCCGTCTGCGACGGTATATCCAAAGCGTATGCGCTCCTCTGCAACATAGAAGGGATCGAGTGCGTCCAGGTCACCGGATATGCTTGGAAAACGGACGAGAACAGAGAGTTCGTCCTCGACGCGCAAGGCAACAAGGTCCAAGGGACCGGACACGCCTGGAACAAGATCAAAATAAACGGCTTTTGGTTCGTCGTCGATCCCACGCACGGAGGCACCGTCATCAGCAGTATGGAGGTCCTGAACCACGGTTACTTCTTCATCACCGACGCCGAAAGAGACGTCACCGCCAGAGCGACGGACCACACCGACCTCGTCGCCGATATGACGTACGAAGCCTACGAAAATATCACGTTCACTTTCGACGAGAAGGAGTACGATATGGTCGTAGAGAGTCGGGCGGAATTACGCGTCGTCCTCGAATACCTGTCGTATCTCAAGAAGACCTATGGCAATGGACAGACGCTCGACGTGCGAATGGACTATGCCTATGAAGATATCGGTTCCGAACTGAGTGCCGCGGCGGCGGGTACCGGGCTGTCGTATTCCTACTCCGGCGGAGCGAAACGAGGGGACGTCCTCATACTGATCGTAGTGGAATAACGGAGCGAGAGTAAAAAAGGGCTGTTAAGAAACACGTTCTTAACAGCCCTTTTTTCATGGGATGAAAGACAAGGAATTATTCGAGAGGGAGCGATGAAAGGTCTTCGTAAAAGACGTCTTTCAAGTACAATCCGTGCGGGGGGAGGGTTTTGCCGCCTTTTTTGCGGTCGCCGGTCAAGAGCATATCTTGTACGGCGGTGACGGGGAGTTTGCCGATGCCGATCCAGACGAGGGTTCCGACGGCGATACGGACCATGTTGTACAAAAAGCCGTTGCCGGTGATCTCGAATTCGATATCCTCTCCCTCCCGACGGAGCGAGGCGTCGAAGACGGTCCGGACGGTGTTTTTGACGTGACTGCCCGTCGCGGCAAAGGCGGCAAAGTCGTGCGTGCCGATCAGATCTTTGCACGCTTCCTGCATTTTGTCGAAGTCCACGTCGTCGTAAGAGATCTGCGCGGAAAGAAGATTTTTGACCGGGTGTAGCGTGCGAGAGACGTACATTTTGTAGAGATAGGTCTTTCTTTTTGCCGAATATTGGGCGTGCAGATCGGAGGGGACCTCTATCGCTTCCAGCACGCGGATGTCGTCCGGCAGGGTGGTATTGACGGCGTACGCCATCTTTTTGACCGGGAAAAATCCCTCGTAATCGAAGTGCGCCTTTTGCCGCAACGCGTGGACGCCTCGATCGGTCCGACCGCTGGCGACGAGGACGACTTTCGTCTGCAAGATGAGTCCGAGCTTTTCTTCCAGCACCTGTTGTACGGCGAGAGCGTTCTTTTGTCTCTGCCAGCCGGCGTAGTTTTTGCCGTAGTATTCGACGGTGATGAGTACGCGCATCCTACAGTACCCCGTTCAAAAGACCGAACAGTCCGAGTCGGAGCAAAATCACCGCCGTCAAAAAGACCGCCGTCACTATCGCGGCGACAGCGTCTCGCCAAGTCAGAGTCAGTTTTTTCATCTTGGTCCGCTTGTCGGTGGCGTTATAACAGCGGGCGTCGAGCGCCATTGCCAGTTCGTCCGCACGACGAAACGCGGAGACGAACAGCGGTATCAAGACAGGCAAAAGAGCCTTGGCGCGCTTGATGAGTCCGCCGTTGTCGAAGGCGGCGCCACGCGCCTTTTGCGCCATCATGATCTTGTCGATCTCTTCGATAAAAGAGGGGATAAAACGCAACGCGATACTCATGATGATCGCCACGTCGTGCACCGGGAACTTGATATATTTCAAGGGCGTCATCAGATTCTCCAGTCCGTCGGTCAGATTCATCGGCGTGGTGGTGAGCGTCACAAGAGACGTCGCAATCACCAAAAAGATCAAACGCATCGCCATCTTGGAGGCGAAGATAAGACCGGCGTCGGTGATCCTGACGATCCACCACCCGAATAAAAGATTCCCGTCCGAATAAAAAAGCACGTTGATAATAACGGTGATGAGAACGATAAATAAAACGCCTTTTACCGTCTTCAGGACACTTTTTATCGTGATTCGGGACACCAAAACCATCGTTGCAAGAAAAACAAAGCAGGCGAGATAGGAGTAATAATTGGTGCAGAGGAAGATGGCGACGATATAGACGACGCTTGCGATCAGTTTCGTCCTGGGGTCGAGTTTGTGAATAAAAGACCCGGAGGGATAGTATTGACCGAAGGCGACGTCACGCATGGGCTTTCCCTCCCAAGTGGGTCAGTAGGGCTTGAGTCAAGTCCTTTTCCGTCAGGGCGTGCGGGATGGAAAAACCGCGACTCTCCAGCGTCTTGACGACGCGAACCGCGTGGGGGAGGCTCAGCCCGAGACTCTCGACGTCGTGATGATAAAATAGCTCTTCCGGCGTGGTGTCGTAGAGGAGTTTTCCTCCGCCGAGTACCAGGACTCTTTGGCAGAACTCGGCTATCTCGTCCATATTGTGACTGACGGTGATGACGGTCTCCACAAAGGACTGTTTCAGAGAGTCGATGAGGGTGAGCATTTCCCTCTTTCCGGCGGGGTCGAGTCCGGCGGTGGGCTCGTCCAGGATCAATATTTTCGGACGGTACGCGAGGACTCCCGCAATCGCCACGCGGCGTTTTTGTCCGCCCGACAGGTCGAGTGGGGACCGCTCTTTAATGACGTCGTAGTCCAGTCCGACCAGCGTGATCGCTTCTCGCGCCGCCTCTTCCGCCTCTTCTTTGCTCATGCCGAAGTTCTGCGGGCCGAACTTGACGTCTGCCGCGACCGTATCGGCAAAGAGTTGATACTCCGGGTACTGGAAGAGCATTCCGATGCCTCTTCGCAGAGCCTTATAGTCCGGCTTTTTTGCCGACAGGTCGATGTCGAGGACGGTCACTTTGCCCGACTTTAGTTTGATAAGCCCGTTGAGATGCTGGATGAGGGTGGACTTGCCGCTCCCGGTACAACCGACTATGCCCACGCTCTGTCCCGCCTCTATGCAAAAGCTCACGTCGTCGAGGGCGCGCTTTTCAAAAGGAGTCTTTTCACTGTATACGCAGGAGAGGTGGTCTACGACAATTTGCATATTGCCTCGCAAAGTTCTTCGTCGGTCAGACAGAGGGGGACGTCGTAGCCCGCGGCGGACAGGTCCGCGCTAACCGAAGTGGCTACGGGGAGCTCCAGTTTGGTCGCTCGGATCGTATCGGTCTCGGAAAAGACCTCCCGCGGAGTGCCGCGCAGGATGCAGCGACCTTTGTCGAAGACGAACACGCGGTCGGCGCCGACGGCTTCGTCCATATAGTGCGTGATCAGGATCACCGTCACCCCGTCTTCCCGATTGAGACGACGGACGACGTCGAGGACCTCGCGTCGCCCTTCGGGATCCAGCATGGCGGTGCTTTCGTCCAGGATGAGGACGGAGGGGCGCATGGCGAGGATGGCGGCGATGGCGACCCGTTGCTTCTGCCCGCCGGAGAGTTTGTGCGGGGTGCGGGTGCGGTACTCGGTCATGTTGACGGCATTGAGGGCGGCGTCCACGCGCTGAATGATCTCTTCCCGAGGGACGCCGAGATTTTCGGGACCGAACGCCACGTCGTCCTCTATGATGGAGGCGACCATCTGATTGTCGGGGTTCTGGAAGACCATCCCGACTTTACTTCGGATGTCATACACGCGCTGTTCGTCCTTGGTGTCCACACCGTCCACGAATATTTCTCCCTCGTCCGGCAAGAGAAAGCCGTTCAGGAGTTTGGCAAAGGTGGATTTGCCGCTGCCGTTGTGTCCGAGGATCACGCAAAACTCCCCCCGATTGACGTCGAGGGAAAGATCCTGTACTCCGACGGTGACTTCGTCGCCGTTTTTGTAGGAGTAAGAGACGTTTCGTGCGGTAATGAGCGGTGTTTCCATACGCAACAGTTTAGCACAGCGAAGAGAGAAAAAGCAACTTTTTGACAGGGTAACGCGCGCAATAATTGTGCGTGAGAGGATTTTGGCGGCAAGAACGGACTTTTTACTTTACAAAAGAGCGATTTTAGCGGATAATAGAGTTCGAGGTGACTATGGATCCGATACTGATTGCCGTCGTCGTGGTGTTGTGCCAGTACCCGCTGGCGATTCTGACTTTGATAAAAATGTTCCGTTGCGATCTGGACAGAGCAGCAATGCTCGTCTGGAATTTCGCCATCATTTTGCTCCCCTTTATCGGGGCGGGCGCCTTTTGGATCTATTACCTATCCGGCAAAAAGCGAATCGAAAAAAACGCGTCGGACAAGCGTACCACCCGATCGATACAGGCGCGGAAACAAGAAGAGGAGAACGTTCGAGAACCGACAGAAGAGGGACCCGAAACGGAAACAAAGGGAACCGAAAGCGACGATTCCAAAGAATAATTTAAACAACAAAAACGAAGCGCCGAAAGGCGCATTTTTAGAGTTGAATTATGCGTAATTCGTAATGCGTAATTAGAGGCGTCGGCGAATGCCGTCATATCCTGTACGTTCCTTTCTTAGCGTAAAGAAAGGAACCGAAAAAACGGCAGGGGCACTATCGTCATGGTGCAATTTGCCCAAAGGGCAAACTGACGAGGGAAAACAAAAACCAAAAACAGTATTGACTTATACGCATAGACCAAACCCGAACATATAATCGGTAAATACGAGTGGCGAAGTCGAAACATCCCCGGGGATCCTTCCACGCGCTCGTTACACTTGCTTGGTCAGGATGACGGTCGAAATAGCACCCATCACGTTTCAGGGCTCTGCCCTAAATACCCGATTAGGGGATTTTGCCGTCCAATAGAGGATTGGACGGAGTAAAGTTGAGAGAGGGCTATCGCTCCAAACCCTCTTTCAAACTCTCTCCCATTCCTCATAATTTTCCCCCTTTGTCTGTAACAAACTTTGGGCGAAGCGATAATTGACCATATCCGAAAATTGACTATTGACACGCGAGCGGGTTTGTACTATAATATATTTACTAATATATATACGAGCGCGCATACACTCGTGCGGAGGTAGGGTATGAAAAACATCGGACGGAAGAAGATATTGAGGGCGGTACTGCTCTTTGCGGCGATAGCGGTGGCTATCGTCTCTTTGGCGGCGTGTACCCTTTCCGATCCCGATACCTCCACGAAATTTCTGATCGTCAACAACGAAGAAAACCGTCCCAACATCGACACTACGACCCGCGATGAGGCGATTGACACCGTCACCGACGGACTGGAAGCATTGCGCGTCTATCTCGACAATCCCGACGTCGCCAATACCGGTTACTATATGGGGTTGGAATTCAACATCAACACCAAAGACACGAGGACCAACGTCCTCACCAACTTCCGCCTCAAGGTCCAGGCGCATCTGTTTACTTACAAGTACATTGACGACGACGGGAACCCCATTTACAAGTACCACGACAAGCGCGACGGTAAGTATTACGACGTGCAGAACGCCGAAGGCACGCGCGAGTTGGTGAGCGCCGAGTCCATTCACAACGAGGTCATCAAAAAGAGCGACGTCCTCGTGGAGTGGTACGACGGCATCAACAACGAGATGCTCATCGGTCTTTATTACGACGGACTGAACGGCAACAGCGAAGACCCCGGCAACGTGATGTATCTCAATATCCAAGGCTACAAGAGGTCCTTCCAGGACTGGGGCGACACCGTCCTGTATCAACAGTTGATACGTCTTTTGATGAACCTGTCCATCGACAAACTCCTCGTTGCCGCCAACATCCAGGGCGACAGCGGTACTTCGACGCTGCGACAGGTCTTCGAACTGCTCGTCACCGACAACTATAAGACCGTCTTAAACGGCGACGTGACCAGCACCCTGTTTTACGATATGAACGCGACCGCTATCGCGGAGACGTTGACCAACTTTATCCAAGGCGTCTTCCGTACTTTCCGTAACGACCAGACCAACGAGTACCCGCTGGACCCGTTCACCAACAAGTACCTCGGCTTCAAGTTCTCGGTCATGGGCGCCGCCGTCCTCAACGCCATCGCGACGGACATGCAGTTCTTTACCGAGCCCGACCCGACCGACGGGACCAGCGAGATACTGACCGGCGCGCACCTCTTCTTCGACGGAGCGGCGACCTCTTTGCGTAACAACTACGACTACGTCTCCGACGCCACTTTCGAGTACGGCGCGTATCCGCCCGAGGACATTCCTCTCGACAGACTCTTCTATACCCCGTACGAATACGGCAAGTACGAGTTCACCGGGAATCTGTACATCCCGCTCATCAACGCCAACTACGACGCCCTCATCCGTACCAATCTGACGCAGTTCTATAACTACGAAAACAACATCTTCATGGAGTACCGCGACATCGCCAACGGCGAATTGATGATCGGCGCGTACTACCGAGGCGACATTGCGGCGAGCCCCGACGTAGACAGGATCAACGTCCACGACGAGCTGGTCCACGACAAGCAGGGGCGGACCTTCCTCGATATCTCCGGTATGGAATATCTGTACGGGTGGATCGACCTGAATCAACTTGGCTTCCCGAAAGTCTACGACGAACACATCAATATGGCGGACCAGATGGAGTCGTTCTATCGCGGCGTCAACAACGGCATCGTCAGTATCGTGGACAGCATCCTGAGTCCGGACAAAAACGACAAAGAGAACATGCTCATGACTTACCTGATGCGTAAGATGAGCAAGACGGAAAAGGTCGAAGGCGACATCTTCAGCCGCAACACGGAGACTTTGCTCGTCGATATGGAACTCATCAAGCAGTTCTTGCGGGAGACGGGCGTGGGCGACTATACGACCAGACAGGTCATCAACATCCTCGACTCCATGATGCCCTACACGATGGACCAGATCGCCATCATGCTCGGCGTAGCCAATGCGGAGATCATGTTGGACAACACCTACTTCACTTTCCGCTGGGACGTGGACACGCAAGAGATTCGTATCTGCATGTACACCAACGTCAATCGTACCGAGGAAGAGGGGTCTTTGTTGATCTTCCAGTTGGACCTCGTCCCCGTCATCGTCGGTGAACAGGTCAACATCGCCGACCTCAATTTCGACAACTTCAATCCGCTCGAGCAGATCTATACGTACTCCGCCACGATGAACGGGAACTTCATCTTCTCCACGGCGGAGACGGTGGACTTGTCAAAACTGCTCAGTGCGACCATCGGTGAAAATTCCGGTCTCAATACGCCGTATCAACTGGCGCAGAACGCCGGTATCACTTTCCGACTCATTTACGACCAGTTCGTGACCGATCACGAGGTGGAAGGGGTGATGCGGTACCAGGGCAGGAGCGCGTTCGAGCTCAACGTCTGGCTGACGGGCGCGGAGTCCAGCGTCATCATTCGTCTCGCCTCCGACGACGTCGCCTTCAACAACGACGTCTACAAAGAACAACCGCAACGCGCGGACGAGTTGGGCTACGTCTGGGTCAGTATCGAGTGCGTCACCGACAACGGCATCCAGCGCGTCCCCAAAGTGAAGATCCGCGAGGATATCTTCATGAGTTCCATGCAGGCGTATATGAACGGTACCAAGATCTCCGACAATGCCGCCGACTTAGGCAACTCCGAGATCAACCTCTCCATCACCAGTATCCTGTTCGCCCTCGTGGAGGACAGCTACGTCGTCATGGAGCCGGAGCAGATGGAGATCACTTCCAGCAACGAGACTTTGCAGAACCTCTTCCGCGTCAAGGGCTTGATCGGCAATATCCGCACCGACGCCGGGTTCACGCACCGCGTCTCCGGTCTGCAATCGGTCAAAAACGATTACGGGATGTATCAAGTGGGGCAGTTCGAGAATTTGGAAGGTAACAGCCCCTATGACACGGCTCTGCATCAGACCATACCGGTCTACTTCTACGAGGACTACGTCAACTACCACTTCATCAAGCAATACGAGGACACTTTCGACTCCTTCAAGCCGAACAAGACTTCGGAGGGGCTGGACGGGTACAATTTAGGGAACCGCCCCAACACGTACACCTGGGAGATGTCCCGCGGCGCGTCGGGAGAGACCGAACGGCAGAGACTGTACGGCGTGTACGACGCCATAAACGACCCCGACAAAAAGCTCACCGCGCTCTATACGGCGGACAACGGCGCCGGCGTGGTCAACAACGTTTTCGCTTCGTTGATGCCGGAGGACTTCGATATAAGAGCCTTCTTGACCATCGACGGGCAGAATAGTCTGGTGATGAGCAACAAGGTCCTCTATGGACAGAGCTACGTCAAGACCGACGAGGTCGTCATCGAGGCGGGGACCTATTACAAGATCACCTTCAAAGCCAAGACCCTCCTCGCCGACAACGTGAACGCGCAGTTCCGGTTCTTGCTCCAAGGGGAGGACGAGACGCTCTCGACCCTTACTTCGCTCAACGTCAACACTTCGGGCGACGGTAGCCTGTACGAGGCGAAGGAATACACCGTCTACGTCTACAATCCGTACGCCGACTTCTTCAAAGCCAAGTGGTCCTTCGTCTTGGGAGACGCCGCCGGCAGAAGCGCCATTACCGATACCGGGCTGGTCCTCGGTATGATGGTCGTGGACGACGTGATTTTCGCTTCGGTGGACGAGGAAGAGTTCGCCGCGGCGCGGGAGATCCACGACGCGCTTGACCGCGAGGGACAGCGCGCGGCTTCCACGAGGGTCTATACCTACTCGGTAGACAACGGCGTCCCGGCGCAAAAACTCGACTTTTACGATCCGCTCAAATACGACCTGCGCGTAGACCGCGAGACGGGTATGATCCGCGTGTACGAAAAGGGCGGTCGGGTCTCGATCTATCGGGAGAACATAGAATACGCAGCGGACTCCTTCTTCAATCAGGAGGACGCCAACAACCAGGACATCTCCAAAGTCCGCTTCCGGATCGAGTCTCTGCCTTTCGTGTACAGGAACGGCGATCGCTACTGCTATCTCGACTATGAGGGAGAAGAGGTCGTCATCGGCGAAAATTACGTCCGCACCGAGGCGTCGCAGACCTACGTCTACTTCCTTGGCGTGCAAAAACGCGTAGAGCATCTCGGCGGCGCGGAGTACTGCTGGTACGACGGGGACAAAGCCGTATTGGACGGAAACGGCGACTTTGTCACCTTCTATACCCAAGTCAACAGGAAGTTCTTATTCGAGTACGACCCGGCGAGCATAGAGATCACCGAGCAGTGCAAGACGCAGTATGCGCCGCGTATCAACGGTAGCTTTATGGGCGTCATCCGTCGGTACATTCTTGTCTTCACGTCTCCTCTGCCTGTCGAGCGCGGCAAATTGATCGAGTTGTACGACAGGAATTTTTATAGCGAGGAGGACGAAAACCACTCCATTCAGATGTACGACGAGGACGGCGTGCCCATCGGAGAGCCCATTCCCGACCCCATCGTGCTGTACGTTATGGAGCCGTGCGAGCCTTTGACCGAAGAGGCGGCGGTGACCATTCAGGTCAACAACAACTACGAGTACTACGTCCTGACCGCTCGATTCGAGATCGATTGGGAAGCGGTCACGCTCAAGGGCTATATGGAAGTGACCGAAGTCACCATCGCCCCGGGCATGATGGGCGAGCAGACCTTCCCGGTGCGTATCATCGTCACCAACCGCGAGACCATATCGCTCGATACCGTCGGCGTATATCTGTATGAGACGGACTACCTGTCCGAAGAGGTCCCTGTCGTAGACGTGATCGAAATCGATCCGTACGACTATATCATCGCCAAAAACGACTACTTTATGGACGTCGGCAACTACAACCCCGATCAGTACGCGTCGAGCGGAGAGGACCCGGAGTATCTGCGCCGGTACCGCGAGAAGGAAGCGGAGTTCGTCAAGCAATATTTCTCCACCTACGTCTTTAATATCCGCTTCGATTACACCAACAGCTACCTGTACAAAAACGACGTCAAAGAGGAGTACATAGCCGTCTCTTACGTCAACACCGAGGACGGTCATATCGTGCCCTACGATTGGGCTTTCGACGCCTACTCGGAGGGGAACTATACCGAAGATAAGATCAAGGCGGTCGCCGACGGCGACGCCACCCACACCGCGCTGTATCTGCACACCTATTTCAAGGGGCAGTTGATCGCGCTGCAAGTCAACGTGGGGACGAGAAAACTCTCCCATATCAAGTTCTCGCAGGACGACGACTTCGATCCGACCGTCGCCAACCCGGGCAAACAACCCGGCGATCAGGGTTATATTTACGGACACTATATCGCCAACTATTTCGACGCGGACAGCTATACCGTCCCGCTCAATCCCATCTTCGTCTTCACCGACGGCGCGGGACACTACTACGAAAAGGTCTTCGATATGCCCTTTATCGCGGAGCTCGCCGACAACGGCAGTTACGTCATAGAAGATTCTTTCGGACTGAGCTGGGGCAATCCGGTTATCACCTACATCGGCGCCAACGGCTCCTACTACTACAAGGAAGTCTGGTGTGAAGAGCCGGTGGAAAAAGAATTGACCAACGCCAAGATCTTCGTCGAGTACTGCGACGACGACGTGATCGGCAAGATCGGCGACGGCGCGGAGGAGATATCGAATCATACCGACGCGGAGATCGACTCCGCCATCCTCGACTTGACCGACGCCGCGGCGGAAAAGTATGCCGCGCTCTTATCCGACTTCGCTTCGCCGAGCGGCTCCTATCCCTTGACGGAAGGGGAGGTCGGATACGAACACTATCAAGCGTTCTTTGCCGCGATCAAAGCGCTCTTTGACGGGAGCAATCACCGCGTGTCCACCCTGCCGGAGTACGGAGAGACGGACGGCGTCCTCCTCGGACTGACCTCTTCCTTTACGCTGTTGCCGGCGGCGGACGACTATAGCTACGATCAGTGGCTGACGGTGGCGTCCCGACTCTTCGGGTGCGACGACGTAGCGACTTTCCAAACCGCTCTTGCCGAAGTGGTCTCTCGCCTGTCGGCGGAATCCCCGATCAACAGGTTCGCGTTCGACGGGGCGGTCTATACGACGTCGGGACTCTACGTCCTGCCGTATGCCTTCCGTTACAATCGTCTCAGCGTGGAGAGAGTGGTCCTCGGCGCGCTGTTTGTCGAGAGCGACGGCACCGCGGTGCTTTGGCTCAGCGACCGGGAGGGCGCGAGAGTGGTCTCCAACGCCGCCGACGTCAGTTATGACACCCGTCCCACCGTGCGACTGTACGGCAGATGCCAGCTTCTGGAATTCGGCAAAGTCCTCGTCAACAGACCTTTCGATATCAGCCACGTCGTGCGCGACGAAAACGGCAACGTGCTGGACGAGGGCGACCCGGAGGAGAAGTATCCGGAAGACGTGACCAGCGCGAGTATAAACTGGTTCGATATCATGAGTATCTATAAGCCCGACCGCATTCTCGGCGCCTATCAGGGGACGTGGAAGACCATCCACCTGATCGCGGGGGACGAGACCTACAGCGGCTTCATGACGACGGTGGTCCGCATCACCGTTGAGTGCCCCAAACTGGACGTCGCCGAAGTGACCGAAGGGGGAGAGCCTGTCCTGGAAGCGGACGACCTCGATCGGGACGGCGCGGGCAATAAGGTCCTCTTCACGCCTGCTTACGTTGACTTCGGGACCGGTGCCAATCCGGGCTACTACTTCATCGACCCGCTCGACGCGACGACGTTGGAACTGCCGACTTCGGTCAAGATCGGGTTCACCGACGACTCCGGCACTCGTCTCAGTACGCACGTCTTCGTCAACATCAAGTGGCGCGCCTCCTTTGACAAGACCGACGGGCAGTACTACGGCGACGGACGCCTCGTCAACGACTCCGGCGTGGAAGTCCTCCGTTATGACGCGGAAACCGGCAAGTATTACTTCAATCAGCCGACCGACGAGCCGCTCTACACCAAGATCATGGCAAAGATCGGCAGCGAGCTGTCCGGCTATCAGTATGTCGTCGTCTGCGTAAGGGTCCTGTCCAAAGACCCGCAGGAGGTCGAGTTCTATCACGGCACCCGCGACAACAACACTCGTCTCTATGCGATCGAAAGAATGGACACCGACTTTTTGTACAGCGATGCGGACAAGGCGAGCGAGTTCACCTTCTACACCTACTATGTGGACACTTTCGCCAACTTCCCGATGCCGACCTTCATCAAAGCGTACTTCGGCGCCAACAAGGAGCGTAGCGCTTACTACGACGTGACCTGGCGCGCCGCCAACTTCGCCGAAGGCTTGTACTACAACCCCAACTCGATCCGCAATATGGTGGCGGAGATCGGCACGGGCGACATCATCATCTACATCTATCTGTCCGTCGTCGTCGCCAATCATACCATCAAAGACGTCCGTCTCAACGGCGGACTGGAAGGTTACTACGTCCGCGTAGGCACCGGCGGGGACTATGTGATGGTGGAAGACCTCTTGCAGGAGTCCTTCGGACTCACGCAGCAGCTCGGTCTGTACCGCACCGACGGCATCATCGAAGACTATATCCTTATCAACAACGTCGACGACGAAGAAGCGGGACTGGTCGCCGGAATGGTACCCTTGTACGTCCGCTACGCCGGCTCCTACGTCCTGTCCAAACAGCTCTATCCGTACGACTTCATCGAGCAAGCCTATTCGGTGATGAGCATTTCTTTCAACAACGGCAACGCCGTCGATCTCCCCGACGTGGAGAACTTCTTGGGAGAGTTCGGCAATGACGAACTCGGCGTCAAACTCTACCGCAGACTGGGACTCGCCACCGAGATCGAATACGCGTACGACGCCTCATCGGGCAAGGACAAGATGAAGGTCACTTTCCGCTACACAAGCGGCGGCTTCGACTATTTTATGCAACCCAACGCAAGGGGGCTGGTGTATCTGTCCACCGACGGAGGGAACACTTACGACTCCGCTTTCACGCTCAACGAACTCGCCATCCTCTATTCCTATGCCGAACTCGCCAAGCGTTACGATCAAAAGACGGTCGCCCGGATCGTCACGCCGACGGAGGAGTACGATCTGACCGGGACGGGGACGACGTTAAAGAACCTCTACGTCTACGACGCCAACGTGCTTTCCTTCGTGTACGAGGGACAGGAGCTGTCTTTCAGCAGGATCGAATTCGAGGACGGGACGAGCGCGGGCTATAACGAACTGCTCTATCGCGTGCGCTATCTAGAAAGACGCCGCAGCAGCAACTATCACGTCAGCAATATCAACAATAAGTCCACCGTCATTAACGACTTCGAAGGGATCTTCTACGTCAACGACGTCGTCCGTCCCATCGGCGGCGCCTTCCTGCCGTCGGACAAGTATGCCGTCAGCCTTGGCACGGGCAGAGGGGCATACGACGTAAAACTGAAGTTGGTCTTTGACGGCGGCTATCGTATGACGATCGACAGCGAAGAGACCTCGGAGATCGAGATCCGCCCCTATACCGGGTCCGGCTACGCGCAGTACGGCACGAGAGGATTCGTCTTCGGCGATGAGATCCTCGTCGAGACCAGAGCGGTCGCCCAGGACGGCAGAGGTATGGTGGAGCGCTTCTATTACGGACCCGACGACGTCAACAAGGACCGTTTGGACAAGTGGTACGTCGAGGCGAGTACTTTTGACGAACTGGTCCCGGGGACCTTCATTCTGAGCGTCCCGCAGAGCATCATTTACTCCCCGATCAACGGCGAGGTCACGGTCAGCACGCTCACCAAAGAGGGCTTCCGGATACGGCGCGTGTTGCGCTTCGACGGCGTCCCGAGCGAACTGAACGAGTACAACAGCGTCAATCAGACCGGACTGCTTATCCGTAGCGGCAATATCAACATCGCGGACATCTACGACTATACGCCCATGACGACGTACTTCTCGGGGACGGCGTATCTGCCGACCACGCTGGAAGTGATGATGGGCACCAACCGCGTCACGGTCAGCAACGTCGCCTGGAAGATCCTCGAGTCCTGGTACGGCGCGATCAGCGTCGACTCGTTGGGCAGGCGCGTCGGCGTGGGAGAGCTGGACCGTATGACCTACAACGGCACCTACAATCCCTTCTCCGACGTCGTGAGCGAAGTCGCCATGGCGACCGCCGAGATCCTCGGCTGGACGGACGCGGAGGGGAATTATCACGACCGCATCACCGTCACGCTCACCATCACCATTCCGTCGGCGGAGATCATCGGTCTGCCCTGGACGGAGGGTACGCTTGCGCTCAATACGCAGTCCGTCGTCACGGAAGACGACTCGTATCGCTTCGACGTGGAAGTGGACGCCTTTAACGACGCCGGATCCTCCGCCGTTAGCGGCGACGCTTTCGTCCTGCCCAAGGACATCCGGGTCACCTACCGCAGCGGCAAGGTCCACGTCTTCCGTTCGGTGACGTACAGGTACAACAACCTTGTCCTGACCTCGATACCTTATAATATACGAGGCATTGACACCGCCGCCCTTGCGGAGAGTTTCGGCGTGAGCGAAGCGTTCTTCCCCACCACCGATCACATCGATCTGACCGTGGACGTCGGACTCAACCAGATCCTGACCATACGCTTTATGTTCTTCGACAAGACGGTGGATTCGGTCAGTGCGGTTCTGGAGCCCAACGACAGCGTCCTGCGCGAGCAGGTCCGCGCGGTCCTTTCCGACGACGCTACCGACAAAAACAATTCTCTTCTGGCTTCGTTCAACAATACGAGGATCAAGAAGAACATAGAAAATATGTACGCCCAGGCGCGTGCCGTCAGAGAGCAGGTGCCTTTGGCGACGACCGACGATATTATGAATATCAGCCGGACGAATCAGAGCAAAGCGTACATCAAGAGCGTCCTGTACGTGGAGGAAGCGTTCTCTTCTCTGAAGTACGCCTCTCCGTCGGAGAGCGTCAACGCGGTCAAAAAGACCCCCTACGCTCTTGACGCGATCAAGAACTACGTCTTAGACAAACTCTCCGCCGCGGCGGAGGCAGCCGCCGAGACCTATTCTTCGGTCCTGTACGACATCGTCCGCGACGACAGCGTGTCCGTCACCCAGCGCCGCGCCAACGTGTCCCGACAGATGGACAACTTCGTCGCCGCCCTTTTCAACAACGGGTACGACGCGATGATCGGCGACTATCTGAAGCTGGAGATGAGAAAGGTGTTCGAGGAGGATCTGTACGCCTCTTCCACCGATTTCGTCACCACCGCCGTCGCGTTCAAGAACGAGGTGGAAGGCGCCTTCGAGTACGACGAGGTCATCAAGTCGATCTACCGCATCCGCAAGATGGCGAGTGAGTCGAAAGACGTCCTCGCGGAGATCGATCGTCTCGGGTCGGAAGAGGACTATATGAAGGTCGTCGTAAAAGAGGTCCTCGTCGAGTACGTCAACAAGGCTTTGGCGGAGGCGAAAGAGACGGTGACGACCGTCTCCGAAGAGACGATATCCTTGATTGAAAATATCCTTTGGATCAAACTCGGCGTCCAAGAGCGCGGCTCCAGTCAGTACGACGAAGACAGCAACGTGGAAAACTTCGTCTCCAACAACTATTCCAAGGATAAGAAAGCGCTTCGTATCGCCCTGCGTAACTGGATCGGCGGACTCTTCGACTTCACGATAGACGCGTTCCGTCCCAATCAGATCGCGGAAGTCAACAGACTTGTCGGTCTGATCGTCGGCGACAGCCTGAATTCGATCCAGAACTATTCGGTCACCGTTAGCGCCATCAGGCGTAACCTCAACACGTCGGTGGACATCTCTTCGATGCTCGCCACGCTCCTGTCCCGCGGCGTCAAGACCTATGTGGACGGCGTGTATATGGAGAGTCGGATCGTCTCGGCGATCAAGAGGGCGCAGAAGATCAATCTGCAGACCTCCTCCGACTACGGCTATTACTACATCGACCCGTACTACGACTTCCGTATGGTGCCCACAAGACTGGTGGTCAGCTTCGACGAGGAGTCGGGCGGCTTCGACTACTCCTATTCGGTCAACTGGCTCTCCGACTCCGTCAGCGGCAACGTAAGCTACGACGGGAACAAGCGCCTCGACTGGTTCGGCGACCTCTACGCCTACTACAACGCGTACGTCCGCTATGGCGAAAACGATCTGCTCCGCAGTATCATGCTGGAGACCGTCCTGCCGCAGGAGTCGGGCAAGAGCGCCGCGACGATAGCGGATGAAGTGGGGACGAAGACTTTTGTCGAGATCCGGGAGGATCTGCCCGCGTTGGTCGGCAAGACCTGGGCGGAACTCCGCGCGACCCACCAGACCGAAAACAACGTGATGGAGTCGATCGCGTCCTATGCAAGCACCTTCTTTGCCGACGTGGACGACGACACGAGAGAGGCGCGCTACATCGAGTTGTACCTCTACTATCGCGCGGGACAAGCGCTCCTGACCTACTCCGACTCCGAGATCGAAAACGACTTCGGAATGGACGTCGCCGCCATTCGCCGCGACTTCGATCGGTACCGCTACGACGACCTGGTCGCCAATCTTTATAACACCAACACCGGCGAAAATCAGTCCGTGTCTTTGATCGCCGAGGTCAAGGACAGAAGCCTGTCTCAGGGACAACTGGTGGTCCTGGACGACAATCTGCTCGCGCAACGCTCGTACACGATCGAGAATCCTTTCGAGGCGTCGGCATCCGATCTGCCGCACTTGATCAAAGTCGGCGACGAGTACCTCAACATCATCTGGAACAACGTCCAGATCGGACCCGCGGGTAACTTCTCCTCCGTCTCCGCCGGAAACAACTATATCCGGGGCAATATCGGAAACGAGGGCGGACAGGAAGTCACCCTGGCGCTGTTCGTTCCGCGTTGGGAATACGCCGGCGTGTACGAACTCATCGACGGCGAGTACGTCCTGATGAACACGGGCAGCAACCATGTGATGGACTTCTACTACAACGAACAACTGAACTATTCGGCGAAGGAATCCTATCAGGTCCGCTTTAACGTCTACACCATCGGGCAGAACGCACGCGGAAAGTACGAGGAACAATACGACGGGTACAAGTCCTTCCTGTTCTATCCCGAGGACTCCGTGCTTTTGGTCAACGCGGAAGACGATGAAAAGATGACGGAAGTCAACGAGAGAAAGAACTACGTCATGTACTGGGACGAGATGGCGGTCGCGCAGGTAATCACCAACAGGGCGTCCTCCGTCATCGGCAATCTCTTCTTAGGCAACGAGTCCATCGGCAAGCACAACGTGACGACGCTGTCGGTCGGATCCGCCAATGCCGCTCTCGCGCGGTCGGCGGCATACCACTACGAACGGATGAAGGTGGACAGACTGGCGCTTGCGACGCTTAGCGGAGAGTGGCAGTATAGCGTGGACGGCACGGCGACCTACGTCACCGATCCCTTCGACACGCTGCCGGAGACGGGTGAAGTGGACCTGTTCCACAACAACATCGACTACGATTCGGACAAGATCGAAGTCCGCGTACTCTGGAATCGCACCTACAACGCCGCCATCAACGCTTTGGTCAACTTCATCGAATACGCCTTCCCCGAAGTGGAGGGCGCGGCGCGGACGCAATACGCTCGAAGCCTCTTGATGGACGAGTGGCGGACTCTCCGCCTACGGACGGGCGACGTGTACGAAGCGGCTCTCGACTACGTCAGGTACCGGGACGCCTCTCTGACCGAGGAGGAGGCTATGCGCGCCGCCGATCAGTTGCTGATGGTCAACGAGCGCTACGACTACAGTCGTCGATCCGACTTTTTGCAGGGCGGATCGTACGCCAACTCCACCGTGGACATCCTGATCCGCTACGAGAGCGAGTCCAACCTCTACGTCGAAGAAGGATTCCGCGTGCGTCTGGTGTTCGCCGACTATTCGCCCGTCAAGTACTACTTGCGCGACGATCAGACCGGACACTACAACGCCATCGACTCGATCGAGGATGGCACGGACTTAAGCGACCTTTATATCGGCGTGCGTAAGAAGTACTGGTACGCGGATAGGAATAAGGACGCCTACACCGTCGAGGGGAAGAACACCCCGTACGACAACGTGGGCGACGTCAGCTTCAAGCTGATGGAAGAAAAATATAACGTAGACTACGGCACCGAGGAAGCGGACGGACTGCGGATCGTCCACGTGTCCGACGTCGTGTACGAGAGCGGATCGTATCGCTCGATCTCGTTTTCGATAGACGGCGTGACTTATCGCTCGAGTATGATCAACGTGCGGTAAAGTAAGGTGTATCGGAGGTAAAGATGAAAAAGAAAAGACTGTTTTTGTTGATAGGCATGTTGCTCGTGCTGGCGCTGTGCGGCTGTTTGGTCGCGTGTAGCGGCGGTTCTTCCACGGAGGAAGAACCGGACGATCCGGTCACTCCTTCCGGTCGGACGCTTTCGCCCCAGCAATCACTCGACAAAGTCTACAACGGGCTCCTTGCCGGAGGGTCTTCTATCGAAAACGCTACGACGTACGGCGTGGACACCACCTTTACCGTATACACCCGACCCGCTTCGGGCGTAGGGTTCGGGATGCTCAATTACACCCTGACCTACAAAGCCAACTACAATGAGAACTACGCCGACAGCAGGATCTATATAAGAGCCTTCGACAACAACGCGCACAAGGACCGCTTCGTCGTCTACTTCGACGGGAGCGATCTGTATTTCCGCTCGGTGGACGAGGCGTATGTGATCAGCCGCTTCTCGACGACGATGATGTTTAACGTCTTCTTCGAGACCTGCCGTGAGCTCGATATGACGATGCACTTTTTCAGTAACGACTTGGGGAGCATCTTCAACAGAAATTCCACCGCCAACCTCGGACTCATCGTCAACGGCAACAATACGAAGTACCGCTATGCCGGAGCCAACAAGGAGGTCGTGGAATATGCGGGGCTGGAGTTGACGATCCTCAACGAGAGCGTCAACAACGCTATGGAGAACTACTTCCGCGGCGTGGGCGATAAATTCGACCTGATCTCGCAAAAATACCTCGGCTTTTCGGTCAACCGCCTCGCGGAGACGAGACTCAATACGATCATAGCCGACCTCATTCAGACCCGTCTGACCAACAACGTCGCCACCGAAACGGTTTGGGAGATCGGCGGCAGACTGCAAGACACCAGCTACTACAAGATACAGGCGGACGTCGGCTACAACGACGGCACGGGTGCATTAGTTGACAAAGACGCCTTCGTCAAGAGTACCTATACCGAAGCGAGCCTGGGACAGAACAGACTCCTCGGCTCCATTCTGATCCCGGCGTTCAGCGACGTGGAGTACGACGCGGAGATCATCACCGACATCCACACCAACGACAACCTCGCCAACGAGATCAGCGTCAGGATCCTCGACGCCGTGGGGACGGACTTCTTCTCGGCGTATTATCGCACCGGCAAGGCGTACGTCAACGTCAGCGGCATCGACGAGTGGCTGGACGGAGCCATCGACATCGACGCGCTCAATCTGCCCAAGGTCTACTTCCCCGATATCGACGTCAGCAAACTCATCAACGCCGCCTACAACAACGTGGTCAAGAGTATGCTCCGCGCGGTTCAAAAGGGCGTCGACGGGACGGCGATCGATCGTGAGACGTACGAGACCGTGATGGAGAACTTCGGCAACGACGGCGTATCCTACGTCTACTATATCTTCACCGAAGAGTGGTATCACAAGATCAGCGGGGACGAAGAGCCCATTATGGACAAGGTCGCGCGCGCGTTAGGCGTGGAAAAGGCGCAACTGGAGTCCTATCTCGGGTCGGATTTCTTCCTCGACGCCGAGGCGGAACTCGGCTACGACCTTGAGAGCGGCGTGGTCACGTTCATCTTGCGCGAGGCGGGAGAGGACCTGTTTATCCTGCACGCGGAGCGGGACGCTTACCGCGGCGTGACTTTCCCCGCGGACGTCTACGAGGGGACTCCGACCTACGCTCGGTTGAAGCTCCCCGACGTCATCACGATGGATTTTTCGGCGGAGTTCGCCGTCCGCAACGGCAAGACTTCGACCGAGTTGTCTTACGTCCTCGGCACGCTCATCGGAGATCCGTCGGGTATCAATAGCAAAAACATCCTCCGGAGTACCGAAGTCCTCTTAGCCGAAGGCTCCGTCAGCGAGATATTCTACGTCAACGCCGACGGAGAGACCGTCTCCGACAACGTGGTCGATCTATCCTTATATATAAGGAAGAACAATTCCACCGAAAGAGTCCCCGTCGTCAACGTCCGCACCAACCCCAACGACAGGACGGAACTATTGGTGTCCTACTATGTGGCGATGGGCGTGGACCTGTCCGCCGAGGACAACAAGTCCGGGCTCTTCTACCGCTTGAAAAAGCAGGTCGTCTCGGACAGCTTCGACGAGTTGCTCGGCGAAGACAATCTCTTCTCGGAGACCAACGTGGTGACCATATTGGACAAGATCCTCACCACCAAGGGCATTTCGCAGGTGAGCAAGATCGGCGGGTGGTTCGAGTTCTCTTTGGTGGTCTCGGAGAGACAAGACCCGGTCAAGGAGCTGTTGGGCGTTGCCGACACCACCGCCACCGTCAAGGCGAGGATCAAGTTCATCGGACCGGACAATGAGATCGACCTGAGCGGATTCGTCGTGCCGACTATCACCCCGCTCGAGAACATCGTCATCGGCACGGTCTACGACGCGTCCAGCGCATGGAAGGACCGTGTGGAAGTCATCATCAACGGGACCTTGTTCCATTGCCAACCGAACTATTTCGAGGAGAGCGTCACCGTCGTCACCGGAAAGACGGTCTATCATCCGACGGCAAAACTCTTCGGCAAAGAGATCGGGTACGAAGTGGTCGTCACCGACGAGGTGGGCACCTACCGCATCAGCCGACTGTACGATCCGATCATCATATTGGATCCGACGCAGACCTCCGTCCTCCCCGACAAGGTGGAAGTCGTCTACGACAACGGCGTCCGCGGTTATCTGACTTGCAAGATAGAAGGATTCGAGGAGAGCAATATCACGCTCGCCGGGTACAATCTGTCGGGCTTTGCCAACGTGTTCGACGACAGCATGAAGAGTACCGTCGTCATCGGCGTGGACAGCATCATGAACGTCTCCTTTGACGTCTATATCCTGGTTCACAACCGCAAGATCATCCCCGCGACCGAAGGCGGCAGGACGCTGACGGACGGCAACGGGGTCCCGGTGGTCGCCACAGTGCTTGTCGATCCCTACACCTACGCTATGCGTCTGCGCGACGATCCGTCCTACGACCCGGTCAAGGACGGTTTGCGCCGGACCCAAGCCGAATTGCTGTTCGAAAACGTATACGGGCAAGAGGAAGTGCCGGTGGACGACTCCATCGTTGTGCGTGACCTCACATACGACGTATTGGGCTACAATCGCTTCGTTCTTTCCGACCTCGACGTAGCGTGGGACTATGATCCGGAGAGGATCTCCTGGCAGGGCAGCAGCGGTTACGCTTACGCCCGTTTCGGGTCCGACCAAGGAGAGGCGCTGGATATCGCCGTCCGCATGATCGTCGCGGCGCAGACCGTGGACCACATATCCATCGACGACGAGGACAACGACGTCTACACCATCGACTTCTTGCAGCGCGCCACCTACAACATCCCCACGCAGACCAACGCGTTGCATACGGTCCGGATCTTCTTCAAAGGTCAGGACTCCGTCTATATGAAGTACCGCTACGTGTCTTTAAGCCGTCCCGACGGCTTGACCGACGACGAGTACCACGACAACTATCTTGCCGTCACCCTCAACTGGGACGGCATCGCGCGGGAAGTCGCCGAAAATCCCTACGTCATCACCGCCTCCAGGAACGATCAGCAGTCGGTCTCCGCCACCTTCGGATCGGCGCTCAAAGTGGGGACGCAGACCGTGCGTCTTACGGTGGAGATCCCCGAGCGCACGCAGGACAACTCCGCCGCCGAAGCACACTATGTGGCGACGTCTTGCGTCGAGAACGAGTACGGCGATTATGAATTTGTGAAAAACAACGTCTCTCCGAGCAAGGCGTATTTCCCCAAGACCGACGGGATCGAGTACGGTTTTTACGAATATCTCAGGATCAACCCGTACGACTCGGCGTTCAGGATCCCCAACAGCGTGTACTTGGAAGTCCCCAAGGTCTCCGGCTACAAGGCCGCCACCGTGGTCAAGAAGTACGACGTCCGCTGGGTGACCACCGACCCGAACGGCAACGAACTCAACCTCATCGAAGAGAAAGTGGGCGGCGGATTCGGACTCAAGCACCCCGTCACCGACGAGATGGATCTGGTCGTCTACGGTATGATCGGCGACCGCGGCAACGAACCCAACAACAACCGCAATTTAGGCTACGTCTGGGTGGTCATGATCATCCGCAACGAGAAGTCGCAATTACAGTCCATTCGATACAGCGGTCTGGAGGAGGGCGAAGATACCATTTTCGGGATCGATCCCTATGAGGACTATTTCCTGCCGTACAGCTTCGTCGCGGTATTGGAGAGCGGTCGCACCATCGAGCGCTACGGCGTCGAGTGGGAAGTCCGCGTAGGAGAAGAGGGCAGCTACGCCTGGTATCCGGCGACGTATACGCCCGGATCGGGTGCGCCCGAGCAGTATTACAAGGACGGCAAGTTCGTCTTCGATCGCAAAGGCGGCTATACCGCCATCCGCTACGTCATCGAGGGGGACAGCGAGTCGATCAGACAGACCCTCTCGCTCAACGTGGAAGTCTTAAAGCGCACCCTTGCGTCCGACCGCGTGGACATCTACGCCGTCGAGGGCGACCAGCCAAAACAAGGCTATGCCGGCATCGACGTGTACGAAGAGGGCTCGCAAAAGATATACGACCGCTTCGTGGAGATACGGGACGGAGACGACGTCGCCGGCGTCACCTTCGTCGAGACGGGCAGCTACGGTGTGTATGTGCCCAAGTACTTGTCGGTAGACTGGACGAGAGCCCTTCCCGTAGACGGCGACTATTCGCACAGTCTGGACTATCTGATGGTGCTTTTGACTTCGGCGGATGCCGTACAAGAACTGTTACAGGTCTCCATCGACGGGTCTATGACTCTTACGGGTACCATCTATACCGGCACGATCAACGAGCAGACGCTGTCTGTCAAGTTCTCTTTCGAGGACAGAAAGATCGCGGATATTCTTCTGACGAGGATGGCATACGCGCAGGAGAAAGACGCCGTGCGTATCGGGACGATCACTCCGGAGACGGTCGCACTTGATCCGTATGCCGACGACGAGGAGAGGAGCGCCAATCGTCGCGTCAGTCTCCTGTCCTTAGGCGACCCGCACGTCCTCAATATCCGTCTGGACAAGCCTTTCGCACTCACCGCGCCCGACGCGCAGGATCAGGAGCGATACGCTTCTCCGTCGGCTTACTTCGACTACATCCTCGGCTTGGTACAGATCAGCTTCACCGGGAGCGCGGCGGAAAAAATCGTGACCCCCACGCTGTCCTATCCGAAGGACAAAGACGCTTTCGACGCGGAGGTTCTTTCTCCCGCATCCACTTACGGCACGTTCAACTTTACGATCGAAAAGTTGTCGGCGGGCTCGGCGATCGACAGGATCACGGTCAACGTGTACGTCCTCAAAGACGAGCGTCTGGGCGACTCCGATTCCATCACGCCGGAATTGTACGACGAGACGGGCAAGCAGCTCTACTCCGAGAGCAAGCCCTACTATCTGCCCGAGTACATCAACGTCGAGTACAAAAACAGCGGCGTCGTCCGCTACGACGTGCCCGCGTGGAAAGCGGAAGGCGTCGGCATGGAAGAACTCTTCGGCGGAGAGTATACGCCCATCATCGAAGCGAAACTCCTGAACGTCATCCGCTCTTTTGCCGACAGCGACAAGCAGGCGAACCTCTACAACTTCGCCTACGATCTGCCCTGCGTGGACGCGACCTATCGCATCACCGTCTACGTCCCGAAAAAGGACGTCAAAAAGACGAATTACCGCGCCGTCGGCGAGACCTCGCTGTACGATATCAAAGACGGCGTGTTGACGATCGACAATCCCTATCTGTACTACGACCCCGACGTGGAGTACGTGGACGGCAAAAAGTACGGCTTCGACGTGTCGAAGGTCCCGTCCACCATCGTCCCCAACGTAGACGGGTTCGACTTCTGGGCGACCGAAGTGACTTCGTACGACGTCGCTTGGCAGTTTATCGAAGGGGTCTTCACCTCCGACCTGTTTGCGACGGGCACCGCAGATAATCTCCTGTTGGCGAAGGCGATCCTGCCGGCATATTACGACTACAACAACGGCGAATACGTCGCGCAGAATCAGGAGATCAACCTCTATCTCAAGGTCAATGCGCTCAGCTTCGACGGGATCTCCGCCGACAGAGTCAACGTGGTCGAACAAGAGGGGACGGGCGTCAGGAACGTGATCGAGATCGACCCGTATAACGATATAAACGGCTATGCCGGCAGATTCAATATGCCGGTCAACGGGCTCACCGTCCGCTTCGGCGCGGAGAGCTACGTCTTCAACGACGTGATGTTCTATCTCCGCAGCAAGACCGGTTCGGAGTACCCCACTCGCATTATGACGGTGGAGTACAACGAGCGCGGACACCTCTTCGATCGAGCGGACTATCCCGACCTCAGAGAGGACGGCGTATTGGAGTTCAATATGTACCTGCCCGGGTTCGGCTTGTCCTATGACGAAGAGGGAGAAGCGGTGCGCGACGACGCGAAAGCCTTGCGGATCTATCTCAACGTCCTGAGCAAGGTCATAGACACCGCCTTTGTCCCCAACGTCGTGTACGACTCGCTCGGCATAGCGAGACGGACGACCTATGTGGATGAGACGGGCGCGGAAAAAGACGTCGCCGAGACGAAGTACCTCCCGGCATTGTACTACATCGACCCGTACAACGCGGCGACCTTTGCGCTGCCGACCGAAATGCGCGTTCTGTTCGTCGGATACGACGTCACGGAGGATATCACCATCAGCGGCTGGCAGATCCGCGACGAAGAGACCGGCGTTTGGTCGGACTTCGGGACCGACGCGACGTCCGATTTCTACGCTCGCACCGCCACGGGGGACAGCTCCGTCCGCTACGGCTACTACAATCCCGGCGCATACGGCTACCAAGGCAAGGTGTACGACAATATCCGCGGCTACATCTCCATGGGCAGGAGCATCTCTAACGAGATCACCAAGCAGTTCTTTGCCGTGACCATCATCGTCCTCAATCGCTCCTTGAAGGCGACCTACACCACCTCCTATCGGTATGAAGACCCGTTTGGCGGGCTCCTGTCCTACATCGGCGGCGAGACGAACGAAGATATGTTCGTCTCCTACGAAAAGTATTACGAAGAGTACTTCGTGGAAAAGGGGCTGGACGAAGAGTACAAGTACTCCGCCTTCGGCACGCCCGTCGTACCGAGCATCAACTGGGCGGTCTACAATGAGGAGTCCGTCATCGAGCCCTTGGGCGGCTTCGACAAGGAGATCGGCGGCAACGTGTACTTCGGCGCGACCCACAGAGACAATTCTTACGTCGGGATCAAGGCGGCGCAGGACGAAAGGTTCGAGCAACTCGCCCGCGCGTTGACGTTTGACGCGTACTTCACCGAAGGCGGCTATCCCCTTGCGTATTACTCGGCGAACACGACGAACAATCTGAACGCGCTCTCCGCCGCGTTAAAGAACGACGTGATCTACCGCACTTACGAATTGTTGATCGAAAAACTGGCTTCTTCCGACGAAGAGACCGAAAAGCAGTACGGCAACTATCTCACGAACGGACTCGTCAACGAGATCGTCGCCGAGCACAACTACAGTCGTGAGTCGCAGATGACGCGTATTGTCGTCACGATGTACAACTTGTTGAAAGAGGAGTACGAGGCGCAGTCTTCCGAGCGCTCGGCTATCTATAAGTTGTGGCAGGAGGTGTACGAAGAGTTCGTCACCGCCGGGTCCGCGACCGATCCGAATCTGTCCGAGTATCAACGCTTGAAGGCGCACTATTACGCCCTCGCCAACGACGACAGCGCGCCGACCTTCACCGAACAGGAGAAGATCTCCACCAACGCGCCCTTGCGCGCGGCGATAGACAGCCGCCTCCGCTGGTATGAGAAGGCGACTATCTACGACGAAGTCTATGACCACGCCACCGCCGCCGAGCGCGCCGTTATGGACAGGATCCTCCTTGTCGCCGCCGACACCGACAGCGTCTTCGAGGGCGTCCCGCTCGTCACGATCTATCGCGCCGTCGCGTTGGATATGTACTTGCAGAGTTCGATCGCCTCGCTCGGCAGCGTGGGCGAAGGCACCGTCGCGCGCGTCACCGCGCCCGCGATCACGTTGGGCGACGTGTACGATCTGACCGCTCGGGACGAGCACGGAGAGTATCCGATCCTGACGGAGTTCTTATTCAACTTGTTCAGCGAAGAGCCCTACCTGACCGAAGTGGGCGTCTCCTTCGTCGCCAACTACGCCAACGTGTACGCCAAGTATATCGAAGAGGGCATTCGCCTTGCCGTGGAGCAGTACCGCGCCCGTCCGGAAGCCAAGCAGTACAGCCTGACGGAATACGTCAAGGAGAGAGTCAGACAGTACGTCAACGACATCGTGCCGCTTGTGGACGATCCGGACAAGACCGGCGGCGAGCAAAAGCCCTTGATCGACTTCACATACGAGACCTACGGCGACAACGTCAATCGGTACCCCGATTATTGGCGTGCCTTGTACGCCTATCACGAGCAAGAGTCGCAGACCTATCTGGCGGGATACGAGCGGTATACGACCTATCAGGAGCGCTGGGAGATGGCGATCCGCGCCCACGTTTTGCGTGACGAACAGTACATCGTGGACGAGATGGAAGAGATCTATGCGCGGGCTCTCGCCAACGACGAGATCCCCGGCGGAGATCCAAAGTATCAGACGGCGTGGGAAGGGTACGTCAAATTGACCCACGACTACTATCTTGTCGAGATGGATCCGCCGCTTGAAAGGGCGATCATGGAAGCCAACGCGGCTGTCGCCGACAACGTCTTCGCCTTCGGCAACTGGCTTGCGCCTTTGACGAGTGCCGGCGGCGGAAACTACGGGACCTATTCGACCATCTTCTCGCGGATGTACGGCGATCTCCTCGTGGAGGCGTATGACGTCCTTTACGCCAGCCTCGCCTTCGACACTTCGTTGCAGGCGCGTCTCAACGCCGAGTATCTCGCCAACTCTATGGACAAGGGCGTGACGATGCACAGCGTCATGTCCAACAACACCCTCGACAGCACCATCGTCAGCCGCGCCAATTATATTTTCTTGTGGAAGTTGGGCAGTGCGGACGCTTGGGACGTCCTGTACGAGAATGCCGAATCGGTCGGATACAGCCGGGTCGCCCTCGACTATATGATCGAAGTCGCTTCCACCGAGAAGGGCTATTTGCGTGAGACGAACTATAACGTGGGGACCGGGAGCGGGGCTGCGTTCAGCGAGGACGAATTCGCCTCGTACGGTAAGACCGTCTTGCTCGAGAGGATCATCTCCGCCACGACCAACGTAGACAACAAGGCGAAGATAACGGCTTGGAGAGACGCCGCCGTCAATCCCGCCAAGAGCGCGGCATTCGAGTCCTTCCACCACGTCATTCTGGACGAGGACCACAGGGATACCGACGCGGAGACGTTATATGCGATCCGCGACGTGCAAGGCAACGTGTACACCAACGCCTTCCGGTACTTCGTCGCGGGCAGGGAAGCGCTCGGCGACAGTTTGAACGCGTCCATAGACGATCTGCGCGAAGAGTACTACGACCGCGTCGTCTTTGACAGCTCCTCGCTCGCGGTGGAGAGACTGCTGTCCGACAGTCTGTTCGCCTACAAGCAGTATCTGACGCAGACGGCGGAGCAGACCGCCGACTACAAGGCGCGGGCGATCGCCTACTATGAAGAGAAGTATGCGACCCATCACGAAAAAGCCGTGATCGAGGTCGAAAAGGTCAAGCACTCGACCGACGCCGAGACGTACGACGCTCTGCTTGCCCGTGCGGACGTGACCGACGCGCTCAAAAACGGATTGCGTAACGGCTATGCGACCGTCGTCCTCAACGAGACCTTCGATCGCATCAAGGTCGATATCGAAGAGGAGATCAGGGGCAAGATCGAAAACAACGAGGAGTCGAGCGACGCCACCTTTACGAACATCAGCGACAAGAACGTGACGACTTTCATCAACGTCTCCGCCAGCGACTACACGCTGGACAACGCGCAGCCGGGTATGATCCGCGAGGTCAGCATATACGACTACGTCCGGACCGTATTCACGCAGAAGACGGAGTCGTACAATACCTTCGTCGCGGACAAACGCACCGCCGCGCGCGACGACGCGACTGCTGTCGCCTACGAGTCGCTCTATGGATCGGACCAAGCGTTGTTCGACGAAGTACTGGATCGCTACTACGTAGCTCTTGCCGCTGATCCCGTCACAGCGGGCGACTCGATCAAGAATTACCTCGCCTTTAACGCGATCATCGACTTGTTGGCGCAGGAAGAGCTGGCGCACTATAACGACGCCGTGGCGGAGGTGACCGCCCTTGCCGTCGCGTCGGAATTGTACGACGATCTCGGACGGTTCGACAAGATCCACGCCCTTGCCGAAGCGGAGGCGCTCCTTGACGCCTATCGCGCGGTGGCGGACGGATTCGTCGGGGAGGAGAGAGACGTGCTCAATAGGGTCGTGTCTCTCGACGCGCTGTTTACGGACAAGACGACCGCCCAAGCCCTCTTAGCGGTGGCGGAGCAATACGAACTCTTGCTCGACCGCGAGGTCGCGGAAGAAGTCAAGCCGCTCGTGGAAAGGTTCCTGTCCGGCATAAAGACCGTCTCGGACGCGTTCTTGTCCAACACGTCCACCGCTTTTGACGCGGCGCTCAGCGTCGCCATAGCGGCGTCCTATGACGAGAGGATCAAAGAATCGGGCGGCACGGTCAACGAAAAGGCGTCCGCGACAAACGGCGCCGTGGCGATCGCCGTCGTCCTGTACGAGACGGAAAGCGCAAGCGAAAAGATCGCCCGCGACTATCTCTCCAACGACAACCTCTCCGGCGACTTCTCCGTCACGGGAGACGAGTACCGTCACGCCTATGTGGAAGGGCTCAAGAAGGTCCTCTCCGACAATAAGTATCTATCGGCGACGGCATACGTCGAAAAGACAGAAGAAGGATACGAGGACAGCATCGTCGCCGACGTCGACGGCAAAGAAAAGATCTATGCGACGGTCATAGCCAAGTTGCTTTTGACCGGAGACGGTCCCACGGTCAGAAAGACCTTCGCCGAAGAAGTCAGAGCGTATGAGTCCGCGGTAGAGGACTCGTTGACGACGATCGCTCAAGGCAAGTTGTACGCCGATTTGGGCGCCTATCGTATGCTTACGGGAGACGGAACCGAACTCTTCGAGCAATTTAAGACCGTCTATAACGGGTTGACCGCGGGGGATAAGTCCGCGATCGACAGGTGCTTCGATTCCGATCTGTTTACGACGACCTACGCCTCTGCGGACGCAGCCTACGCCGCCTTCCTGGACGCGTACGACGGGCTGTTGCAGAGCGGCGGCACCGGTTCGCAAGAGCAGACGAACCGCGTGTTGAATCTCTTCGAGTCCGCCGCTGCCGCTTACCGTTCGACGGTCTCCGATACGGCGGTCGCCACAGCCATTACCGACGGCGTCGTTACGTCCGTCTCGGACGCCTACAGGCTCGCCGACAGCTATGACGCTCGCGGCGTGGTCGTGCGCGGGATGATCGGCGTGGCGAAAGTGCTGGCGCACACGGTGACGATGCGCAGCGGCATTCCGTCGTCCTACTTCACGACGGACAATCTCGCCGGAGACTATACCGTCACGGGCGCCTCCTACAACGCTTCGTACGTGTCCAATCTGATCGGGGCGATCCGTTCGTTCGGATATACGAGCGCGGTCACGGTCTCGAACGGTTATCTGGACGGATACAAAGAGGGGATCTACTCCGACGAGGAGAGTCTAGTCGTCCTGAACACATACGTCAGGAACAAACTTCTCCAGACCTATTCCGCCTCGATGACCGAAAAGTTCATGACGCAATTCGGCGCGGGACGGACCGACCTTATGACGTTGTTGAACGAGGGCTACGCGATGATCGACACCGACGCCTTCGTCACCGCCAAGACCTCTTCGATCGAGGCGCGCCTGAACGAGTACCGTCAAAAGGCGGAAGGGAGCAGGACAGACGCCGCTTACGAGAGCGTATTTTCGGCGATGCAGTCCGACGAGGACGCCGTCGTCAAGCCCTTCCGGACCGACGTCTACGCGACGGTGGACGACTATGCGCTCGGCTCCGACTTCTACGCGTCCCGCGTGGGAAAATACGGCATTGTCATCGACGCGATCGGGCTTACGCAGTCTTCGGACAATTACTATAACAATGCAAAACTGCACATCCTCAATGGCTACAAGATGGACGACTTCGATCTTGTCCGCGACGGCTGGAGGATCCGTTTTGCCTCCGTCACGCCCACGGACGTCGACTTCTACGGCGGCGCATACATTATGACGGATTCGGACGGCAATTACGTACTGAAGGATGCCGAAGACGCCGCAGGATTTGCCAATACGCTGGTGATCGACCCGCTCGCGCCCATATTGCCCGACAAAGTGCAAGCGTACGGCAAGTACAACCTGCCGGAGGGCGGAGTGAGACTGTACGATCTCGGCACGCCCGCCGTCGAATACGGCGACCTCTTCTACGAAAACGTCTATGACGGGCAGGAGCAAAACGACACCGACTACGTCATCAATCTGATCGACTCCCGCGGCAGAAGGTACCCGGTGACCGTCGCCGTGACGTATCTGGACGCGAGCGTAGAGCGGATCAGCGTCACCGACTCGAAGAACTACGGCGGATCGGAGGACGAATACAACACCGGCTACTACACTCTCTACGACGAGGAGACGGGCATCAACCGCATCCTCATCGACCCGATCAACGAGGACATCATCGACGTCGAAAACAAGAAGTACGTCTTGCCGACCGAGATTTTGGTCACCTACGCCAATCTGACCAACGAGGACGGGAGCAAGAAGCAAGCCGCCCTCAACAACGTGACCTGGGACGACTCCGCGGTCAAGTACAGTCTGACGGGACAGACGGACGTGCAGATCCGCCCGCTCGGCTATACGGTCAGAATGGACGGCGTAGAGTACACGGTTCGCTTCGATTACAGCGGGACGGGTTCGATCGCCGTCAGCGCCAACGGGACCGCCGTCGTCATGCGCAACGCGCCGGGGTACGAAGTCTTCAACATCGTCCTCAGCGTGACGGACAGAACGGTGACTCGCCTGTCGGTCCGGGGAGAAGAACGCGAGACGACCACCTTCGGGACCTATGACGAAGAGGGCGCTTATATCGACGTCTCCGCAGACGTGCATACGCTCAATCCCTTCGATATCACCTATCCCGACAAACTGGTCCTGGACTTCAACGGCGGGGACCAAAAGGACTACGCCATCACCGACTGGGCGCTCGAGTACGGCGCGACCGGTTCGTTCAAGATGGCGGATATCATTCAGAACAACGCCCTCGACTATCACGCCGTGGCGCAGTTCAGCTATCTCGGGTACACCATTCGCGTCCGCTATGTGGTGGAGGACATCCACATAGAGGGCATAGAGCAAGACGCCTCGGGCGAGAGGATCTATATCGACGGTGGGACCATCTACCTCGTCGCCGGCGGCGGCAGCGCAGGGGATCAGCTCGCCAAGAACTATCCCTATTTGTACTACAACTTCGGGACCGGGGCGCGCGCGGACTTCCGCAAAGTCGCTTTGAGTTTTGCCGATATGTGGCTCAACGACGTCAGCACCGAGTCTCCGGGCACCTACGAATCGGTGCTGGGCGTACTCGGCTGGGACAAGGTGGCATATCCGAGTCTGGGGCTAACGAACAACATCACCTTCCGGGTGGAGGTCATCAATCCTCTTATGGTGGCGCTCTTGGACGACGAATATAATCGCTACGTCCGTATGGACTACACGAGCGTCCCGTATGACAACAACTTCCAGCGGGCGAACTACAGCGAAGAGCCGGCAGGGACGATCCCCGACGCCATTGTCAGTCTGACCGATAGCGGCAGGACGGAGTTCGTCCTCGACAAGGACGCGACCTCCTACGATATTTTGGGTAAGAAAGCGACCTTCCGGTGCCTGTTCGATCTCAACGGCAGCAACTTCCGCGTGGCGGCGGACGAAAACGGAAATCGCACGAAAGCGTTCTTTGTGACGATGCCTTTGGACGCGTACCTGCATACCGCGGTGACCGACGCCGTCTTCGATCCGACTCCGGTCAAGGACGGCTACGGCGAGGACGTCTGGACCTGGGCGGGCAACGAGGACGGAGACGCCATCTTATGGAAGTTGGGCAAGGAGCTCAGGTCGAGCGATCTGCCTCGTCTGACCTACGTCTACGAAGGCGACGTGTACGAGATCAAGCCCTTGTGGGATCTGACGGGACTGAACGTCAACCGCGCGACCGAGGACGGCTACACGATCTACGCCTTCTATTACGACAGGAACGGCGCTTGGAGAGAGTTGCCTCTGACCGTCTATATCGACAAGGTGGACATCACCGAAAAGATCCTCGCGGCTGTCGGCGGCAATATGGCTTTGGAATACAGCTATGACGCCCACTACTACCGTCTGCCGCTGGACCTCAACGCCGATGTGATGACGGTCCTCCGTGAAGACGGCTCCTATATGGCGCTGGACGGCTCTGCGGTGGATATCCGCTACAAATTGTCGTCCGCTCCCGAAAGAGACTACTCCAGGACCAACTACCCCATCGACGTCGGAGAATATACGATCAAAGTCAACGTCTTCGACTACAACGCTATGCTCGTAGACGAGATGCTCTTCCGTCTGACGATCACGCCGATCAGGATCCCGATCGCGGCGATCGAGTTTGAAAACAGACTCAACAACGTCGTCCAGTATACCTATGACGGCACCGCTAAGCCGCTCACCGTCGAGTCCGGTCTGCCCTACGTCACCGCGGACAACTGGTTCTCTTCGCAAGAGGAAAAGAACAGGCTTGTGGAAGTGCAGCGTCAAGCGAATCCGGGCATCTCCACCGTCACCGCCAAGTCGTACGCGTATCTGGAGTTGTTCGGTCGCGTGCCGGGCGGAGCCAAGAGCCGCTTGACCGAAGTGTCCATGCAGATCCGTCAAGAGACCGGACTGCTCGGAGAGGAATTAAACGCCACCGTGTTCGACTCCCTGACGCCCGACTTCACCTATGTGGAGGTTGCGGTCAAGGTGTCCTATACGCAGGGCAATAAGGAGATAGGTTCGATCCCGACCGACGTCGGATCCTACACCGCTCTGTTCTCTTTGGATTCCGTCCAAAACCGCGGCAATTACGAACTGGGCTATGGAGATCAGACCACCATCGCCGTCGCGTTGAACATCGAAAAGCCGAATATCGAGTACTCCTACGTCTCCACCGATCTGGTGTATAGCGGCAGGATGCAGAATCCGCTCATCAACGGCTTGCACGACGAGGAAGGCAATCTCCCCGCCGGCGTCCGGGTCCACTATACCTACAAACGGAACGTTTCCGGCGAGGACGTCTATTTGGAGGACGGCGTGATCAACGTCGGCTCGTATCTGTGCGAAGCTCAGATCGACGGTGGCAACAACTATCACAACGCCACCCTCAACACGACTACGGTCAACGTCTTGCCCAAGACGCTTTATGTCCGACTCAAGGACGCCGGTTCGGATTATCTGGACGAGGTGGCGGACCTGCATAGCTATCTCGAGTTCGTCGGGTTGGTCGGCGGAGAGGACGCGTCCGTCTTCGGCTATCCCGACGTGATCACCGACGTCCGGGACTACTTCACGATCGGCAACGGCTACGAGTACGAACTGGACGGCTTCAAGATCGATATCAACCACGCTACGCCCTACACCTACGAGGTGTCGGAGAAAGAGATCGACGGCGTGACCTACAAGAGACTGGCGCTCAGACCCATTCCGGAGCCGGGTAGCTTGTACGGTTACGTCAATGGAGACGGTAGCTACTCCTATGCGTCGCTCATCTCCAGATTCGACAACTACGAAGTCTACGTCCAGAAGACGGGAAGATACATCATCTCCGTCTCTGGCGGGACCGGGCTGTCGATCAGACGGGCGGGAGCGGAAGACCGCACGGGTCTGATCGATATCGTCGCTACCGTCGTCTCCGGGGAGAGGACGGAGATCTATCTGCCTTACGACTACGTCGGCGACGCCGTAGATACGACGTACGGTGCGCTCCGCGTGACGGGGACCGCTATCGTCACGTTGTATCGCTACACGGACGACTCCAAGTCGAGCGCCGAGTGCCTAGGAAGCGTGCGTTCGGTCGGCGGACAGAAGGTCAAGGTTTACGAAGTGTCGAGTGACGCCGAGTTCGCCTCCGCCGTGTCCGGCGCGAGAGACGGCGCTCGCGTGGAGGTCTATCTCAAGAGCAACTTCGACGCCGAAGGCAAGCCGATCGAAAAGGACTATGGCAAGGTCGAGATGAACGTCGCCGGATCGGTGTCGATATACGGCTGCTATGACAAGGACAAGAACTTGGTCACCTGGCTGAACGGCATCACCGTCTCCGACGGCGCGTTGGATCTGCATATTGTCGGATTCCGGACGGCGGCGGGCGGCGATATCTGCGTGGATATTGGACCCGGCGCCGACAACGTCCGCATCAGCGACGGCTGCCGCTTCTATAGCTATCACGAAGAGGAGCAGGATGGCGAGACGGCCACCATCTCGGATAAGAACACCGTCGGCGTCCGTACCGACGCCAACTATACCGGCACGTTGACGATCAGCGGATGCGTCTACAGTGGCTTCCGTCGGGCGGTCGAACACGTCGGCGGCAATCTCCGTATCGAAGACACCGACTTCTCCGACAACTATATCGGTCTGTCGGTCGAGAGCGTCAGCGGCGACGTGAACGTCTTAAGCGACCGCTTCTCCGGTAACGAGGTCGGTATCGTGATCCGGTACGGGAAGTTCTCGCAAGGGAGCGTCGATCAGAGCGCGATCACGATCGGCTACAACATCCGCTTCAATACGCTGGTCAGAAATCGCTTCGGTATCGTCGTGGACGACAGCATTGCCGATCTGACCGAACTGACCGAGGACTCCTTGGTCGGCGGCAACAACACCGACTCCGGCGCGTACGTCTTCGACGACACCAACGTTGTCAAGGTCGCCACCTCCACGCAATGGGCGGCGACGCAACAGGGCGCATAAACGGACAGTCCGCTTTTCCCGCCTCCGAATAAGAGGCGGGAGAGCGTCGACAGGGAAAAACGCTCTTTTTCAAAAAATGTTTACAAACGCTTGAAAAAGGACGAATAGTGTGTTAAAATAATTCAGCATAATATCTTGTTAGGAGTGAAATATGTTCGGAATGATGCTTTCGGCGGTACAAGCCTACACCGTGTACACCGTCTTGTGTTCCATCTTTATGGTGCTTATGGTGTTGCTTTCTATCGCCATGATCATAATCGTAGTCCTTCAGCAGGGCAATACCAACAATCTCGGCGCTATCGCCGGCGGAGCGGAGTCCTTCTTTGGCAAGAATAAGGCGCGCAGTCTGGACGGGAAGTTCAAGAGATGGACGATCATCATCGCCGCCGCGATCCTGGTCACCAGCATTCTGTTCTTCGTCTTTATGATCTTGCGCAACGCGTTGCCACAATAATCGAAGACGTCCGATCGGCAAGGTGAAACCAAACTTTTTCGAGCTCCTGCTGAGATTGGCGGGAGCTTGTTTTTCGTAAGAACAGAAGAGGAAGTAGACGATATGTACAAAGTGGCAATGACTGGTGCGAGCGGCGCTATGGGAAAAGAGACGCTCAAATACGTCCTGACGGACCCTGACATAAAGCTTTTGCGCGTTCTGTCTTTGGACACGGCGAAGGACAGACGGTTTTTCAGGAAGATGAAATCCAAGTACGGCGAGCGGCTGGAGGTATTTTTCGGGGACGTCCGGTCCTATGAAGACTGCCTTCGTCTGACCGCCGGAGCCGACTACGTCTTGCATCTTGCCGCGGTGATCCCGCCCAAAGCCGACCACAATGAAGAGCTGACCGTCACCACCAACTTCGACGGCACTGTCAATATGGTAAATTCGGTGATCGAAAACGGCAATTCGGCAAAATACATCCATATCTCCACCGTCGCCGTATACGGCAACAGGAACGAACTCCATCCTTGGGGGAGGGTGGGGGATCCTCTGCTTACCAGTGCGTACGACGTATACGGCACCAGCAAACTCCGCGCCGAGCGGTACGTATTGGAGTCGGACTTACGGTGCTGGGCGGTCCTTCGACAGACGGGGATCCTGTATGACAATATGCTGATGAACAACATCTCCGACGGCTTGATGTTCCACACCCCATGGGACGTGCCCATCGAATGGGTGACGGCAAAGGACAGTGGCATTCTGATGCGCAACATCCTGCAAGCCGACCGAAAAGGAGCGTGCGACGACTTTTGGAAGAGGGTCTACAACATCGGAGACGGGCAGGCGGCGAGACAGACGGGGTACGAGACCTTTGACGACGGCTTCAAACTGATCGGCGGGTCGGTCAAAGCGTTCTTTTCGCCCGACTGGGAAGCGAAGAGGAACTTCCACTGCTTCTGGTTTTCCGACAGCGACGTTCTGGAAGAGATGTTCTCCTTCCGAACGCAGGGGTGCGAGGACTTCTGGGCGTGGTTTGCCTCCCGACACAAGATCTATGCCGTGGCGAAGATCTTGCCGGCAAAATTCCTCCGCAAACTGGTCATAGAGCCCCTCTTGAAAAACGACAACGCCCCGGCCTACTGGGTCAAACACGGCGACGAGGGACGGGTGACGGCGATCTACGGCGGTACAGAGGAGGCGAAGGCGCTCTCCAAAGATTGGGCGGACTACGACCTCTTGTGCGAAAGACCGGACTATGAACAGAAGAAGATCTACGACAGATCGTTCGATCTCGACCACGGGTATGACGAAAATAAGCCGGATAAAGAGATCGACCTCGACGACTTACGCGCGGCGGCGACCTTCCGCGGAGGGGAGTGCCTGACCGAGGAGATGCAAAAGGGCGATCTGTACACCAAGGTCAAGTGGAGATGCCACGACGGGCACGAGTTTTTCTCCTCGCCGTACACCGTTCTCAAGGCGGGACACTGGTGTCCGTGCTGTATGCCCGATCGGGAGTGGAAGTTCGACCTGTTGGCAAAAAAGATCCCCTTCTTTGCCCAAGTCTGGTACGATAGCCACGACAAAGGGGAAAACTTTATTTACAGAATACAAGACGGCAAGTCGTCTTACGAAAGGGTGGAGGAGTAAAAAGGAGATCCGCCTTCCCGCTTTTTTGGAAGTGTTTGCGTATCGTACAAAAATATGGTACAATACGGAATGGCGTATTGCGCGAGGGAATATGAGAGAAGAGATCAAGATCATCGCGACCAACAAAAAGGCGTATCACGACTTTTTCATCGAAGATACGTTTGAGGCGGGCATTCAGCTCGTCGGGAGCGAAGTAAAGAGCCTCAGGTGCGGCGGACTGAACCTGAAAGACAGCTTTGCCTTCATAAAAAACGGCGAAGTTTTTCTCGTGGGCGCGCACATCTCGCCGTATAAGATGGGCGGGTGCTTCAATCCGGACCCGAGGCGGGATCGGCGACTCCTCTTGCACAAGAAGGAGATCGAGCGCCTGCGCGGCAAGGTGGAGCAAAAGGGCTATGCCCTCGTCGTGACCAAGGCGTATTTCAAGCAGTCGCTGGTCAAGGTGGAGCTCGCCCTTGCCAAGGGAAAAGAAGCGCACGACAAGAGACAGGCGCTCAAAGAAAAACAGCAACAGCGCGATATCCAACGCGCCCTTGCGGACTATTAGACTATTGCGGGTCCCAATCGATAAATTTTGGGGACCGAAACAGATAAAAACTAATATATGGAGAAAGGCATTATGACCAAATTGGATACCAAGTGCGTCCAGTCCGGATACACACCGAAAAACGGCGAGGCGAGAGTCCTGCCCATCTATCAAAGCACGACGTTCAAGTACGACACCCCGGAGGAGATGGGGGATCTGTTCGATCTGAAAAAGTCCGGGTTTTTCTACACTCGTCTGGGCAATCCGACGGTGGACGCTCTGGAGAAGCGTATAGTCGACCTTGACGGCGGCGTCGGCGCGATGGGGTGCGCCTCCGGCATGGCGGCGACCACGCTCGCCGTCCTTAACGTCTGCCACGCCGGCGACAACGTGATCTCGCTGTCCACCATTTACGGCGGCACCTACAATCTCTTTTCCACCACGCTCCCGAAGCTGGGGATCGAGTGCCGTTTTGTGGAGCCGACCGCGTCGCAAGAGGAGATCGAGGCGCTCGTGGACGACAAGACGAAGCTCCTATTTTGCGAGACGATCGCCAATCCGGCTATGTACGTCGCCGACTTTGACAAACTCTCTTCCGTCTGCAAAAAGTTCGGATTGATGCTCTTTGTGGACAATACGCTCGCCACTCCTATCATCTGCCGACCGATCGAGCACGGAGCGGACGTCGTACTCTACTCCACGACCAAGTATCTCGACGGGCACGCGACGAGCGTTGGCGGTATGATCGTGGACGCGGGCAATTTCGACTTTTCCGCGAGCGACCGCTATCCCGACTTCGTCACCCCGGACGAGAGCTATCACGGGATGGTCTACGCACGCGACTGCGGCAGGGCGGCGTTCATCACCAAGGCGCGCGCGCAATATATGCGCGACCTCGGGGCGCAGATGGGTCCGATGAACGCGTTTTTGACCTTCCTCGGGACGGAGACGGTGCATCTCCGTATGCCGCGACACAGTGAGAACGCCCTCCGCGTGGCGACTATGCTGGCGCAGAGCCCCGACGTGGAATGGGTCAAGTACGGCGGACTTTCTTCGGATGAGAACTATCCTTTGGTCCAAAAGTACTTTGACAAAGGAATGGCGTCCGGCATGGTCACCTTCGGCATCAAAGGCGGCAGAGAGGCGGCGAGCAAGTTCCAGAAAGCGCTCAGGATTTTCTGCATCGTCACGCACATTGCCGACGCGAGGAGCTGCGTACTGCATCCGGCAAGCACCACCCACAGACAGCTGACCGACGAGGACCTCGTCGCGTGCGGCATCAGCGACAATCTCATCCGTCTGTCCTGCGGGATCGAGGACGGAGACGACCTCGTGGAGGATGTCAAGAACGCCCTCATCGCTTCGAGGAAATAGACCGTAACGGAAAAAAGGGCGGGCGGATCGACCCGCTACAGGAGAATACATGCCCATAGTCATACCCAAGGATATACCCGCTTTCGACGTGCTGACCAGGGAGAACATCTTCGTGATGGGGTCTTCCCGTGCGGCGACGCAGGACATCCGTCCGCTGGAGATCGCCATCGTCAATCTGATGCCCACCAAGGTGGAGACGGAGACGCAGTTGATGCGCATTCTCAGCAACAGTATGCTGCAGATCAACGTCACCTTGGTACGGACGGCGACGTATAGCGCGACCAACGTGGCGCAGGACTATCTCGAACGGTTTTATGTGACTTTTGACCAAATTAAGGACAAAAAGTTCGACGGGATGATCGTGACCGGCGCGCCGGTGGAGACGCTTGACTTCGAGGAGGTCAAGTATTGGGACGAACTGTGTCGTATTATGGAGTATGCCGAGCGCAACGTGACCAGTTCGGTCTTCATTTGCTGGGGGGCGCAAGCCGCGCTCAACTACTACTACGGCATCGGCAAGAGACGCCTCGACAAAAAGAAGTTCGGCATCTTCGGCAATCGTTCGAACTTCCCTTTCGAGCCCCTTTTGCGCGGGCTCAACGACGAGTTCTTTATTCCGCACTCCCGCCATACGGAGATCGACGAAGAGACCCTCAAG
>JAFVAC010000037.1 GCA_017476265.1 Clostridia bacterium
AAGAGACCCTCAAGTCCGACGGCAGACTGGTGGTTCTTGCCGAGGGACCGGAGTGCGGCGTAAGCGTCGCTAAATGTATCGACAACAGGAAGTTCTTTTTCTTCGGGCACGCGGAGTATGACCGCGACACCTTGAAGAAGGAGTACCTGCGGGACAAGGATCGGGGACTGATGGACGTGGACCCGCCGAAAAACTATTTCCTCGACGGTGACGAGGACAAGATCGATATGACCTGGCGCAGTACGGGGACGCTTCTTTTCAACAACTGGCTCAACTACTACGTCTATCAGGTCACTCCCTACGATATCGGCAGGCAATGAGGCTGGACAAACTCTATCTCGAAGGTTTTTTGAGCTACGACAAACTCTATCTGGACTTTGCCGACGGGATCAACGTGCTCGTCGGGCAGAACGCCGTGGGAAAAACCAACCTCGCCGAGAGCGTCTACTATTGTTCGGTGGGCAAGTCGGCGCGAGGGCTCAAGGATAAGGAACTCCTCTCCTGGTCGGGAGCCGATCACGCGCGGATCCGACTCCGTGTGGAGCGCAGATTCGGCGCGCATACGGTGGACGTATATATCGACGCGCAAGGCAAAAAGAGGATCACCGTGGACGAACTCCCCATCGCCCGCATCGGCGAATTGATGGGCGTCGTCAACGCCGTCTACTTCTCTCCCGACGAGATGAAACTCATCAAGGATTCCCCCGCCGACCGCAGAAGATTTTTGGATATCAGCCTGTGTCAGACCGACAAGGTGTACTTCTACAAACTGTCGGAGTACAACAAACTTTTGGCGCAAAGGAACAAACTGCTCAAGAACTATAAGGACAGCAGGGACCTCCCCGAAATGAGCGCCATCATCGTCGAGAAGATGGCGGACCGGCAGGAATACGTCGTCAAAAAGCGGAAGGAGTTTGTGGAAAAGATCGCGCCCCTTGCCGCCGCCAGGCACAGGAAGATCACCGACGGCAAGGAGGACCTCTCCCTTGCCTATGAGACCGAGGAAATTGACTTCGACGATATAAAGGGGTCTTTTTTGCGGCTGTACGAGCAGAACTTCGAGAAGGACCGTCGTTTAGAGTACACGACGGTGGGGTGCCATCGGGACGATCTGAAGATCATCGCCGGGGGCATAGACGTCCGCAAGTACGGCTCGCAAGGGCAGCAGAGGACGGCGGTACTCAGTCTGAAGCTCGCCGAGGTGGACGGGATCTATTCCACCGTCGGAGAGTACCCGGTGGTCATTCTGGACGACGTGGCGAGCGAACTGGACCGCGGCAGACTGAAAAAACTGTTTGAGAGTCTGTCGGGCGTGCAGGTTTTGGTCACGACGACCGAGTATGACGAGGACTTCGGTCCGGCGACGGTCTTTGACGTGACCAAAGGCAAGATCGCAAAAAGATTTGGATAAAACACGGCGCATTTTTCGCCGAAGGCAGGTAACATATGGCAACCGAACTGAAAAGAGAACTATCTCGCGTCATTCCCGTCGAGGGCTTGAGCGAGGAGGACGTCTACAGTCTTATGACGGCGCCCCCCGATCTGAAGATGGGGGACTTGACGCTACCGTGCTTCCGTCTGGCAAAGACGCTCAGAAAGAGCCCGCAGGTCATCGCCGCCGATCTCTGCGCTGCGGTCAAGGACAGACTGCCCGAAGGGGTCGCCTCCGTCGAAGCCGTCAACGGGTATCTCAACTTCCGCTTCGACAAGGCGTCCGAGGCGGCGCGCGTGATCAAAAAGGTCCTCTCCGACGGAGCCTCTTATGGGTCGGATACGATCGGAAAAGGCAAGACCGTCTGCATCGACTACTCATCCATCAATATAGCCAAGCCCTTCCATATCGGGCACCTGCTTACGACCGTGATCGGCGGGAGCCTGTACAAAATATTGGAAAAACTCGGCTACAAGTGCGTCGGGATCAACCATTTGGGCGACTGGGGGACGCAGTTTGGGAAACTGATCGTCGCATATAAAAAATGGTGCAGCGAGGAAGAACTCCGCAAAGAAGGCATGAAGGTCCTGACGAAGATATACGTCCGATTCCACGAGGAAGCGGAAAAGGACCCGACCCTGGACGACGAGGCGCGGGCGTGGTTTAAGAAGATCGAGGACGGAGACGAAGAGGCGACGAGGCTCTTCTCGCTCTTTAAGGAGATCACCTTGCGGGAAGTGGGCAAGACCTACGATCGGCTGAAGATCAAGTTCGACAGCTATGCCGGGGAGAGTTTTTACAACGACAAGATGGAGCCGGTCCTTCAAGAACTGGAAAAGAAGGGATTGCTCGTCGAGAGCGAGGGCGCGAAAGTGGTCGATCTGTCGGAGTACGATATGCCGCCGTGTTTGTTGGTCAAGGCGGATGGGGCGACCTTGTATGCGACAAGAGACCTTGCCGCGGCGTTCTATCGCAAGGCCACATACGACTTTGACAAGTGCCTCTACGTCGTCGCGTATCAACAGAATCTGCATTTCAAACAGGTCTTCAAGGTGCTGGAGCTTTTGGGCAAGGACTGGGCGAAGGACATGGTACACGTCCCGTTCGGGATGGTCAGTCTGGAGGACGGCGCGATGAGTACGCGCAAGGGCAAAGTGGTCTTGCTCGAAGACGTCTTGAACAACGCGGTCCAAAAGAGTCTGGACATCATCACCGCCAAAAATCCCGACCTCGAAGACAAAGAGAGAGTCGCCGAGACGGTGGGCGTGGGCGCGGTGATCTTCTTCGCCCTCAGCAACAACCGCATAAAAGACATGGTCTTTTCGTACGACAAGGTCCTCAACTTCGACGGCGAGACGGGTCCCTACGTCCAGTACACGACGACGCGGTGCAAGAGTTTGATGAAAAAGATCGGTCGGTACGACGAGAAAAAGGCGGATTACGCCAGCTTGTCCGACGAGGCGAGTTGCGCCGTGATAGCCGATCTCAACAAGTTCGGCGAGGTCCTGAAGACGGCGGCGGAAAGGTACGAGCCGTCGTATCTGTCCCGGTACCTGATCGACCTGTGCAAGGACTTCAACCGCTTCTATCTCAACAATCGCATTCTGAACGAGCCGGAGGGCGTCAAAGAGGCGCGCGCCAACGTGGTATACGCCGTCAAGACCGTCCTCGAGGAAGGGCTGCGACTACTCGGCATCGACGCGCCCGACAAGATGTAGGGGGAGGCAAGATGATCGACGCGCACACGCATACGCACTTTTCTTTCGACGGGAAGTCTTCCGCGACGGATATGGCGGAGAGAGGAAAAGCGTTGGGGTTGGAATATATGGCGTTCACCGATCACTACGATCGGGACTACGCGCACATAGAGCGGTACAAGAGCGTCCCGCAGATGGTCCTGACCGACTATGTGGAGGCGGTGACCAAGATGAAGGAGCAATATCCTTTTCTCGCCCTCGGGATCGAGTGCGGCTACTCCGAGCTATCCGAAGAGGACTACGCCACCACCCTCCCGTATGAAAAACTGGACTACGTACTCAATTCCATCCACACCGTGGACGGGGTGGAGAGCTACGGCAAGGACTATTTCGAGGGCAAGACCAAGGAGGAGGCGTATGGGGCGTATCTGAAAAAGATACTCAAGAGCCTGGACGCAAAGTACGACTACGACACCGTGTCCCACATCGGCTACGTCAGGAAGAGTTCTCCCTATCCCGATCCGGCGTTGACGATGAAAGAGTTCGGCGACGTGATCGACGAGATCTTAAAAAAGGTCGTGCAAAAGGGCAAGACCATAGAGATCAACAGCAATATAAAGAGCAAGGACTTTATGCCCACGGCGGAGATCATAAAGAGATACCGCGAGCTGGGTGGGGAGAACGTGACCTTCTCTTCCGACGCGCATATCGTGAGTCGGGTGGGGGAGATGTACGACGTAGCGAAAGAGATGGTCAAGTCGTGCGGCTTTTCGTACTGGACCGTCTATCGCAGACGGACTCCCGTCAAAATAAAGATCGACTGACCGATTTCCGGAGGGGGTATGAAGGGTAGAAAAGTGGCGGCGATCGTGGACGCGGCGGTGGGTTTTTTCGCCCTGCTGGTGTATCTTTCCATGCACACGATGCTCGGGTTCGTCGGGTATTTTACCTTCACCGCGTTGCCCTATCTGATGGGCGCCCTGCTTCTTGCGACGGCGACGTGCGCGGCAATACTCGCCCTTTGGAAAAACAATCTCGTCCTTTTGATCGTCACGTTCGTCTGGAACGGTTTGATGCTGCTCTTTTCGTTGGGGTATTTTTTCGGCTTTTTGACGCATTACAAGGGTTTTTTGATCGAGGGCGGGAAGATATTCGCCGTTTATGTATTCGCGGCGATCGTGGTCTATCTGTGCTTTTTCCATGCCAAAGTCGAGTTCCGCGCCAAAAGGGTCCTCTCGGTGGTCCTCTGCGCGGCGCTTGTTTTGACGGCTATCCTGTGCTTTACCGACTTCAGGACGATCAGGATCAACTATCTCGACGACGAGGCGGCGGTATATGCCGTGGGCGAGGACTATCAGATCGTCTGGACTACGGCGTCTCCGGGCTCGGGCGAAGTGGACGTCGGCGGCAGGACCTATTACGACGAGTACGCCGGACAGCTCCGCACGACCGACCGGGTACACAAAGTGACGGTGCCGCAGGATGTTTTGGACGAGGCGAAAAAGTACGTCGTCCGCTCCAACGCGATGCTCTCCGAGCAGGGCTTTTCCGGCTTGTTCGGATACGAAGTGAAAAGAGAGTACTCTTTTCGTCCGGTGGACGAGACCGACGGGATCCAGGCGTATGCGATCAGTGACAGCCACGACTACACAGGGGTGGCGGCGCGTGCCGCCGGGTACTTCGGCGACAAGACTGATTTCGTGGTCCTCGGCGGGGACGCGATCAACTATCTCGAGACCGAACAGAACCTCTCCACCGTCCTCAATTTGGCGCACGCCTGTACGGGCGGGCGCATTCCTTGCGTATTCGCCCGAGGCAATCACGAGTTGAAGTGCGACGGGTCGGAGAGACTGCATCGCTATGTGGGGAGTACGGGGGAGAACTTTTTCTATACTTTCCGATTGAAGAACGTGTGGGGAGTGGTCCTCGATATGGGAGAGGATCACGCCGACGACTGGAAAGAGTTCTACGATACGGCTATCTATACGCAGTATCGGGAGAGGCAGATCGACTTTTTGGACGGCTTGATCGCCGACAAGGAGAACGAATATTTGTCCGACGGCGTGGACTATCGCGTGGGCGTATGCCACGTCCCGACTTCGTTTTGTCAATACGACAGGGACTATGCGTTCGACTATCTGGTCCGACTCAACGATCGACTCAACCGAATGGACCTCGACGTGATGCTGAGCGGGCACTATCACGAAATATTCTTGGCGGAGGACGACTACGCAGCGGGACAACCGCTCTTCTATACCGAGTCCTACGGCAAGACCTCTTCGGACCCCGCCTATCTTGCCACCGGCGCGAGATACAAGACGCTTTTAGTCAGTCGCAGGAGCTATACGCAGGACGTCCGCGTCAAGGAGTACGTCCTCGGGCAAGAGTTCGTCGGGACGGCGATAGAATTCTTCGGGACGGAGAAGACGGCGCGCTTCACCACGGCGGGCAAAGAGGTCCTGTTTACGCAGAGCCCCTTCGAGGCGATCGAATACGGCAAAGTGATCGTGCTGTAGCTTTTCGTCGAAAAAAGAAGACTTAATATATTTTTAACCATTTGTCCGTATACTGAAAGGGCACTTTTGACAAAGGAGCGGGACTATATGCTGAGACTCGTTGACGTAAAAAAGGACTACCGGACCTCCGACGAGGTCGTACACGCCCTGCGCGGCGTTTCGATATCATTCCGAAAAAAAGAGTTCGTCTCCATACTCGGCGCCTCCGGCTGCGGAAAGACGACGCTCATGAACGTCATCGGCGGGTTGGATCGGTATGACGAGGGGGAGCTGTTTATCGACGGCAGGTCCACCAAAAATTTCTCCGCAAAGGACTGGGACAACTATCGCAATAAGAGGATCGGTTTTGTTTTTCAAAACTACAATCTCATTCCGCACCTGACGGTACAAAAGAACGTGGAGATGGCGTTGACTCTTGCCGGGGTCTCCCCCGAGGCGAGAAAGAGAGCCGCAATGGAGGCTCTTGCCAAAGTAGGACTGACCGAGCAGGCGAAAAAACGCCCCAACCAGCTCTCCGGTGGTCAGATGCAGCGAGTAGCCATCGCACGCGCCATCATCAATGCCCCGGACGTCCTTTTGGCGGACGAGCCGACGGGCGCGCTGGACACCGCTACCGGCGAGCAGATCATGGACGTACTGAAAGAGCTGTCAAAAGACCGTCTCGTCATCATCGTCACCCACAATCCCGAACTTGCCGAGCGGTACTCGACCCGCATCGTCAAAATCAAAGACGGGACCATCACGTCCGACAGCGACCCGTATGAAGAGGAGCCCGTAGCCGAAACACCCGTCGGGACGAACGACCGTCGGGGCAAGAAAAAGGATCGTACCGCGATGTCCTTTTGGACGGCGTTAAGGCTGTCTTTTGCCAATCTGGTCACCAAAAAGGGCAGGACCATACTTACGTCGATCGCCGGGAGTATCGGCATCATCGGCATCTCCCTCATACTCGCTCTAAGCAACGGTATGAATCTGTACATCGACAAGTTGACGACCGATACCCTCAGCACCAATCCCATCACCATAGCCGAGACCGCCATCAACGTGGACGAGGCGATGGACGCCTATTATGGTACGGACAGCGGCGAGAAGTACCCCGTCGCCAAGGAGATCATCGTCCGCAAGATCGCCACGCAGAACGCTTTGATCGCCAAGAACGTCATCACGCAGGAGTACGTTGAGTACGTCAAGGGCAATATAAAAGCGGACTTGGTCAACGATATTCTGTACGAGAGCGGGTTGGAATTCAATATTTACACAAAGTCGATCGAGGGGGAGACGGTGCGCTTGCAGTCTACCGCTCGATGGAATATGCTGGTGAATACCGACTTTATATCCACGCAGTACGACGTACTGGATGGCAAACTCCCGACGAAGGCGGAAGAACTGCTTTTGGTCGTGGACGAATATAACCGCTTGTCGGACACGGTACTGCTGTCGCTCGGGCTGGTCAGCGGGGACAACGTCGCCGACAAAATCAGCTTTGCCGACGTGATCGGAAAGTCGTACTGGTTTTTGGATACCGACGCCGCATACACTTTCGACGGTCGCAAGTTCGTCATAAACGAGGGCGAGCAAGCGGACTTGTCCATCGGTGTGGAGACCAAGATCGTCGGCATCGCAAGACTAAACAAAAACACCGAGACAGGTGCCCTGTCAAATGGGATCGGGTACACGAAAGAGCTGTATTCCAAAATGGCGGAGCGCTATCAGGGAAGCGAGATCTTGCAGTATATGGAGCAGAATCCGACCAAGGATCCTTTGACGGGCAGTCGCTATACCTACAGTTCGTCCATGATGGACGTCATGACCGGGTCGGGAGACCCGGAGACGGTGAGGACCAAGGATTTGCGCCGCTATGGTGGGATCACCGTCCCAAACGAGATCACCGTCTATCCGAAAGATTTTGCCGCGAAAAAGGAAATAAAGACCGTCCTCGATCGGTACAATGCGACGCACACCGAGGAGGAAAAGGTCACCTATACCGATATGAGCGAATTGATGAGCCGGATCATGACCAACGTGGTCAACGTCATTAGCTACGTCCTGATCGGATTTACCGCGATCAGTCTCATCGTCAGCGGCGTGATGATCGGCATAATAACCTACGTCTCCGTCATAGAGCGCACCAAAGAGATCGGTGTGCTTCGCGCCCTCGGCGCACGCAAAAAAGACGTAACGCGCGTCTTTAATGCCGAGACTTTTATCATAGGGCTCTTTGCCGGGCTCTTCGGCGTGATCGTCACAGGGCTATTGACCATCCCGATCAACGCTATCATCGGTAGCCTCGCCGGGGTATACGGCATCGCCGATCTCAACGTCTTCCACGCCCTTATCATGATCGCTCTAAGCGTCTTCTTGACCGTCTTGAGCGGGCTCATTCCTGCCGTCAAGGCATCGAGGAAGGATCCTGTCGCCGCCCTCCGAACAGAATAGCGGCGGCGAAGGTGTGACAGGCGACTTTACGCGTCTTAAACGGCGCAGCCGTCATGTTGAGCGGAACGCAGTGGAGTCGAAACATCCCCGGGGATCCTTCCACGCGCTCGTTACACTCGCTTAGTCAGGATGACGGTCGAAGTAGCACCCTGGCACGTTTTAGGGCTCTGCCCTAAAAATCCGATTAAAGGATAATACTGCTTTCAGCAGAGTAAAGCGAAGGGGGAATCGCTCCAATCCCCCTTCCACCCCTTTCCTCATAATTTTCCCCCTTTTGTCTGTAATAAACTTTGGGTAAAGCAATATATTTATCCTTACGCACGGCTTGCCGTGCATCCACTCGTACTTCCCGATACGATATTCGATTTTAGTCTATGCGTATTAGCCGATACTGAGTATGGGTTTAGTCGTCCCTCGTATTCGTACTTTGCGATACCGTGTCCATTTTTATTCACGCGTATAGACCAATACGGTTTTCAGGTTCGGTCTTGCCTCATCAGATTTGCCGTTGGCAAATTTGCAGATTGCCGTTGGCAAATTTGCAATCCGCTTTAGCGGACAACTACGCTCCGCGTAAGCGGAAATAATAAGCTCGGTGTTGACATATTTCGCGCGGTTTGGTACCATATATAGTATCTTAGTCGCATATAAGAGCAATGGAGGATTTATGGGACTGCATAAGTTTATGATCGACAAGTTTTGCGGATTTCTGACCAAGATGGATACCGAGAGGATCGAGGGGCAGGAAAAGTACACGGGTTTGACCAAATGGGAGAATATCCCGTACACCGAAGAGGGAGACGAGTGCCACCTTCTGGACGTATACAGGCCGGAGGACGCCGAGGGAAAACTTCCCGTCATCGTGGACGTACACGGCGGTGCTTGGATCTATGGACGGAAGGAAATCAACGCGCAGTTCTGCCATGCTTTGGCAAAGAAGGGCTTCGTCGTCGTCAATATGAGCTACCGCACCATCCGCGTGGAAGACGCGGGGACGTTCCCGGCGATCCTGCAAGACGTCTTCGACGCCTACAACTGGGTCTACGACCATATCGAAGAGTACGGCGGGGACTTGAACAACGTCTTTTTGATCGGCGACTCCGCCGGCGCGCATATCGCCGGTATGTCACAACAGATCAACGCCGACAAGGCGACTTCCGAGCGGCTCGGGATGTCCACGAAGCTCTCTTTCCGCGCAATGGGTTGGGTCTGCGGCGTCTCCACCGTGGATAACTTTAAAAAGATGCACGTCCCTGTCCTAAACTACGTCTTTAAGCTCTTCTTCGGCAAGGGCTGGAGAAAGAGCGAAAACTACGCTTTGGCTAACGTCCGCGCAGGGGACCTGAATGCCCTGCCGCCGCTGTTTATGAACAGCGCTTACGCCGACTTTATGCAAAAGGACGTCATCGCTTTCGACGAGATCCTGACCGAAGCCGGACACGAGCACGAGTTCGTGTACATCACCGAGGAGCAACAGAAGCAGGACTTCGACACCGTCGATCACAAACTCGACCATTGCTACAACGTCCACTTCCCCGAGTGGCCCGAGTGCGACTTCGTCAACGAAAGAATGATCGCCTTCTTCCGCGCGCATATGGCGGAATAAGTGGATTTTAAAGGTCGCGGTAAAACGGAATTTTATGAAAAACCGAAATCCGACGGGACCGTTGTTTTCACGCAGTCAAGAAACAAGGATTTGGAGATCATTCCAAGTCCTTTTTTTGTTCTTTGTTTAGCCATTCGGTTTTGAAATGATACAATAATATCAAATTCCGTTGGACAAACGACGCTTTTCTCGACTATTTATTATAGAGGTGCAACCGTGGACAAGCGCGTTTTTAGGTGCAATCATCTGATAAGAGGTATTCAGAGAGGGAACGAGAGCTCTTGATAAGTTGTTTTCGGAGTTTGGTTCGCTTTTTTTGAATATGGCGCAGAAATACGTATTCGACAAACGGTACGCGGAAGACGTCGTCAGTGAAGTGTTCGTCGATCTTGTCCGTACTTCGCAAAAACTTTTGACGAAAACAAAAACGGATTGAATTGGCTTTTTACGATTATTCGGAACAAGGCGTATCATTTTAATGGAAAATACGGTAAAGAGATTCCCATAGATGAAGAGAAAGGAGCATTCTTTTTGGAGAGCTATATGCATCCGATAGACGACCGGGAGGATACTTTTATTGATTGTCTTCTGGTAAGACAAGCGATGGAGAAGTTGTCACCGGAAGAGAACCGCATACTTTACTATAAATACTGGGAGTGTCTGACGATAAGAGAAATTGCCGAAAAGTTGGACAAACCTCGCTCAACGATACAATATAAAGTAGATGAGATATTGAAGAAACTGAAAGCGTATTGTGATCTCGGAGGGCAATACGATGAAAAAGAAGGATATAGAACGAACGATACTGAAATCGTTGGGGACATCGGATAAAAGTCCCGATTCGCATATTCTTGCCGCCGCCAAGGAAGAAATGCGAGAAAGAAAGGCGACGGAACGTCATCTCAAAGTTTATCCATTTGTAATGACGGGGTGCGTAGCCGTTGCACTTTGTCTTGCGATCGTTTTGCCGGTGTTTTTTTTGCATGAGGAGAGCGAACCGAATACCGAATTACTGTCCCCAACCTATAGCGACGTAAGGTTGGAATATACCGTTACGTGCGCCGAAAGCGACAATGATGAAGGATCGACGTATGGAAGCAGTCAGTTCAGCGGGGTTTGTATAGATGAGAACTGCATAGGGTTGTTTCGCTCCAAGCAAGAGTTGATAGAATTCTGCGACGGAACGGGATTGTCCCTTTTTGAAATCAAAGGAGAAGATCCTTACCACATTGAACAACGTATTTATGAGAGTGATCTTGGTAAGAAAATACGGAGCTATGGTGATTCGTTTTTCAACGAAAAATCACTTGTGCTGGTTTTTGTGGTGTTCCCGAACGTGTATCCGGCAAAGATTGAAGATGTCTACCTACAAGACGATGAGTTGATCGTAGAGATAGCAAGACCGGAGACGGATTCCTTTCTTGACGCCCTATCGCATCACTCTTTTGTGATAGAAGTTGACAAAAAGAGCGTCGAGGACAAGACGGCAAGACTGACGATCGTCCGAAAGGGCGTGGCCGAAGACTATTCGGACAATAACGGGCATCTTCATGGGTAAACCCGGGATACAAAATCGGTCGATCGCGCCGTTCCTTTATTTGGCTCTGAAATACAAGCAAAAACCCGTTCTTTCCGATCTGAAGGGAAGGGCGTTTTTGTTATGTTCGGTCTTTTGGGCGAGAGGGAAAACACGCAAACCTTCAAAGCGGAGTTCAAACCAACGATTTGTCATAAATAGCGCAAAAAGAACGAAGATATTTTTCAATTCGGTCTTGAAATCGGATCGGTTCTTTAGTATAATGAACAATAGATAATAATTTTTCTTTTCTTGGAGGAAACGATGGAAGACTATAGCAAATTTATTTCACCGAAGCGCAGAGCCGTGCCCACGCCGAAAGATCTCGTTGACGAAAACGGTAAAGTGGTCTTTGGGACCTTCGACAAAGAGTTCGAGACAATGGAACTTGTTCGTGCAAAGCATCCGACCAAGGCGCCCGACTGCTTTAACAGATTGAAATTGACCCTGTGGGAAGCGACCGAGGTACACTTAAAGGACGGCGTTCTTCTTGCTGTCGTGTGCGACATGGGTATCTTCGGCAAGCAGCTGAATATGTTTTTCGACAAGAGGACCAAGGACGTCTACTGCTGGGATACGCAGATCAAGTCGAAGGACACCGTCATCGCCCCCAACCTCATCAACGGTGCCGTCGCCGAGGCGAAGTCGGAGTTCGGCTTCGTGAAATACGTCAACAACTTCCAGGACGGCAGAGCCGACCTGTCGGGTAAACACACCGGCAAGTGCCTCATCACCCGCTATGGCGACACCAAAAAGTCCGACGCAAAAAACATCAAAAACAGCTATGGCGAAGCGACCATCGAGTACGATTTCAAACTGACCAGGCTCAGCAAGCCCTGCGTGGCGTCCATACCCTTCCCGTACAGTGACAACCGTACCCTGTATAGCCAAAAAGATTTCTTCCAAGCGGAGGGCAAACTGATTATTAACGGAGAGGAGATGCTCAGCGACGACGAGACCACCGCCATCATCGACGACCACAGAGGGTACTATCCGAGAAAGGCGCACTACGACTGGGTGACCACGATGGGCAAGTGCGAGATCAACGGCGAAAAGAAGTGGCTCGCCTTTAACCTCACCCACAATCAAAGCACCGACGAAGAAGCGTATAATGAGAACCTCATCTTCCTCGAAGGCAAGACTTCTATCCTGCCTCCCGTCAAGTTCACCCGCTCCGTCGAGTCCAAAGACTTCACGAACTATTCCGAGTGGACGGTCAAGGACGAACACGATATGGTCAACCTCAAGTTCAAGGTCTACAACATGAACCCGATGATCATGCACGCTCTTGTCGTCAACATCGACTACTACGTCGTCTGGGGAGAACTGGAAGGCTATCTGCGCGACGAAGACGGCACCAAGTACGTCCTCGACGGAATGATGGGAATGGGCGAAGACAAGACGCTCTTACTGTAGTCAACCCTATATAGCGCACGTCATAACGCGCGAAAACAAACAACAATCGAACGAGGTACCCCAAAACGGTACCTTGTTTTTTTACTGCAAATGTGCAGTTGTTTTTGCCCCAATAGCAGTATGACGGCATTGCCAATGCATTTCATTACGCATTTCGCATTGGATTCGTTCGCACCGGCGAAAGTAGTCATCTGTCTAAAATGCGTATTTACAAAAGAAAAGTTCTATGTTATAATTTTTTTACAGTCCTATTGAGGTGTTTTTATGGCTAAACAAAGACAAAAGGCAGTAAGACGAACCGATTTAAGCGGGAGAGTGCGTTTTTTTGACATGATCTCTCTTGGGATCGGTGACCTCGGGTACAGCATTATCAGTTGTACGGTTGCGACCTACATCGTGACTTTCGGCACAATGGCTTTGCCCGGAGTCGGAGGCAACGCGGCGTTTGACTTTTCGGTCCTTATGGCTATCGCCGTAGGTATAGCCGTTCTGTTCGACGCGGTCAGCGATCCCATTATGGGGTATATTTCCGACCACTTCAATAGCAAAGTCTTCGGAAAACGGCACCTGTTTATGCTGATCGGATTGATCGGTATGATGGCGACGGCATTGGCGGTATGGTACATACCTTATCAGAATATGTCCGTCGGCGGGACGTTCGCTTGGTTCACGGTCTTTTTGATCTTGATAAGAACCTTCAATACGATGTATTATACGCCGATGGGAGCGTTCTCCACCGAGATCAGCACCGATTACAACGAACGCACCAAGATACAGACCGTCAGGTCGATCTTGTACGTCATCGGTATGCTTCTGCCGGTGCTTTTGATGGCGTCTTTCCAGAACAAGTATGCCGGCGTGTACGAACTTGGGGCGTTAAGCAAAGACTTCGTCAATCCTTTCACGCTCAAACCTTTGGAGCACTATAAAGATATCGACGCATATATCTCCGACAATCGCGATACCTTGATGGCTTTCATCAACGGGATCGGCGGAGACAAGAGTAAATATCTGGTGCAGTACAACGGCAAGGATATCATTACGCCGTTTGCCGTCAAAGAGTATTTGGCGCAGTTCGGGCAAGAGTTCCGCAGTGGCAATATGATCGCCGCCGGATATCAGGTCTTTGCGATCGTGGCGACCGCCATCTGCATTGTGACGAGCGCCTTCTTCCTCCTCCAGAGCCGTATTCATGTGCCGCTTGTCAGGAAGAGAGAGGAGCAAGAGGCGGCGGAAAAGGGCATCGACCTCAACGCGCCCGCGCCTAAGTTCACGATGGCGCAATGCCGACAGGAGTTGATCGCCCAAGGCGTGGAAAATCCGACCAATCGGCAGACGAGAGCGCTTCTGCGCAAAAAGCGCGAAGACGCCGGACAGGTTACCGTAGGGGCGATTTTCAGGAACTTTTTCGCGGCGTTCAAGGTCAAAGAAATGGCGATCATCGCTATCGGCTACGTCACCGCTATGATGAGCGCGACGCTCATTATATCGCTGGGCTTTAACGTCTTTACGTTCACTTTCCGTCTGACCGCTACGCAGATGTACGTCCTGATGGGCGCGCTCCTTGCCTGTACCATCGGCTTCCAACCGGTGTGGGCGGCGTTGGCGAAGAAAAAGAGCAAGCACTTTTCCATGTTCACCGGGCTTATCATCAGCTTCGTTGGGTGCTGTTTGCTGTTTTTGATGTTCTTACTGCGCGAGCAGATCAACACTTTGCTTTTGAGCGACTTGTCCTGGCTGGGCGTGGTCATCATGGCTCCGTCGCTTATGATCGCGGGCGCGGGTACGGGCGTACTGTACAGTATGCCGCTCGCATTGGTCGGCGACGTCGTCGTTCTCCAAAAGGAAAAGACGGGCGAAGACAAGACCGGGACGTATTCCGGCGTAATGACTTTCTGCTACAAGATCGGACAGGGGATCATGACGACCGTATCCACCATGCTTTTGGCGGCGGTAGGGTTTGTCAGCGGTCAGTCCTGGCAGAGCGAGGGCGCGTCCGAGGGCATCGGCTGGATTCTGTGCGTGGGCGTGGTGATCTTCGTCGGAGCCGGTATCGTCATCTTCTCTCGGTTGAAGCTGGATAGGAAAAAGATCACCGAGATACTGGAAAAAAACAACAAAAAAGACAGTTCGGGAATAGAAGAGACGAGTGACGAGCAAGCGGTCGCGGCTGACGATCAAGAGAAATGACCGAAAAGAAGAAAAGAGTTCGCAAAAAACTCACAAAAAAACAGGTAGCAATAATCGTAACGGTCATCGTTACGATTTTGCTTACTTTCGTGTGGGGGACGCTTGCGTACATCAACGTCAATCGGGTGGAGTCCGTCGGCATAGAGTACGGAAAGGGCACTCGGTATATCGCCCACCGCGGCTGGAGCAATAAGTACTTCCAGAATACGACCGAAGCGTTTTTAGCGGCGGCAAACGAGGACTTTTTCCAGGGGATAGAGACCGACGTGTGGCGGACCAAGGACGGCGTTTTCGTATGCGCGCACGACGCGACTCCCTTCCGCGACAAGGGCGTCAGCATCAACGAAAAGACCTACGCCGAGATCAAGGACTTGCCGCTCGATCTGTCCGACGACTGTGGGGCGGACGTGACTCTTCCGTATAGGATCGCCACGCTGGAAGAGTACCTTTCGATCGTCTCCGGCACCAACAAGTATGCCTTTGTGGAAATAAAGCAAAAGTTCTCGGAAGCGGAAGCGCGGGAGCTTGTTGACTTATGCTACCGTATCAACGGCAGGAACAGGACCTATTTTTGCAGTTTTCATAAGAAAATAATCGACTATATCTCCTCTTACGAACCCTTTGCCCGGACCGAACTCTTCGCAAGCTGGTTTTTGCCGGCGTTCGTCTATACCGAAGCGGGGTACAACGTGGGCTTGCACACCCACCTTTTTGCGACCGACGCCTTTGTCAAAGCCACCAAACGCAAAGATAGCTTCAGCTGCGTATGGACGGTCAACGACAAGGCGACCGCAGACAGGCTCGCGTCCTACGGGATTGACTGGATCACGACGGACGGAGTGCTTTAAGAATGCATAATGCGTAATACGAGTTTCGTCGGAAGCCGTCAACCATACGATCCTTTCTTAGCGTAAAGAAAGGAACGTAAAAGTTCGGCAGGGGCACTATCGTCATGTTGCAATTTGCCCAAAGGGCGAATCTTCCGCAGTCTTCAGGATGCATCTCCACGATCTTTTACATTGACTTTATTGCATTCGTTTGATACAATGGAAAGGAACAAAACGAGGATCTTTTTCGGGTCCGGAGGAATATATGAAAAAGAACGTGGTACTGTACGGCAACTCCAATCAGGGCAAGAGCACTTTATTCGGGTACTTGTTCGTCGAACTGAACGACGTCGGCGGCGTGGAAAAATTCGAGAACTATTTCAAGAGAGAACTTCCCAAGTACAACCCCGCCCTTCTGTACACCTGGATCGCCAACAAGGACTACTTTTTGAAGAAGTCCACCATCAACGAGTTTACGGGAGAGCAGGAGGACCGCTTCGTCTTCAACGAGTCCGGTATGAGCGTGGACGTATTCGAGCGCGGTATGCCCATCGAGGTGGACGGCAAGAGGGAAGTCTTTACTTTCTTCGATACGCCCGGACAGGACCAGTTCCATACCCAGCGCGACAAAGGGCTGGAACACGGCGACATCGGAGTCTTCTGCATCGAGATGGGAGAGATACTGAAAGGCGCGGTGGATGAGAACCACTTCCGGATCTACGACATCTGGCCGAAGATCTCCCGCAAAAAACCTATCATCGTACTGACCAAGATCGACATCGACGACCACACGAGCGAGGAGGACTATCTCCGTGCGTGTGAGATCCTGCGCAAGATTGGCGGGTACGACGAGAGCGTGCGGATTGTGCCCACTTGCGTCGTCGCCAAAGAGAAACGCTCGGCGAACGTCTTGTCCAAGTCCGACCTTACGCCGTGGTATTCGGGTCCGACTCTCATCGAAGCCATCGTCGAGGCGGCAAAGAAGTAGTTTTTCAAAAAAGGGCGTTTTTATAAGATGGACGACAAACTCCTCTTTTACATCGTCAAAGAGTTTCGGCAGACCGAGTCTATGTCCGGCAAAATATGGCGGATCAAGGTGGTCTCCGGCACTTTGCGCGTCGGTCAAAAGGTGCGCTTTTTCGGCGTGAAGATCGAAGGCTTTGCTACCGAAGCGGACGGCGTCGTCAAGTCCATGCGCCGTGACGTAGGCTTGTCCTGCGAGGACGTAGAGGAAGCGTCGGAGAGCGATATCGTCACCATCGATATAAAAAACTGCTATTCCAAAGGGAAAAAGATCAACAAAAACGACATCTTCTCCACCAAGGTCACTTTGGGGGGAGAGGAGAGCGTGGAGTGCGACCGAGGGAGTTCGGTCACGCTCGAATTGGACAAGTGCGACGAGTTTTTGGAAAAGTTGGTCGCGTCATTGGAGCGGAGCAAAAAGCACGGATACGAAGCGTCTTTATTGTGGTTCGGCAATAGAGTCAGCATAGCCGTGGCGGACGTAGAGCTGTCGGAGTCCGACGCTTTTGTCGCCAAGTTCAACGTCAACGGCTCTCCCTTGCCCATTCCCGTCGATCCCGCCTTGCGCGAGATCGTAAAATTTGCCGTCGTCAAAGACCGACAACTGGTCAAGTCTTTCGGACGGAACAAGTCCGGCATTCACGAGTGGCGGTACTATAACGGGACGATGGTGTTTTAGTCGGCGAAAAGGCTTCGCGGATCCGGCATGCACGGCGAGCAGACAATCTGCAAGTCGACACAACCGTGGACATCATCATCCTGACCGAGCGAGTACAACGAGCGCGTAAAGACGTGCGCTATGCGAGCCGCCGTTATTCGATGGGAGAGTCAAGAGTGGTCGGATCCAGCGGTTCGGAGTAGGACGCAGGTTCTTCCCCGGTGGTCTCTTCCCCGGCGGTCGCGGCTTCTTCCACTGCGGTGGAGATATCGTCCGAGAGGGTCTCTTCCGGCTCGACGGTGGCGAGGACTTCGGCTTTGGGCTCTTCGACGGCGATCTCTTCGGTGGGCAGAGGAGCGGACTCGTTGGCGATCACAGGCGTGGGGACGGGTTGCTTTTCGGCGACTTGTTCGTCGGACAGTTTTTTCACCTTTTCGACGTCCACGGCGTATTTCGATTTCAGTTTGTTGACCTTTATTTCGATGGAATAGAACTTGAAGTTGAGTTTCCCGAGGAAGGCGTCTTCCAGACAAGCGCGGACGTATCTTTCGGCGTCGCCCACGTCGATATCCTTGACTTTGACGGTGACCTTCAGGCGGACGCCGTAGTCGTTGCTGACGATGGCGCAGCGGGTGCACTTGACGCCGCTTACCAGAGCGATCGTCTCTTTGGCGATGCGTTTGACCACGCCTACCGTCGTACGGGTCGTGCCGTCGGTATCGGAGCGCAGGACGATCTCCTTAGCCGCTTCGTCGTTCATAAACAGCATCGTGACGGTCGCTGCGGCAAGCAACAGATAGATGACGCCGAGGGCGGTGAAGAGCCCTTGGACCAGACCGCTCTCAAAGTCCGCTTGACCGATCCCGCCGTAGACTGCGATAAGCAGTACGATCACGAACAAGAGCGCGACGACCACGCTCGCCGTGGCGAATATGCGTAAAAAGTTCTTTTTCATAAGGACCTCCGTGATTTGTTTTATTGTTTTTGAATACGACTATGCTTTTTCTTGTCACTATAATTATACATTCGTTAGTTTGGTCGGGTCAATCGCGTTTATGCAAGTTTTCTATAAAAAGAGCGACGGCTTTTTCGCTTAAAACGAAAAGCGAAGGGAAATCATTGCGTTTTTTTTCGGGAAAAAGTATAATGGAAACAGAATAGAGTAAGAAAACGGAGGAAAGAACTATGAGTATGATCGATATCGTGACCATAATAGTAGCCGTCATATCTGCGCTCGTCGGGTTCATCGGCGGCTTTGGCAAGGGGCTGAAGCTGTTTACCAAAGGCGTGTTCGGTATCATCATTTCCGTATTTGTGACGGCGACGTTCGCCGGGCTGGTCCTCAAGATCGACCGCGTGTCGGTGTGGGTAGCGGATATCACCGCGCTCGCCGCCGAAAAGTGGGCGTTTTTCGGGACCATCAATATCGGACTGATCGCCTATTACGTCGTGTTTTTCCTGTTTGTCCAACTCTTGCGGATCCTTGTCGTCAAGGTGATCTGCGGGATCTTCGAGGCGGACAACAAGGTCATGAAAGCGATCAACCGTGTCTTGGGGCTGATCTTTGTACCGGCAGTTGTCCTGACGCTGGTCCTATTGGTCTTCGCCGTCTTCAAGATCGTCGACGAGACCCAGTTCGTCCAAGATATCGCCGCCAAGATCGACGGGACGTTCCTTGGGATCCTGTACGAAAACAATCCCATCAGATTATATGCCTAAACAGAGCATTTTGGAGACCTAAAAGTGGCAAAAACGATCTTTTCACTGGAAGTATTCCCACCCAAACGAGACGACGGGATCGAAAATATTTACGCCCCCTTGCGGGGGCTTTGTGCAATAAATCCGGACTTTATCAGTGTGACCTGTTCGGCAGGAGGCAGTGCGGAAGGGCTGACGGTCGAAGTGTGCGACTATATCCGGCGGGAGTATGACGTCCCCGCCGTAGCCCACCTGACTTGCGCGGGAAGCGATCGGGCGACGATCAAAAGGACTTTGTCCGATCTTCGGACCCGTGGGATCGACCAGATCCTTGCGCTCCGCGGCGACCTCGCCGAAGGGCGGACCTTGACCGATTATCGCCATGCGACCGATCTCATTTCCGACGTCGTATCTTTCGGCGGTTTTTCGGTGATGGCGGCTTGCTATCCGGAGGGGCACAAGGAGAGCGCGCGATTTTCCGACGATCTGGACGTGATGAAGCGCAAAGAGGACTTGGGGGCGACGCACTTTTTGTCCCAACTCTTTTTTGACGAAAGGGACTTTTTACATATGCTGGAAGGGGCAAGGAAGCACGGAGTGACTTCGCCGATCGAGGCGGGGATCATGCCCGTCACCAATGCCAAGCAGATCGTCCGCATGGTACAACTCTCGGGCGCGAAGATCCCGGAGGGGCTGGCAAAACGCATCGCCCGCTACGAGTACGACCCGGAGGGGATGCGGCGCGCGGGGATAGAGTACGTCGTCGAGATGAGCAGGCGACTTCTTGCCGAGGGAGTGGACGGACTGCACTTGTACGCTATGAACAACGCGGACACCGCGAAAGCGTTTTTCGAAGGCGTCCGAACGGAGCTTGGACGATGAACATAAAAGAGATCGGCGCGTACCTGCGCGTTCGAGGCGAGATGGACGAGGAGACGGAACGGCTCATTCGGACCGTATATCCCATTGCCGAAGGGACTCTTCATCGGATCTCGGACAGAAGATTCGGACTTGTGCGGACGAAAGAGGGACTGCGTCTTTCGGGCACGGACGTGACGTTGCGCGGAGAGCTCGCCGCGCGGCACTTTGTCGAGTGCGACGAGGTGTACGTCGTCCTCTTGACGATGGGCATGGAGAGCGAACGGAACATAAAGTCCACTTACGCCCTCAGTCCGACCAAAGGTTTGGTCCTCGACGCGTGCTATTCGGAGGCGATCGAGCGAAGACTCGACGCGTATGAAGAGGAGAAAAGAAAAGACGGCGATCGGCTGACCTCCCGGATCAGTTGCGGCTACGGCGACTTACCGCTGGAGACGCAAGGTCCCCTTTTGCGGTTGCTTTCGCCCGAAAAGATAGGTGTGTATCAAAACGAGAGCTTTATGCTGGTCCCCAACAAGTCCGTCGTAGCCATCGTCGGCATAAAGAGGTGAAGAGTATGTACTTTTCTCAAGCAATATCGACTCGCCGTCTTGTTTTAGACGGCGCCACCGGCACCGAGCTCATCAAGCGCGGTTTTTTTGACCGACCGGAACTCCTTAACGTCTTATCCCCCGAGATTCTGACCGAAGTCCATCGCGCCTATGTGGAGGCGGGGAGCGACGTCGTCTGCGCCAATACCTTCGGGTGCAATCGTCTCAAGGCGGATCTTCGGACGTACACGCTCGAGGACCTCGTCCGCGGGGCGATCGACGCTGCGAAGAAGTCGGGCGCGGAGTACGTCCTGTACGACTGCGGACCGCTGGGAGAACTCCTGTACCCCAACGGTAGACGGACTTTCGAGGAGGCGTACGAACTCTTCGCCGAACAAGCCCTCCTTGCCGAAAAGTACGGTTGCGACGGCGTGCTCATTGAGACGATGGGGGACTTGAAAGAACTCCGTTGCGCCCTCCTTGCCTTCCGCGAAAACACCTCTTTGCCCGTGCTTTGTTCGATGAGTTTTGAAGAGAGCGGTCGGACCTATCTCGGGACCGACGCCGCGTGCTTTGCGTTGACGGCGCAAGCCCTCGGAGCCGCCGCCGTCGGCGTCAACTGCGGTCTCGGCCCGGACAAACTGGAAAAGGTGGTCGATCGGATCCTGTCCGTCGCCAAGGTCCCGGTGCTCGTCAAGCCCAACGCCGGTCTCCCGGAGTACAGAGACGGCTCGACCGTCTACAGTATGCAAAAGGAGGACTTTTCTAAGTCCGTCCTGTCTTTGGCAAAGCGGGGAGCGACCCTCGTCGGAGGGTGTTGCGGCACTACGCCCGATTTCATTAAAGAGTTCTCTTCAGATGTCAAGAGTCTTCCATTCAGGATCCCGAACGGCGATTTTGACGGAATATGTTCCTATGCGAAGGCGGTGCCTTTTTCGGGTAAGACCAAAGCGATCGGGGAGCGCGTCAATCCGACCAATCGCCCGCTTTTGAAGCAGGCATTTTTGGACTCTGACTTCGACTATATCCTCGGTTTATGCTTAGAGCAGAAGGAGGAGGGCGCGGAGATATTGGATATCAACTGCGGTATGGCGGGCGTGGATGAGAAGCGTTTGCTGTCCGGGACGGTCACGGAGACGGAGGGAGTCGTAGCGCTGCCGCTGTGTCTTGACACCGGCAAAGCGCCCGCTCTCGAGGCGGCTCTTAGAGTCTACGACGGAGTCGCTTTGATCAACTCGGTCAACGGGGAGGAGAGGAGTCTGTCGTCGGTCCTGCCTTTGGCAAAGAGATACGGCGCGTATCTGATCGGTCTTTGCCTGGACGAACGCGGGATCCCGCAGGACGTACAGACTCGCGTGGAGATCGCCGAAAAGATCGCCACTCGCGCCAAGGAGTACGGGATCGACAAAAAAAGACTCTTGATAGACCCGTTGACGATGGCGGTCTCCGTTGATCACAACAACGGCAAGATCCTTTTGGATACGATAGAAGAACTGAAAAAGCGCGACTTTAAGACCGTCCTCGGGTTGAGCAACATCAGCTACGGGCTACCGGCGAGACATATTTTGAACGGCGCATTGTATCGCCTCATAAAGGATAGGGGAGTGACCGCCGCCATCGTCAATCCGACGCTGAAAGAGAACGACGACGAGGTGAGTCGGACCCTTCTTTTGGGCGGTGACGAGCGATGCGAGGGATATATCCGGGCGTATTCCGGCGTGCCCGCCGAAGAGGAAAGGCGGGTGGACCTTTCTTTGCGCGAGTGCGTCTGCAAAGGGCGCACGGCGGAAGGCATGGCGAAACTGAAGATCGATTTAACAGACAAAAACGCCGAAAAGATCATCGAGCACGACGTCATCGGCGGACTGGACGACCTCGGTGAGAAGTATGAAAGGGGCGAAGTCTTTTTGCCGGCGTTGATCGCCGGAAGCGAGACCGCCAAAGCGATGCTGGACTATATCAAAAAGAACTGTTTTTCGGAGGGGAAAGCCTCTCGCGCCACCGTGGTCATCGCCACGGTCAAGGGAGACGTCCATGACATCGGCAAAAACATCGTCAAGACTGTCGCCGGGAACTACGGCTATCGTATGATCGACCTCGGCAGAGACGTCCCGACCGAAAGAGTCCTCGCCGCGATCGAAGAGTACCGACCGCAAGCGGTGGCGCTCAGTGCCCTTATGACGACGACTCTGGACAATATGACCGAGACGGTCAAAGCGGTCAAGAGGGCGTATCCGTCGATAGAGGTCCTCGTCGGCGGCGCCGTGGTCAGCGCGGACTATGCCGAGAGCGTCGGGGCGCGGTACTCCAAGGACGCTCGGGAAGCGTGCCTTGTCCTGAACGGTCTGTTCGGGTGACCGCTTTAAATATTGACAAATCGTTTTTGACCCCCTATAATGGAATAAGCAAAGCAATACTATAAAAAGGTAAAGGTATATTTTCGTATGAAAAAGATTCTTTTGATCATCGCACTCGTACTCGTGACGGTCACGGTCGGGGTGTTATTTGCCGGGTGCTCCGGCAGTGCGACTCCTTCGGCGGCGTGGGCGGACGAAGAGACTCTCGTCTATTCCATTACGCAGACCAAGACGAAAGAGTCGATGGGCAATATGACGGTCAAGACGGTGCGCTCTCCGTCCGACAAGAGCCTCAACGGCAAAGAGTATTCCTCCGCCGACGGCAGGGTGACCATAGACGTAGAGATGACCGGGGCGTATACCATTCACACCGAGTTTTTGACGACGCGCTACACCGTTCTCGCCGTCCAAAAGACCTATACCGATCTCGTGGACGCGAGCAAGAACTACGTCCTCAACGCCTCCCATTCGGGCAAGTACTATTACTATGACAAGAACGGCGTTAAAGGAGAGATCAACGTGGGCAGCTCCTATACCGATAGCGAATATCTGTATCATTACGTCCGTTGCTACCCCTTGACCAGTCCTCCGTCGGGCTTCAAGATCGCCGATCCTATGGACGGCTCCGCCAAAAAGATCAGTTGCTCCGCATATGGGACGACGGCGGTGACGGTACCTTATCCGTCGGGCAACAAGGTCGTCAACTGCACCGTGATCGCCATTGGTTTGACCGATAAGCCGCAAGGGACCGCCATTATGGTGGCGTATACCCCGGACGCAAAGGACTATTATCTGGAGGGTCTGTCAATAAGCCCCAGCAGGAAGATCCCCGTCCAGATCATCGAAAACGATTTGACTTACACCGTCACGACGATGTCGGTAAAATAGTCCGCTTATGGCGGAACGACCCGAAAGACGGTCAAACACGCAACAAACGGCTGCAAAAGCCGTTTATTGATAATATCAACTGCAAACGGAGGTATCAATGGAAGAAAACCGCTACGAAATCGTTGACGGCGTGGAAAAACTGGAGCAACTGATTGCGAAAGTACGCGCCGCACAAGAGAAGTTCGCCACCTTTACGCAAGAGCAGGTAGACAAAATCTTTTTTGCCGCGGCGACCGCCGCCAACCAACAGCGTATTCCTTTGGCGAAGCTCGCCGTCGAGGAGACGGGTATGGGCGTCGTCGAGGACAAAGTGATCAAAAATCACTACGCGTCGGAGTATATCTACAATAAGTACCGTTCGGTCAAGACTTGCGGCGTGATCGAAGAGGACAAAGCCTTCGGGATCAAAAAGATCGCCGAGCCCATCGGGCTGATCGCGGCGGTCATTCCGACGACCAATCCTACATCCACCGCCATCTTCAAGACCCTCATCGCGTTGAAGACCAGAAACGGCATCATCATCAGTCCCCATCCTCGCGCAAAGAAGTCCACCATCGCCGCGGCGAAGATCGTTTTGGAAGCGGCAGTCAAGGCGGGTGCGCCGGAAGGGATTATCGGGTGGATAGACATCCCCAGTCTCGAGATGACCAACTTGATTATGAAAGAAGCGGACATCATTCTCGCCACCGGCGGACCGGGTATGGTCAAGGCGGCGTATTCCAGCGGTAAACCCGCTCTGGGCGTCGGCGCAGGCAACACGCCCGCCATCATCGACGACACCGCCGATGTCGTCCTCGCGGTCAACTCCATCATTCACAGCAAGACTTTCGACAACGGTATGATCTGCGCTTCGGAGCAGTCGGTCATCGTCCTCGACAAGGTGTACGAAGCCGTGAGAAAAGAGTTCTTGACCCGCGGATGCTATTTCCTCGATTCGGAAGAGACGGAAAAGGTCAGAAAGACCATCTTGATCAACGGCGCGCTCAACGCCAAGATCGTCGGACAAAAGCCGGTCAAGATCGCCGCGCTTGCGGGCGTCACGGTGCCCGAGGAGACCAAGGTCCTCATCGGCGAAGTGGAGAGTGTGGACATTACCGAAGAGTTCGCGCACGAAAAACTCTCCCCGGTTTTGGCAATGTATCGCGCCAAAGACATCGGGGACGCGTTCGCAAAAGCCGAAAGACTGATCGCGGACGGCGGATTCGGACATACCTCCAGTATCTATCTCAACGTATTGACCGAGCAGGATAAACTCACCGAGTTCCAGTCGCGTATGAAGACCTGCCGTATTCTGGTCAACACGCCGTCCTCCCAAGGCGGTATCGGCGATATCTATAACTTCGCCCTCGCCCCGTCTCTCACGCTCGGGTGCGGCAGCTGGGGCGGCAACAGCGTCTCCGAAAACGTCGGAGTCAAACATCTCGTCAATATCAAGACGGTAGCGGAAAGGAGGGAGAATATGTTATGGTTCCGCGCGCCTGAAAAGGTGTATCTGAAAAAGGGTTGCTTACCCGTAGCTTTGGACGAATTGAAGACGGTCATGGGCAAGAAAAAGTGCTTCATCGTCACCGACAGCTTTTTGTACAACAACGGCTACACCAAGCCCATCACCGACAAATTGGATGAGATGGGGATCACGCATACGACCTTTTTCGACGTCGCGCCGGATCCCACTCTTGCGTGTGCCAAGGCGGGCGCGGAGCAGATGAAAGCGTTCAAGCCCGACTGCATCATCGCTCTCGGGGGTGGGTCGGCTATGGACGCCGGCAAGATCATGTGGGTCTTGTACGAACATCCCGAAGTGGACTTTATGGATATGGCTATGCGCTTTATGGACATCAGGAAGAGGGTGTACACCTTCCCGAAAATGGGCGAAAAAGCGTACTTCATTGCCATTCCGACTTCCGCCGGTACGGGCTCGGAAGTGACGCCCTTTGCCGTCATCACCGACGAAAAGACCGGCGTCAAGTATCCTCTTGCCGACTACGAACTTTTGCCCAAGATGGCGATCATCGACGCCGACTTCCATATGACTGCGCCCAAAGGTCTGACCAGTGCGTCGGGTATCGACGCCGTGACCCACGCGCTGGAAGCGATCGCCTCTATGATGGCGACCGACTACACCGACGGACTGGCGCTCAAAGCCTTAAAGACGATCTTTGATTACCTCCCCCGTGCTTACGACAACGGACCCAACGATCCCGAAGCGCGTGAGAAGATGGCAAACGCCGCCACGATGGCGGGTATGGCTTTCGCCAACGCTTTCCTCGGCGTATGCCACTCTATGGCGCATAAATTAGGCGCCTTCCATCATCTGCCGCACGGCGTGGCGAACGCCCTTATGATAGATGAAGTCATCCGCTTCAACGCCGCCGAAGTGCCCTCCAAGATGGGGACCTTCCCGCAGTACGGCTATCCGCATACGATGGCACGTTATGCCGAAGTCGCCGACTATCTCGGACTGAAAGGAAAGACCGACCGCGACAAGGTGGCGGCTCTTATCAAAGCCATCGACGAGCTGAAGCAGAAGATCGGTATCAAGCCGACCATCAAGGACTACGTCCCGGACGAAGCGGACTTCCTCGCCCGTTTGGACGCGATGGTGGAGCAAGCCTTCGACGACCCGTGCACCGGAGCCAATCCCAGATATCCTCTTATGAGTGAAATCAAGCAAATGTATCTCAACGCCTACTACGGCACCCCGTCCGAGCTGTAAAGCCGTATTTTTCGGAGGAAAACTGTATGAACCTGAAATTAAACACCGTCATAGCCGAACGTCCCAACAAAAAGATCTACCGCGACGGAGATCTCTGTATCAAAGTTTTTGACAGCGATTTTTCCAAAATCGACGTCCTGAACGAGGCGCTCAATCAAGCCCGCGTGGAAAACATCGGGCTCAACGTCCCCAAGATCCACGAGGTCTGCACCATCGACGGAAAGTGGGCGATCGTATCCGATTTTGTCGAGGGCAAGACGCTGGAAAAGCTGATGGAAGAAAACCCCGACAAAAAGGACGAGTACATCGAGTATTTGGTCGATCTGCAGATGGAAATGCACGCCAAGACCTGCCCTATGCTCAACAAACTGAAGGACAAAATGAGCGGCAAGATCGACAAAACGGACTTTGACGCCACCACTCGCTACGACCTTCATACTCGTCTCGAGGGAATGCCCAAGCACAAGAAAGTCTGCCACGGAGACTTCAACCCGAGCAATATCATCATCACGCCTGAAGGCAAGCCCTACATCATCGACTGGTCCCACGTCACGCAGGGGAATGCCTCTGCCGACGTCGCCCGGACCTATCTTATTTTCAACCTCAACGGAGATATCGAAGGCGCGAAGAAGTACCTCGACCTCTTCTGCAAAAAGAGCGACACCGCCAAGCAGTACGTCCAAAAATGGATGCCCATCGTCGCGGCAAGCCAGTCGGTCAAGGGGAACGAGCGCGAGAGGGAGTTTTTGAAAAGCTGGGTCAACGTCGTCGAGTATCAATGATACGGCTCGAACGGAAAAGGAATCTACGCCCGATTACGAGGCACCGATCACGGTGCCTCGTTCTTTTTCGGCGCAAGCCGACAAACTATTTTAATGCGTAATTACCCCACAAAGTCCTTCGACTTTGCGAGGACCCCAAAATACCCCACAAAGTCCTTCGACTTTGCGAGGACCCCGAAAAAAGTCGCAACTGTGTTGCGACGGACCCTCCCGCCGCTTTTTAATGCGCAATGCGTAATTCGTAATGTGTAATTCGGAATTAGACGCTTCGGCGTAAGGCGTCACGTTGCAATGCGCTCTTACAAAGCAAGGATCTTATTTCGTTTCAGCGGATTTTTTCGCTTTCTTTTCGGCAAGTTTGACGGCGATGGGGTGGAAAATATCGTTCAACTGTTCTTCTTGCGGTTCGGACTTGCCATCGTAGACGAGTTTGCCGTCGATCTTTTTGGTGCGGGAGAGGACAAAAGCGGTCTTGTTGATCGCCATCAGTCCCACGCCGAAGATGCTCGGCCAAAGGAGGATCCACCACCACCCGGAGTAGGTGACGCCGTCGTAGAAGAAGAAGGGATTGGCGACGCCGTACATGCCGGCTTCCAGCAAGGCGTCGTTGCCGCCGTAGATCGCTTTCATAATGATGCCGAAGATCTTGTCGAAGAGGTAGAAGATCGTCGGAGGGACGATGCCCAGTTTGGCATATATTTTTCTGGATTTGCCCTTTTCTTCAAAGAGGACGTAGAGGATGATGTAGGCGGCGGGGCAGAGCAAAAAGGTGGACAGGACCGAAAAGTCCAGCCAATACCCTGCGGTTGCGATGGCGGGATAGATGCTGCCAAAAGAGGTGGAGTCGGTCAGGCGTAACAATCCGACCCGATCCACGAAAAAGCTCCCGCACAAGAAGCAGAAGATCATACTGGACAGCGCGCAGAACTTGAGAAAGCGGAATTTTTCGGTGTAACGCTCGAGGTCTCCCTTTCTTGCGATGGAAAAGCACTCGAACAAGGCGGCGACGTGCGCCACGATACTCATGATGACCGTCCACAAAAAGTAGTTGGTAAAAAACCACGGATTGAAGCCGTTCGGCGTGCTGCCGCCTCCGATGGACCAAAAGCCCAGCCCGGACAGGAGCGTCACGACGGCGAGGACGACATAGGCGCCGCGGGCGGCGATTTCGTAAAAGATTCTGTTTTTTCCGTTCATATTGACCTCTTTTCGTATCAGTATAGCAGAAGAAGGCGTTTGACGCAAGACCGAAGCGCGGATTCTTGAAAAAAAGGGCGAACTTAAGCGAATTGCGCCGCAATCCCATTGCGCAAGAAGACCGTTTTTGATATAATGGGACTTGAGGTGAATCTATGAACAAGGCGTGTTTTTTCTTCAAGCTCAGCGACATTACGCGCGATCTTCCGCGCAACTATAAGAGGTACCCGGACGTAACGAGGGTCAAAAACTTCGTCTACGACGACCGATACGGCAAATATACGACGGCGGACTTATTCTTTGTCGAAGGCAAGGACAAGTACCCTGTCGTCGTCAACGTACACGGTGGCGGATTCGTCAAAGGCGGCAAAAAGTACCGCCGTGCGATCTGCTCGGAGTATGCCCGGGAGGGGTACTTCGTCTACAATATCGACTATCGACTGGCGCCGCAGTATGCTTTGCCGGCGGCGATCGAGGACGTCGTGACCGCCCTGAACCGCTTGCCCGAACTCGCCGAAAAGTACCGCCTCGACTTGAATACGGTCGTGTTGACGGGGGACTCCGCGGGCGGGTTTTATTCCCTCGCCGGGACGATCGCCGCGTTGGATCCCGACTTCCGGGCTCTGCTCGGCGCGCCCGAAGTGAAAGTGACTCCGAAGGCTTTTATGGGCTTTTGCGGAGCGTACCGCCTCGGCGACCTGTTGACCAAAAAAGCGCCGCTCAATATGACGGTGGATATCGCCGACGCCCTGTTTGGCGTCAAGACGCACGGGGACGCGGAATATATGGAGTCGCTGGACAACAACGTCTTCACCGACCTTGTTCGGTTTGTCAAAGAAGGGTTCCCGAAGACTTTTCTTTTGTATTCCAAATCGGACTCTTTCTGCGATGGGCAGGGGGAGATCCTGTCGGAAAAATTAAAGCGGATCGGCACGGACGTGACGGAGTACGTCGCCACGGGCAAGAAGGACTCCCACTGTTTCCATCTGTTCCCTTTCCACAAGACGACGCCCGCGGTCATGTCGGCGGCGAAGGATTTTTTGCGGAGCCTTCGGGTAGAGCAAGAATAGGGACCTTCGGGGAGGCACAATATGACTTCGATACAAAGTTTGGTACAGGGCGCTTATTTCGGGCGAGGAATCGCCGTCGGATGCAAGGACAACAAGGTCGGCTTTGCCTACTTTGTGACCGGGCGTAGTGAAAACAGCAAAAACCGCGTTCTGACGGAGAGGGCGACCGGGGTCTATACCGAGCCGTTCGACCCAAAACTTTGCTCCGATCCGTCGCTTATCATCTACCGCGCCGTGGCGTATTTGTCCGACCGTGTGATCGTCACTAACGGCGACCACACCGACACGGTGGTACAGGCGGGAAAGGGGAGATTTTTCGACGCGCTGAAGACGAGGCTCTATGAGCCGGACGGTCCCATTTTTACTCCGCGTATCGCCGCCGAGATCGACAAAAAGACGGGCGAGTACTCGCTGGCGATCCTCAAAAGAGGGGACGAGGGGGAGTGCCTGCGCGAGCTGTTTTTATATGAGCCGACCGACGGCGTGGGGAGACTCGTCACGACATACGACGGGACAACGGAGGTGAAAGCCTTTTTGGGTGAGCCGAAAGTTTTCTCCATGCCGGAGAGCGCCGAAGGTTTGGCAATGGAGATTTGGCGCGGTTTGGAGCCCGCGTTCCGCGTGGGAGTCTATTGCTGCTATCTGGACTTGATTTCGGGAAAGATCGAAAAAATAATCGTCAATGAAAAGGGGAAAAAATGAAAGAGTTTTTATTGAAGTATGGCTGTAACCCCAATCAGAATCCGGCGAGACTCTATATGGAGTCGGGGAAAGATCTGCCCTTTTGCGTTCTGAATGGTCGTCCGGGGTATATTAACTTTTTGGACGCGCTCAACGCGTGGCAGCTGGTCAAAGAGCTGAAGACGGCGACGGGACAAGTCGCCGCTACTTCTTTCAAACACGTCTCCCCGACGTCCGCCTCTTTGGGAAGACCGCTCGGAGATCGACTGAAGAGGGCGTGCTTTGTGGACGACGTCACGGGACTGGACGATTCACCCTTAGCGTGTGCGTACGCTCGCGCAAGGGGCACCGACAGAATGTCCAGCTTCGGCGACTTCATCGCGCTCAGCGACCCGTGCGACAAAGTGACGGCGGAAGTGATAGCCCGCGAGGTCTCCGACGGCGTGATCGCGCCGGGGTATGAAGCGGAGGCGCTGGAGATCTTGCGGCAAAAGAAGAAGGGCGCTTACGCGATCGTCGAGATCGACCCCGACTATACGCCGGAATTGACGGAAAAGAAGCAAGTATTCGGCGTGACTTTCGAGCAGAGAAGGAACGATCTCATGGTCACAAAGGAGAGCTTGACGAACGTGGTCACCAAGCGTAAAGACTTGCCCGAAGAGATCAAAGAGGACATGATCGTCGCCCTCGTCACGTTAAAATATACGCAGTCCAATTCGGTCTGCTTTGCTTTTGACGGACAGGCGATCGGAGTGGGCGCGGGACAGCAGTCCCGTATCCATTGCACACGGCTTGCCGCGCAAAAAGCCGACTTATGGAACCTAAGGCAATCGGAAAAGGTGCTCAATTTGCCGTTTTTGCCCGATCTCGCTCGCCCCGAGTACAACAACGTGATAGACCTCTATCTCTCCGATACGGACAGCGGAGACGTGCTGGATGACGGGAGATGGCAGAGGTGCTTTACCGAGCGCCCGGAGCCGTTTTTGCGGGAGGAAAAGGACGCGTATCTATCGAAAAAAAGCGGCTTGACGTGCGCTTCGGACGCCTTTTTCCCGTTCGCCGACAACGTGTACCGCGCCAACAAATCGGGAGTGGAGTACATCTGTCAGCCCGGTGGGTCCATTCGGGACGGAGAGGTCATTGCGGCGTGCGACGACCTCGGGATCCTGATGCTCATGACGGGACAGAGGCTATTTCATCATTAGAAAAAAGAGGAGGATATATGGCGTATTTATCGGACATTGAGATCGCGCAAGCGACAAAGACGGAGGATATTTCCGTCATAGCCAAGAGGGCGGGGATCGGGGAGAAGTATCTCATCCGATACGGTTCCGACAAGGCGAAAGTGGACTTTGGAGCGACTGAAAATTTGCCGGAGAAGGGAAAACTCATTTTGGTCACGGCGATCACACCGACCCCTGCCGGCGAAGGAAAGACGACCACGACCATCGGGCTCGCGGACGGGCTCCGTCTGATCGGCAAGGACGTCCTTGTGGCATTGCGGGAGCCGTCGCTCGGACCGGTCTTCGGACTGAAAGGGGGCGCCGCGGGAGGCGGATACGCGCAGGTGGTCCCGATGGAGGATATCAATCTGCACTTTACGGGCGATTTCCACGCCATCGGCGCCGCCAACAACCTCCTTGCCGCGATGTTGGACAACCATATCTATCAAGGCAACGCATTAAACATCGATCCGAAGCGTATCGTCTGGAAAAGATGCGTGGATATGAACGACCGCCAACTGCGCCGAGTCGTGGACGGCGTGGGCGGCGGGACCAATGGTGTAGAGAGAGAGGACGGGTACGACATCACCGTCGCCAGCGAGATCATGGCGGTCTTTTGCCTCGCCGACGGGATAGAGGACCTGAAAGAACGGCTGTCGAAGATAGTCGTCGCATACACCTATGACGATCGTCCCGTCACCGCGGGCGATCTGAAAGCGGTCGGGGCGATGGCGGCGCTCTTAAAAGACGCCATAAAGCCCAATCTCGTACAGACTTTGGAGGGCACGCCCGCCTTTGTGCACGGGGGACCGTTTGCCAATATCGCGCACGGGTGCAATTCCGTCATAGCGACCAAGACGGCGAAAAAACTCGCCGACTACGTCGTCACCGAGGCGGGGTTCGGCGCCGATCTCGGCGCGGAAAAGTTCTTGGATATAAAGTGTCGTGTAGCGGGGCTCCGACCGAGCGCGGTCGTCATCGTGGCGACGGTGAGAGCGTTGAAGATGCACGGCGGCAAGGATAAGAGCGAACTATCCACCGAAGACTTATCCGCGCTCAAAAAGGGTATGCCCAATCTTCTTCGCCACGTCAAAAACATCACCGAAGTCTATTGTTTGCCGGCGGTCGTCGCCATCAATCGCTTCCCCACCGACACCGACGCGGAGATCGACCTCGTCATAGAAGAGTGCAGGGCTCTCGGCGTCAATGTTCGTCTGTCCACCGTTTGGGCGGAAGGGGGAAAGGGCGGCGTCGCCCTCGCCGAAGAGGTGGTTCGGTTGTGCGACATTCCTTCCGAAATGCGTTTTTCGTATGAGCTCGAACTTCCGATCGAAGACAAGATCCGCGCCGTGGTGCAAAGGGTGTATCGCGGCAAGGACGTCGTCCTGACCGACGAAGCGAAAAAAGAGGTCGAAAGGCTGGAGCGACTCGGCTACGGTTCTTTGCCGGTTTGTATGGCGAAGACCCAGTACAGTTTTTCCGACGACCCGAAAAAACTCGGCGCGCCGGAAGACTTCGTGGTGACCGTCCGCAAAGTGAAAGTCTCCGCCGGAGCGGGGTTCGTCGTGGCTCTGACCGGAGAGATCATGACGATGCCCGGACTGCCCAAGTCTCCCGCCGCCGAACGCATAGACGTGGACAAGGACGGAAAGATCAGCGGACTCTTTTAGAAAAATTATTTTTTAACGATACTTAAGGTTCGGTCGATAGAATAAAGACAGAAAACATAGTAGAGGTGAAGTATGAGACTGCTGCTTGCCGAAGATGAAATAGAACTCTCCAATGCGCTCGTGACTGTCCTGAAAAGGAACAACTACACCGTGGATGCGGTGTACGACGGAGAGGAAGCGACGGACTATCTCATGACGGACGTGTACGACGCCGTCATACTGGACATCATGATGCCGAAAAAGGACGGCATATCCGTATTGAAAGACCTACGCAGATCGGGCAATAGGGTCCCCGTCATGCTCTTGACCGCCAAGGCGGAGATAGACGACCGCGTGGAGGGACTGGACGCCGGAGCCGACGACTATCTCCCCAAGCCCTTTTCGATGAAAGAACTGTTAGCGCGCGTGCGCGCACTGTGCCGTCGCCAGACCGAACTGCAAGAGAACGTGCTCTCCTTTTCCAATATGACCTTGAATCGCTCCAACTACGAATTGGGCACCGAAAAGGGCTCGATCAGGCTCGCCAACAAAGAGTTTCAGATGATGGAGATGTTGATGGCGAATCCCTCTCACGTTATTTCCACCGACCGGTTTATGGACAAGATCTGGGGGTTTGACTCCGAAGCGGAGCTCAACGTGGTATGGGTCTACGTCTCATATCTCAGGAAAAAACTCGTTTCCATCGATGCGAAGGCGCAGATCAAAGCGCACCGAGGACTGGGGTACTCGCTGGAGGAAGTCAAGTGATAAAAAGACTCCGCAGGAAGTTCATTGCGATCGCGATGATATCGGTAGCGGCGGTGCTTTTGGCGATCATCGGAGGGATCAACATCGCCAACTTCGTCTCCGCCAACAACCTCGCCGATGAAAAACTCGTTCTTCTCGCGCGTAGCGGCGGTTCGTTTTTTACGACGGAAGGGGAAAGCCGTCCTAAGGAGGAACGCACGCCCGAAGGGGAGCCACCCGCGGAGGGAAATCCGACCGATCGCCCCGCCCTCCCACCCGACGAGTTCGCCGATAAGCACGGTATCAACGCGGAGACTCCCTTCGAGGCGCGTTATTTTACCGTTTTTTACGAAGCGGACGGTAGCATGACCGTCAATATCGACCGTATCGCGGCGGTGGACGAAGAACAGGCAAAGGACTATGCCTACAGCGTCATGCGTTGGAAGAAGGACAAGGGCTATATCGACGACTATCGATTTTTGAAGACGACCATCGAAGGCAAAGAAGCCTATCTTTTTTTGGATTGCTCCCGGGATCTAACGACGGCGAGGGACTTTTTGGTATACAGTCTGTCCATCAGCGCGGCGGGGCTTGTCGTCGTGTTTGTGCTGGTCTATTTATTGTCCAAGATGATCATAAAACCCGTCGCCGAAGGGTATGAAAAGCAAAAGAGGTTCATTACCGACGCCAGTCACGAGTTGAAGACCCCGCTCACCATCATCTCCGCCAATACGGAGATCCTGGAGATGGACGTGGGCGAGAGCGAGTGGACGGAAAGCATCAAAAAACAGGTCGCACGTCTGACCGAGATGACCAACAACCTCGTCTATCTATCCCGTATGGAGGAGGAGAACCCGCGCCTTGCCGCGACGGACTTTTCTTTGAGCGACCTTGTGAAAAACACTTCCGCCCCATACGAGGCGATCGCAAGGACCAAGGGCAAGACCCTTTCGGTGGACGTGGAGGAGGGCGTATCCTATCACGGGAACGAAAAGGCGATCAAGCAGGCGCTTACGATGCTCTTGGACAACGCGATGAAGTACTCCGACGATAAAGGCAGCGTTTGGGTCAACTTGACCACGGTCGGCAAGTCGAAAACGATCACCGTCAAAAACACCGTCGAAGAGATGCCCGTCGGCAATCACGACGAACTTTTCGAGCGCTTTGCCCGGAGCGACAAGTCCCGCAACTCCAAGACCGGCGGTAGCGGCATCGGCATGGCGGTCGCCCAAGCCGTCGTCAAAGCCCACGGAGGAAAGATCTCCGCGAACAGCCCGGACGGAAAGACTTTCGTCGTGAAGGCGGAAATGTAAAACAATGCGTAAAGCGCAATTAGACGTATCGGCGCAAGCCGTCATTCCGACTAAATGAGCGCGTAGCCCTCCTCGTCATCCTGCAATTTGACCATATGGCAAATTGCAACATGACGGCGTACGCCGTGCGGAAGGAAAAACGTATTATTTTCCCCAAACTCTATTACACACCAACAGTGGGAAAATTATGAGGAATGGGAGAGAGTTTGAGAGAGGGTTTGGAGCGATAGCCCTCTCTCAATTTTCTCCGTCCAATACCGATATTGGACTGCAAAATCCCTTAATCGGGTATTTAGGGCAGAGCCCTGAAACGTGCCGGGGTGCTACTTCGACCGTCATCCTGACTAAGCGAGTGTAACGAGCGCGTGGAAGGATCCCGGGGATGGTTCGACTTCGCTCACCATGACGATAGTGCCCCTGCCGAACTTTTGCGTTCCTTTCTTTACACTAAGAAAGGAACG
>JAFVAC010000038.1 GCA_017476265.1 Clostridia bacterium
GGGATCAACCACCCTGCAAGTCTCAGTAGGAAGTCCTTGGACAAGATACCGCTGTCGCCAAGATTGAACTGGAAAGGGTACATAATGACGGTCGGCAGAGAAAGGAAGAGATAAAAAGCGACCATCAGAGCGACGCACGAAGGGACGATGAAGTTCACTACGGTCAGGACTTTTTCTTTGACGGCGCGGCGGACAGGCTTGATCGAAAACACGATCGTAGCGAGGATGACGATCAAAAATAAGAGCAAGACGATGGAGTACCAGGAGGTCGTGTACAGATACTGATTTCTTATACGGGTCGTCTTGATGACGGCGGTCCGGATCGAGCCCGACAGGATCCCGAGACCGAATCCCATCCAGGCGATGCGCTTGCCCCACAGTCCGTAGCGACTCCTGAGATAGGCGAAGACGACGCCTATGGCAAGAGACATCAAAAGGACGTCTTGAGAAACTTTGATTAAATACGTTAGCATAGATTGTTTTCCTTTCGTTGACGTAATCGTTCGTATACCGACACGGACAAAATGCGGTGAGGATATGCGATCGACGACGTCGTTTTTATGCAATAACGCGCTTTGTCAAGAGGAAAAGGGAGTGAAAAAAGCGCGTATCAATCATCACTCCATTACGGCAAAAATTCTCACCGTCCGGCAAGGGATGACCGTTTGATCCGGGCGGGAGAATTCTTTTTTCCGACGACCGCTCCGTAACTACCGACGGTCGTCGTACCGATCGAATTGTACTATTACGCCACGACGGGAGCGAAGTTCCAGTCTTTAGCGGAGATGGTGTAGGTATCCGGGAAAGCTTTCGCTCCGGGACCGGTCTCTTCGTCGATGTGGAGGAGATAGGTGGAGGTGGAGGGGAAAGAAATGGTGAAGGACACCTTGTAGGCACCGGCTCCGTCCATCTTGACGTTGGCGCCGTAGTGGGGACCGTCGTCGGCGGACATCGGCATGAAAGTACCGCTGTTGGTCCAGGTAGAACCGTCTTTCGTGATGATATAGCCGACGGTGAGGTAGGGCACCCAGTCGCCTACGCCGTAGCCGTAGTTGTTTTCGAGCGCGGCGATGTCGAGCTCGAGGTGGCAGTCATAGTCCTCGGCGGTGTTGCCGTCGTTCATGCTGACAGCCTGGAAGTAGACTGCGCCGCAGGAAAGGAAACCAACTTTTTCACCGTCGAAAATTTCGATTTCGTTGAAGCCGGCTTCATCGTCTGCTTTCTTAGCTTCGGTAGAATTGTCGCCGCAGGCTACGAGGGCGAATACGCCGAGCGCCACGACGAGGACCAAAGACATGATTTTCAAAAATCTTTTCATCGTTTTTACTCCTTATAAAAAGTATTTATTGTGAATTCCCCGGGCGTTTACGGATGAAGGTCGACCCGGATGATTCCGAAAATTATTGTTCTCCTTCGGCAGGTGTCGAGTCGTCCGTACCGTCGGACGTATCTTCGGCGGGGACGGCTTGCGCCTCCGTCGCCGTTTTTCCCTTTTTGCCCTTGCGGATCCAAAGGATAAAGGTGACGACCGTGACGACGAGGAGTACCATCTGCGGGATCAGGGTCAGCCAGGTCGGATAGATGCCGAAGAAGTTGAGGACCTCGTTTTCCGCCCAGCCCTCTATTCCGCTGATGATGCCCACAGGCCACAGACCGCCATCGATGAACAGCTCCCAAATGCCCGAGCCGAGGAAGACGATGGACATAAACGCCATCAATATGCTCGTCGCCATAAAGAACGGTTTTAGCGGGATCTTTACGCCGAAGACCCGGATGAGCACGAAGACGACCGCGACGACCAAAATACCCGCGGCTATACCGCCCGCTATTGCCCAACCGCCGTTTTGTACGTCGCTTGCGGAAGTGACGAGGGGTTGGTAAAAGAGGATAACTTCGGCGCCCTCGCGGAAGACCGCAAGGAAGGACGTGAAGGCGAGCGCCCAAACTTTTCCCTTGCCGACCGATCCGGAGACCTTGCCGGCGATGTATTTCGTCCAAGAGTCCGACTCGGCTTTGGAGATCATCCAGTTGCTGACGTAGATAAGGACGGCGACGGCAATAAGAGCGGTCACGCCCTCGATGATTTCTTGCGGGACGCCCGTCCAGGAGAGGGAGTACAAGAGCCAGGCAAGGAGCGCGCTTGCGACCAGGGCGACCGCCGCGCCGATATAAATGTACTTGACCTTGCTCTTTTCGTTGGCTTTGACAAGGTAGGCGACCATCGCGCCCACGATCAGGATCGCTTCCAGCCCTTCGCGGACTAAAATGGTAAAGCACCCGAGAAAAGTCGCCCAGGCAAGAGAACTTCCGCCCCCGGAAGAGGAGGACAGCCCAAGCAGGTCGTCGAGTTTTTTACCGTCGGTTTGTAGCATAGCCTTGAGAGCGTCGACTTGTTGCTGAATGTGTTCGACGGAGTTGTCCGTGCCTCTGCCCGATCCCGCCGCTTCTTTGACTTTGGCAAACTGCAGTTCCACCGCGGTGACGCGGGCGCCGGAGATATACGCCATGACTTTCTTTTCAAAGCCCGACGACTCATACCAAAATCCGTATGCGTTGGAGAAACATTCGTAATAGTTGTTTTCACCCGCTTCGTACCGGCGGACGCCTTCTTGCAAAAGATTCCCGATCTGCTTTGCCACCTCGGTATAGGTGATCGTCTTGACGCCGGCGGCGTCGGCCGCTTTTTTGAACTCGTCGAAGGTCAAAAAGTACTCTTCGTCGATGGACATAGGCGGGGTGTAATAGGTGTGAGGAGCGGTCGCTTCGGCGTCGTTGACGGTGACGGTAAGATTGTCGAACGCGTCCAGCGTAGCGGCGGCGGAAAGCAGTGCGGTCTCCACGTCGGTCACGGCGGCGACAAAGTCGTCGTAGGGCGTTTCGTCCCGCACAAGGGTCCGCAATGCGGCGAGTTTTTCCACGAAAGCGTCGTTCTGCTCGGAGGAGACGTACTTTGTCACAGCCAGATCGAAATAGCTGTCTTGATAGAAAGTGTGCTGCGCCAGCTCCAGCATATTGTCTACGCGGGAGCGGACTTCTTCGGGAGAAAGAGTCTTTTCCATATCTCCCGTGGGCGTGTCGTAGTACATCACCGTGTAGTCTTCGTTCAGATACTTTTCATATCTGTATTTCGCTTCGGCAAAGAGGTTCTTGATCTGTCCGGCGACGTCGGAAAAACGGACGGGCGTTTCACCGTTCGGGTTGACGTCCTTCTCATAGATGGCGTAGTTGCGATAATATACGATACCGGGAGCGTTTCCCTTCGTCTGCGCGCTTGCCGCGTAAGCGTCTTCGGAAGAGACGACGGGCAGAAGAGGAAACAGGATCGCGCCGAGGACGGCGAGAGCAAGTAGGATATAAAACGCTTTGTCGGCTATTTTCTTGACCATAAGTAAGCAGTCCTTCTTTTTTGCGTTCTTGCGCGTTCGTATATATAAGGGCGCGCGCTATACGCGACAAAAGTTAGTCACGCATAACAATATATTAATCGACCGAAATCGGTTTGTCAATAAAAATGGAATACATTTCACATTTTCTATGAAAACTTTTTCACATTGGACGAAAGGTTTTCCATTGCGCACGCACTTTGAGAAAAAGCGAAAAAGGTCCGTTTTAGCAAAAAAGTAAAAAATCCTTATGAAAAATCAAGCGAACGCGATATAAAAACTCGCCCTTAATAGCGAGTTTTTCGGCAAAGAGAATTTAACGTATTTCGTTCACCCTAAGCTACTTTTTTCATTTTTGGATACCTCCATATTTTTTATTTGCCTTTTCCGGCAGGGGAGGCAGGAGCATATTCCGGTCAGAAGAAAGTGATAATAAAAATCCCTTTGCCGAAGTCAACGACAAAGGGAAAAAAATTGTGCTGTAAATTATGGATATATGAAAAGGAATAAACAATTCTTTTCCCCGTTTACTCCGGCGAGGAATGTGCTACGCTCGCCGATAGCGGAGAAGAGAAAATATATGGAGTGGATTCTACCAAACAAAAAAAGATGTCGCATTTGGCATCTTTTCTCGATTATTCCGGCAAAACAGCATTGAAATCTTCCGGTAAAAAGAACCTATCCGCACGTAATCTTCACAAGTCAGGGCGTGCGGATAGGTCCGGTATGGTGGAGGTGAGCGGACTGGCTGCTTCGGAGCATAGCTCCTCGCGTTCCGCCTAAAAACACCGCACTGTGGTGTTTTTTTAACGGCTCCACCCCCTGTTACGGGGTGCTTCGTCCGCTCGTTCTATCGGATGCATCAAAAAAGAGCAACGGTTTGTTGCTCTTTTTTGCTACATTGGTGGAGGTGAGCGGACTGGCTGCTTCGGAGCATAGCTCCTCGCGTTCCGCCTAAAAACACCGCACTGTGGTGTTTTTTTTAACGGCTCCACCCCCTGTTACGGGGTGCTTCGTCCGCTCGTTCTATCGGATGCATCAAAAAAGAGCAACGGTTTGTTGCTCTTTTTTGCTA
>JAFVAC010000039.1 GCA_017476265.1 Clostridia bacterium
AGAAAACCGTGGAGCTGACAATAGCAATCGTCAAAAAGGTAACGACCGGCTCCGCAACATCCACGAACGAATCTGCTATGACGCCGACGACGACAAGGAGGGCGTTAAAGATCGGAATGAACATATCTCTTTTAGATATATGCCGGTACTCCTTGATGGTAAGCACGATACAACCTACCAGCAGAACGGCGCTTACGATATGACAAGTGAATCCAAGCGGACCTCTGTGAAACGCCATTTGCCCGTCGATGGAAAAAGTGACGTCGGAAAATAAAGCGGTCAAATAAAGAAGAGCATTGGCTCCGACAAGGATCCAACCGATGCGATAGATTTTAATATCGTCGGAGATGAGATAGAAAAAGAGCACTATGACGACGGGACGGAGAGAATAACCGATTATGCCGAGGACGATACTACCGTATTGGGAGATTTTGTCCCAATAAACAAACCAGTCAAAATAATTCTGAACGATCAGACAGAAAACAACGGCAACAATGAGCCACAAAACGCGTTTGTGCCTTTTGCTGATGTACGGATCGACAGCAGACGCAAAAACCACTCCCACTAATTGCAGCAAAAGAGGAGAAAGGAGCAATAAAGAATACGATACCGGATCAAACATAGACTCGATCGCCCTTGGCGAAGTAAGCGCTCGCGTAAAAGCGAGATTTTTTGCGGCTACTTGATCTGTCCGCGGATCTTGGCGCGTTGGATCTTGCCGGAGACAGTCTTGGGGAGTTCATCGACAAATTCTATCACGCGCGGGTACTTGTAGGGTGCGGTGTGATGCTTGACAAAGTTTTGTATCTCTTTGGCCAGTTCGTCACTGCCCTTTTCGCCTTTAACGAGGACGATGGTCGCCTTGACGACGAATCCTCTGACGGGATCGGGGACGCCCGTCACTGCGACTTCAAGCACTTTCGGATGCTCCATAATGACCGACTCGATCTCAAAGGGTCCGATGCGATAGCCGCTGGACTTGATGACGTCGTCCTTTCTGCCGACGTACCAATAGTAGCCGTCCTCGTCGCGGTAGGCGGTGTCTCCCGTATGGTACAGCCCGTCGTGTTTGGCTTCTTGCGTCAAATCCTCGCTCCCGTAGTAGCCCTTAAAGAGTCCGACCTGCTCGCGTCTATCGTATCGAATGACGATCTCACCCGTCACGCCGGGGGCGCAAGGATTCCCCTCTTCGTTCACAATATCGACGTCGAATTGCGGGTTCGGTTTACCCATACTTCCCGGTTTGGGCTCCATGCCACGCAAGTTTGCGACGACGAGGGTGGTCTCCGTCTGTCCGAATCCTTCCATCATTTTCAGCCCGGTGAAGTCCTTCCACCGGCGAAAAACTTCGGGGTTTAACGCTTCCCCGGCGATGTTACAGTACTGCAAGGAGGAAAGATCGTACTTTTTAAGATCCTCTTTGATAAAGAACCTGTACATCGTAGGCGGCGCGCAGAAAGTGGTAATGTGATACTTGGCAAAGAGTGGCAGGATATCCTCGGCGTGGAAGCGATCGAAGTCGTATGTGAAGATACACGCCTCACTGAACCACTGCCCGTACAGTTTGCCCCAGGCGGCTTTTCCCCAGCCGGTGTCGGAAATGGCAAAGTGCAGACCGTTGGGGTCCACGTTGTGCCACCACACGGCGGTGACGATGTGCCCTATGGCGTATTTGTGCGAATGGGTGGCGATCTTGGGGTAGCCCGTCGTGCCCGAGGTGAAGTACATCAGCATATCTTCGTCCGCCATAGGTCTGTCGGGACCGGGGTCGAATACGTCGGAACAAGCTTCCATGCCCTGATCGAAGTTCTTCCACCCCTCCCGATCGGTCTTGACGACCGCCTTAAAAAGAAGCCCGTCGTACTCGTCGCACGCGGCGTCCACTTCGTCGCACACGCCGTCCATAGGCGTACAGACGACGCCTTTGACGTGAGCAGCGGTAAAACGGTACACAAAGTCCTTTTTCATCAACTGGTGCGTGGCGGGTATGACGACCGCGCCTAACTTGTGCAAGGCGACGATGCAGAACCAGAACTCGTAGTGTCTTTTTAGGACCAACATCACTTTGTCGCCCTTTTTAATGCCCAAAGAGCGGAAATAGTTGGCGACCTTGTTGGAATAGCGAGAGATATCGCCGAACGTGAAGACGCGCTCCTCCTTGTCCTTGCTGAGCCAGATCATGGCGCGCTTGTCCGGGGTGCGGCGGGCGATCTCATCCACGACGTGGAATCCGAAGTTGAAGTCTGCCGGGATCGTAAAGGTGATGTCTTTTAGCATACCCTTTTCGTCCACGACCTCATTGACATACTTCTTATACACTAAGTCCATATTCGCTCCTTTGTACGGAAATTTTTCGTTTTTGTAAAAAAATCTCCATAATGAACTGCATTATGGAGAGACGAATAACGATCCGCGGTACCACTCTCATTGCTCCCGAAAGGAAGCCGCTCACACGTCGAACAACGCGTTTTCCACTTGTCGTAGGGGAACGGTCCGATTACTCGATGATCTTTCACCGGGCAGGCTCAAGGGTGATACTGAAGTAGCGCTCATACCGTCTTTCACCGAACGACGGCTCTCTGAAAATCGCCTCCGCTTCACGGTCCCTATCGTCGCCGTTAAGTTACTTTCATTATACCGCCTGAAAAAAACGGTGTCAAACAATTTTCGGAATTTCTTTTTTTCGACTTACGGAAAGGAGATCAAAGCCCCGATCTGCGACGCTTGAGTGCGCCGACGAGGACGTTGAGCCCGAAGAACACCACTGCGCCGACGGCGAGATAGATCCACATAAAGTCGGTCTTCAAGGTCAGGTCAAAGAAGTCGAGTTGCATGGAAAAACTCGTCCGCATCCCCTCGGAAAAGGCGTCCGGCATACCTTGGGAGAGCTCCTGCAAAGTCCCGCGCATGAGCGCGGTGCGGAAGAGTCCGCCGATAGAGCTGCCGGGGATCACCGCCGAGATATAGCGTATCGCTTTCGGGAAAGTGGAAATCGGCATATATGCGCCGACCAAAAATCCGATCACCGCCGAAAAGATCCCGGAAAAGGCTCCGCTCGCCGAAGTGGACTTGATTAAGCTCATAATCAGCATCATCACCAAAGTGGAATTGGTAACGGAGACGACCAAAATCCCGACGCACTCGAAAAAGTCCCCCGCTGTCAAAAAGAAGGCTCCGCGAGTGGCAAGATATGCCACGCCGATCAGCAACACGCCGAAGCAGATGACAAAGGTCGTCACCCAAAAGGACAAGAAGTACCCGAGCGTAAGGACGGATGGCTTGACCGGGGCGGAGACGAGGTCTTTATAGGTGCTTCTTTCACGGTCCCGTATCATGACCGCCATAGAATTGAGCGCGACGGTCAGGCAACTGACGCACATGATCCCGGCGATGAGCCAGCTATCCACGAAGGCTGTTATGACGCTGTCATCCACCGAGAACCCGGTAGGTATGGCGCTCTTGACCGCGTCCACTTGCAGATCGCCGAGGAAAAAGACGTACAAAAGGAGCACGATCAAGGGGCTGAGGACGGACAAAAACACCGTCATACGGTCGCGGAAATACAGCAAGAAGTTTCTTTTGGCGAACTGCCAAACGGCATACAAGTCTCTTGTCACACTACGCATCTTCCCCCCCTCCGATCGTCTTGCCGGTGACCCGCAAAAAGACGTCGTCCATCGTGCCTTTCTTGATCTCGAAGTCGGAAAAACGCGGGTTTTCCTGTAAGACGCGCACGCCGTCACGGAGATCCTTCAAGCGGACTTCGTAGGCGCCGTTTTCATAAGAATACGTCATGCCGTAACCGTCAAAAAGGCTATCGGTCGCCGAAGATCGTTCGGTAATGACGCGCAGGACGTCGGACGCGTAGCGGGACTTGAGTTCTTCCGGGGACCCTGTGACGATCACTTTGCCCTCGTCGATGACGACGACCTTTTCCGCGCGGGCGGATTCTTCCATATAATGCGTGGTCAAAAAGACTGTGAGTCCCTTTTTCCTTTGTTCGTCGATGAGCTCCCACACCAACTCTCTCGTCGCCGGATCCAGTCCCGTCGTCGGCTCGTCCAAAAACAGAAGCTCCGGATCGTGCATAAGCGCTCGGGCGATATCCACCCGACGGCGCTGACCACCGGACAGCTTGCCGTACGGACGCTTTTTTATGTCGGTCAGGCGGAACTCCTCGAGGACTCTCTCCACGCGCGCCTTGCATTCCGCCGGAGAATAGCCGTACAGGGCGGCTCGGGAGGACAGATTCTCGATCACGCTGAGCCCGGCGTCCAGCACTGCGTCCTGAAAGACGATTCCGACACGCTTCTTGACTTCCTGCGGCTTTGTACGGACGTCATATCCGCACACCTCGATCTCCCCCGAAGTCGGTGTAAGCGCTCCGCAGAGAATGTTGATTGTGGTACTCTTGCCGGCGCCGTTGACGCCCAAAAAGGCAAACAGAGACCCTCTTCTTACGGTGAAAGATATCCCGTCCACCGCTTTGACCTCGCCGTAGGTCTTTGTCAGATCACGCACGAAGACGACGCTTTGTTCCATAAATGCCCCACTGAATATAGAATCGATTTTTGTCGAAGGACCCATACAAGGAACGACCGACCCAATTTTAGGTCGGTCGTTTTTGAAGGTTTTTTGTCAAGGAGATCAGTTGTTTCTGACCTTTTCGCAGTTGTACCCGGCATAGAGGATGAGGTCGCACTTGATCTCGTCGTCGACGTCGAAGACGTACTTGTACTCGGGATCCAGATACCAGCCCGCGAAGGTGTAATTGTAAGTATATCTCTGCTCAGCGGAGCCGCTACCGGAGATGGTGACTTCGGAAGACGCCTTTTTCGGCTTGCTGCTGTCCTCATTCCACCACTTCTTGTCATCGTTGACGTCGGTAGGATCTTCCAATGCCAACGCTTCGGAGAAGGACTTGCCGCTGTTGATGGTGATGGTGTTGAGTTCCTTATACTCGATGGGGCTGACTTCGTCGGCGGTCAGGTTGCCCTTGTACCCTGCGGTACGGATGACCTTGTTACCCTTGGAGGCGACTTCGGTGATGTTGTAGTTGTTCGCCTGGTTGGCATTTGCCAAGACGTGTTCGTCGAACTCGATCTGCAACTGGCTCGCCATATAGCGAATGATGCGCTCGTAGTTGTTCATGAACTTGGAGATGTTGTGATCGAGGTCGTACTCTTTGGTACACTCGATGTGCGGGTTGTTGGGCGTCTTGGTGCACTTATCGTCGTCGATCGCTGCGCCGCAGGAATACTTACGCTTGACGACCAAGTCTTCCAAACGCTCGACGCGAGCCTCCCACACGCCCTTGTTGCCGCTGCCGGAGGCAACGTTGTTGATATAGTCGTAGTCGATAGCGTCTTGCACTTCGCCCGCCATCTTCGCCCAGGGCTGGTTGCTGGCGCTCTGCGCGTTGGACTCGACCTGCGCCTTTCCGTACTGGGTGACCATCTGATCGAGGATAGCCTCGATCTTGCCGATGGCGTAGTCGCGCTCCTCGGACTCGGTCAGATCGGCGATGACGTTAATCGCGTCGGAGGGGGCGTTGACCAAATTCTCGATCAAGACGATGTCCTTGTTGTACCCTTGGGCGCTCTCGATCATCTCACTGCTGTAGGAGTAGACCTGGAAGCGGAGCATCTGAGACAACTCGGTCGTCTTCATTTTGGTGAGCAGATAGTGGGTCATCTTGAGTTGTTCGATGTCGTAGTACAGTTCGCCCTCTTTTTGCTTCTCGATGTTCTGCTTCTTGCCGTTCTGGTAGTTGGTGTTGGCTTTGTTATAGGCGTTCATGGTGGTCTGGTCGCCGTTATAGCACCACATCCAGTCGCTCATAGCGAGCTGACCTTCGAAGTTGTTGTTGCTGACGGCGAGACGCATTTCGGCGGTATAGGACTTGTTCTGCCACGGGTCGAGGCCATAGACGAAGTTCTCTTGTTTTTCGCTGACGCCCTGGAAGGAGAAGTGCTTGTTGTAGTACTTTTGATAGAAAGAGTATTTGTAGCGGTAAGCGCCGGTGTAGCTGTTACGTTGTATGGTCATGTACTCCCACCACTCGGCGTCGGTATAGGTTGTCTGATGGCTGTACGTCAACTGCTTCTCAAAGACTTCATCGGTCTGAGACTCATAGGAAGTCTTGTTGTAGTCATAGTAGTAGCCGTACAGTTCTACACAGTCGGTAAAGCCGGTCGTGCCCGCGTTGCGATACTCGTTGAAAGCGCGGAGGTAGACCAAAGTCTCATAGTCGAGGTTCTCTTTGCAGTAGGTATCGTACGGGGTATCGTCTCCGGTGACGGCGTAGCTCAGCTGACTATTTGCCATCTTGTCGGACTCGGTGATCTCGGTAGCGTATTCGAGCTCATTGGTGACGACGCGAGCGAACTCCGCCCCGGTCATACCGATGGCGAAGACTTTGCCCGCCATATTGCGGTATTGACGCTTGACGTTGTCCTTATCGACGTCGGCTTTGGTCCGGTCGGCTCGATCCTGCAACTTTTCATAATAGTCATAGTCGTCAAAGAAGGACCAACCTTGCGTATTCCTCTTGTTAAAGACGCCGCTCTCGACCAAAATTTCGATATCTTCGGTAGTGACGGACTTTTCACCCGCCATATAGTTGACGGTGGAGATCATCTTGTCCTTGGGCAAACCGGAAACAGACATCCTGTCGATGATCTCGGTCGCTTCCGAATAAGCAAAGATCTTGGTCACGCTGGAGACGTCCTCCCCTTTGTCGACTTCTTCCTTCTTGTCGTCGATACGGGTGGTCAATTTTTCTTCCTGCTCGGAAGTATCACCGTAATCAATGGTCGAATAGCTCGCCCACTTGCCGGAGCTGTAGTTGGGGATGTCGAGAAGCGGCTTAATTGCCGAGGGCGTGAGCGTACTTCCGCTTTGGGAACCGTTCCCTCTCCCGTTTCCCCCTCCTCCGTTGTTGTTCTTTTTTTCGCCCAATCCGCAAGAAGCGAGGACCGCCACGGAAAGAACGACGACCAAGACGAAAGAAAGGATCTTAATTGTCTTTTTCATATAGCCTCCTTGAAAAGAGAATATTTTTACAGTTATATTATATCTATAAAGACGCGCGAAGTCAATAGTGAAATTCGCAAAAGAGGTCGCTTGGACGGTTTTTCTTCCACGGAATGGTGCGGAAAAAGAAAAGCGTGAAATAAAGGTGACAATCCGCCGTCGCGCCGGACCTTTTTGTACCCACATTATTGACATTTCCCCCCAAAAAATATATAATGACAACGTCGTCAATGACCGCAGCGATACTTCTCGAAAAAGCGGTTTTTCGATCAAGGAGAATGAAAATGGAATTGATACAGAGTTTTTCCGTGGATCACACAGCCATCGTTCCCGGTATTTTTACCAGCCGCGTAGATATCGTGGGAGACAAGCCGGTCACGACGTACGATATACGACTGAAGAGACCGAATCGGGAGCCGGTGATCGACGTGGGGGCAATGCACTCTCTCGAACACATCATCGCCACCTATCTCAGGAACGACCCGGACCGGAAGGACGAGGTGATCTACTGGGGTCCGATGGGGTGTCTGACGGGCTTTTATCTCATCCTAAAAGGCGATCGCTCCCCTCGGGAGATCTTTGACCTGATTTTGCGATCCTTTCGGTCGGTGACGGAGACCGAAGAGGTCCCCGGCGCAACCGAAGTTAACTGCGGTCACTACCTCATGCACAACCTCGCCATGGCAAAATGGTATGCGCAAGAATTTGTCGCCTATCTCGAAGAAAACGCCGAAAACCCGGCTATTTTTGAGTATCCGAAGACGCAAAGACTTGTGACCGAAAAAGGGCAACGCTTCTTCGACTCCTGAGCCCCTATCGTATCCCGATAAAACGTCTTTCTTCCAATAACACAAGTGGGCAAAAGCCCGCTTTTTTATTATCCGGCAAAGACTTTGACATAAGGAAAGGCGCGGCAAAATGCCACGCCTATTCTGCTACTATCGAGTCGAGCCTATTTGCCCGACGATGGCCTTTCGTCGATCGTTATGAAAACTCAGTCGAACTTTTTGCGGTCGGCGACGTAGGTCGTATGGAGCAATTCGTGCGCGAGGTGGCTGTTCGGCTTGCCGAGGAAGTCCTCGTAGAGTTTGATGATCTGCGGATTCTTGTGCGAGACGCGCTCCGCTTTCATCTCGTCCTCTTGATAGAGGGCATTGGCACGCTTTTGCTTGAAGGTGTCCAGGATATTCGCGTCCTCGTTGGGGAGGAAGCAGGGCTTGACATAGGGCTGACCGCCGCCGTTGACGCAGCCGCCGGGGCATCCCATGATCTCGATGAAGAGATAGGGGCTCTTGCCCTCCCTGATCTGATCGAGGAGGACTTTGGCGTTCTTCATCCCGTGCGCGACGGCGACTTTGACCTCAGTGCCGGCGAAGTTGTAGGTCGCTTCTTTGATCCCCTCGAATCCGCGGACTTCGTGGAGTTCGACCTTTTCCAGTTCTTTCCCGGTGAGGACGGCGGCCGCGGTACGCAGAGCCGCTTCCATAACGCCGCCGGTGACGCCGAAGATGACGCCCGCGCCGGTGTACTCGCCTACGATATCGTTGTCAAATTCCTCATCGGGGAGTTTGTTAAAGACAATGCCGGAGCGACGGATGAGTTTGCCCAACTCTCTGGTGGTGATGACGCAATCGACGTCCTTCAGTCCGTCCTTGTTGGCGAGAGCGGGACGATCCTTCTCGTACTTCTTGGCGGTACAGCGCATGACGGACACGACGTACATATCTCTCGGATCGACGCCGATCTTTTCGGCATAATAGCTCTTGAGGATAGCGCCGAACATCTCGTGCGGAGACTTGCAGGAAGACAGGTGCGGAATGAGGTCGGGGTAGTTGTACTCGCAATAGTTGATCCAGCCGGGCGAGCAAGAAGTGATCATCGGCAGAGTCCCACCCTCTTTGACGCGGGTAAGGAGCTCGGTCGCCTCTTCCATAATGGTGAGGTCGGCGCCGAAGTTGGTGTCGAAGACCTTTTTGAATCCGAGGCGCTTCAACGCGGCGACCATCTTGCCGGTGGACAGAGTGCCGATGGGCAGACCGAACTCTTCGCCGATGGCGGCGCGGACCGCGGGAGCGGTCTGGACGACGACGTACTTGCCTTGCTTCATCGCGAGGTCGATCTTGTCGATCTCGGAGACTTCCATCAAAGCGCCGGTCGGGCAGACGGTGGTGCACTGTCCGCACAGAATGCACGGGCTGGTGGCAAAGCTACGATTTTCGGCAGGGGCGACGATGGTATTGAAACCACGCTTTTCGAATCCCAAAATGCCGAGTCCGTGTGCGTTTTTGCAGCGTTCGACGCAGCGACCGCACAGAATGCACTTGCTGGTGTCACGCATGATAGACGGGGTCAACTTGTCGATGGTCGTGGCGGTCTTTTCGCCGACGTACATATCGTCGCGGGCACCCGTCAGACGAGCGACGTGCAACAACTCGCAATTCCCGTTCTTGTCGCACTGCTGGCAGTTTTTGTTATGGTTACTCAAAATGAGCTCTACGCTGGTACGGCGAGCGGCGGTAGCCTTGGGAGAAGAGATGGTGATCTCCATACCCTCCGCGACGGGATACACGCAGGAAGCGACGAGTCCCCTCGCTCCGGTCGCCTCGACGAGGCACACGCGGCAGGAGGCGCTGTTGCACTCTCCGTGATTATATGCGCACAGCGACGGGATCTCGAAGCCGCACGCTTTGGCGGCGTCAAGAATGGTCATACCTGCTTCTACTTGGAAGGGGATCCCTTCGATCTTGATATTCACTTTAGTCATAGGTCCCTCCTATTATATCTTGCTGATCGCCTTGAACTTGCAGCAGGTCATACACAGACCGCACTTGATGCACTTTTCGGAGTCGATGACTCTGGACGGCAACTTATGTCCGGGGGCGATATAATCGGTCTTGCTGATGGCTCCGACGGGGCACTGTCTCTCGCAGAGACCGCAACCGATACACTTGTCCTTGTCGATGTCGTACTTCATCAAGTTCTTGCACACGTGGGCGGGGCACTTCTTGTCCACGATGTGGGCGATATACTCGTCGCGGAAGTGCGCCAAGGTGGACAGGACGGGGTTCGGGGCGGTCTGTCCCAAACCGCAGAGAGAGTTACTGCGGACGTTCTGCGCCAGCTCTTCCAACTCTTCCAGGTCCTTCATCGTGCCTTTGCCGTCGGTGATCTTGGTCAGGATCTCCAGCATACGCTTGGTGCCGATACGGCAGGGAGAACACTTGCCGCAACTTTCGTCGCAGATGAACTCCATATAGAACTTGGCGATGTTGACCATACAGTTGTCCTCGTCCATGACGATGGCACCGCCCGATCCCATCATAGAACCTTTGGCGATCAGGTTGTCGTAGTCGATGGAGGCGTCGAGGTCGTCGGCGGTCAAGCAGCCGCCGGAGGGTCCGCCGGTCTGGATCGCCTTGAACTTCTTATTGCCGGGGATACCGCCGCCGATGTCATAGACGAGCTCGCGCAGCGTGGTACCCATGGGGACTTCCACCAAGCCGACGTTGTTGACCTTGCCTCCGAGGGCGAAGACCTTGGTACCCTTGGACTTTTCGGTACCGTATGAGGCGAACTTTTTCGCTCCCTCACGCAGAATATACGGGACGGTCGCAAGCGTCTCGACGTTGTTGATGATGGTCGGCTTTTGCCACAGACCTTTGACCGCGGGGAACGGGGGTCTGGGACGGGGCATGCCGCGCTTGCCTTCGATGGAATTGAGCAGAGCGGTCTCTTCGCCGCAGACAAACGCGCCTGCGCCGAGACGAATATGCACTCGGAAGGAGAAATCCGTCCCCATAATATTATCTCCCAAAAATCCCATTTCTTCCGCCTGTTTTATCGCAATGCGAAGACGATTGACGGCGATGGGATATTCCGCACGGACGTAGAAGTAGCCGTTTTGCGCGCCGATGGCGTAGCCGGCTATCATCATACCCTCGATGACGGCTAAGGGGTTACCTTCCAAAATAGAACGGTCCATAAAGGCGCCGGGGTCGCCCTCGTCACCGTTGCAGACGACGTACTTTTCGCCTTCGGGCTGTTGGTAAGCAAAGAGCCACTTTCTGCCGGTGGGGAACCCGCCGCCGCCGCGTCCGCGGAGCCCGGAGTCCAGGACCTCCTGAATGACATCCTTGCGGTCCATCTGAAGAGCCTTTTCCAGTCCCTTGAAGGCACCGGCGCCAAGCGCCTCGTTGATGTCCTCGGGATTGATGCTGCCGCACCCATGGAGGGCGATACGGACTTGCTTTTTATAAAAGTTGATGTCGTCTTGCTTCGAGACCTTGGACTTGTCGGCGGGCTCGACGTACAGGAGACGCTCTACGATCTCCCCGCCCACGATATCCTTTTCGACGATCTCTTCGACGTCGTTGATGTTGACCATACGGTAGAGGGTGTCTTCGGGGAAAATCTTGACGAAAGGTCCCTGAGAGCAGAACCCGAAGCAACCGACCTGATTGACGGTGACCTTGTCGGAAAGTCCTCTCTCCTCGACGATCTTTTTGAACTTCGCCAAAATGTCGGCGGAGTTGCTGGATAGGCAGCCGGTACCGCCGCATAGGACGATGTGACGCTTGCCGTCTCTGCCGGAGAACTTGTCCTCCAGACAGCCGGTACAGGCGACCGACTTTTCGTTAAAATCAGAATAGCTCTTTATCATTATGCATTTCCCTCCGCTTTGTATTCGGCGATCATCTTACCGACGGCGTCAACGGTGACTTTGGGATAGACCTTGCCGTTGATCTGGACGGCGGGAGCAATACCGCAAGCGCCGATACAGCGAAGCGCGTCCAGCGTAAAGAGTCCGTCCTCCGTCGTCTCGCCCGGATTGATCTTGAGGATCTCCGAGAACTTGTCGATAACCTGCTGCGCGCCTTTGACGTAACAAGCCGTCCCAAGACAACACCCGATGACGTACTTCCCCTTCGGTTTGAGCGAGAAGAACGAATAGAAAGTGACCACGCCGTAGATCTCGGCGACGGAAATGCCCGTGCGCGCGGAAACCAGCTCTTGTACTTCGAGAGGAATGTAGCCGTACTCCTTTTGAATGTCCGACAGGATCATCATAAGGGGGGTCTTCTCCTCTTTGTACCGGTCACAGATGGCGTTGATTTGCTTGACTGCAGCTTCTTGCAAATGAGCCATAGTAGCCTCCTTTAAGTTTGTATTTTTTTAACCTACAATACTATACACTAAAAAAGCGCGATTGTCAACAGCAATATGCCCGAATATCACTTTCGATATAGAAATTCTTATTCCCGTCGATCGAAAAATAATTCGCTTCCCCGCCCCGCGAAAAACCACCCGCTTTTTGCCGAAAAAGACCGTTCGGCGCAGTTTTTAAGCCGTTTTTACAAGTCAGAGGCTTTTATGCCCGCGCGAAAATGTTTGCTTTGGCTAACAATTCGGCGATATGTTTCTTCGCTTATCCGACCATCTGGTCCGCCCGACGAAAAGGGGCGCGCCGTCCCCGGCGCGCCCCGTAAAGGTCCCCCTTTTTTCGGAAGTTCGTTTTTATTTTATGAACGCCGAGAACGCTTTGTGCGCTTCGTACAAGTCGGCTTTGCTGATGAGTTCGTACGGGGCGTGCATACTCAGGACGGGTACGCCGAGGTCCACGGTGTCTATATTGAGATTGGCGAGGTATTTCGCTACCGTGCCGCCGCCGCCGAGGTCCACTCTGCCCAGTTCTCCGGTCTGCCAAACGACGTCGTCTTTTTCAAAGACCGAACGCAAAAATCCGATGTACTCCCCGGACGCGTCGTTACTGCCCGACTTGCCGCGGGACCCGGTGAACTTGTTCATCGCGACGCCGAAGTTGGCGTAAGCGACGTTCTTCGACTCAAAAGCGTCGGAGTAGTTGGGGTCGTAAGCCGCCGTGACGTCTGCGGAAAGACATTTGCTTTTGGCTCGGACCAGAGCGGGATTGACGCCGTAGCTATCGGCGATCAGGTCGATGAGGTCGCTGATAATGATGCACTGCATACCCGTGTTGCCTTCGCTGCCGATCTCCTCTTTGTCGGCTAAGATGGTCATGACGGTCTGCTCGGTCTCGGTCTCCATAAGAGCGGTGATCTCGGGGTAGGTGCAAACTTTGTCGTCGTGTCCGTATCCGGCGACGTAAGCGCGGTCGAATCCGACGTCGCGGGACTTGTACGCCGGAACGATCTCGATCTCCGCGCTCAAAAAGTCCTCTTCGGTCACGCCGTATTTTTCTTGCAGGATCTTCAGTACGTTCCTCTTGACAGAAAATCTCTCCACCACGCCGTATCTCTCGCCGAGGACGGTCAGAAGATGTTCGTCCAGACCGGTCTCCTCTTTGTCGGGGATCCCGCCCAAAATGACGTTGAGATTCTCTCCCGGAAAGGCGGTCGCAACGGGTTTCGGGCTGATGTCCTGCGAAAGATGGGGCAACAGGTCGGTGATGTAGAAGACGGGGTCGCCCTCTTCGTCGCCGATCTTGACGGTGACGACGGTGCCGTCTTTTTTGCTGACGACGCCGTGAAGAGCAAGCGGTATGGTCAACCACTGGTACTTCTTGATCCCGCCATAGTAGTGGGTCTTGAAGTAAGCGAGATACGCCGACTCGTACACGGGCACTTGCTTGAGGTCCAGTCTCGGGCTATCGACGTGAGCGACGAGAATGCGAATGCCGTTCTTGTCCAAAGGCGCGGTGCCCGCTTTGAATAGAAACAGGCTCTTGCCGCGGTTGTTGTAGTACAGTTTGTCCCCCGAATTGATCTTGTCGCCGAGCGTGTACTCTTTGTATCCGTTTTTTTCGGCAATGGCAATACCCGCCTTGACCGCCTCGCGTTCGGTCTTGGCGTCGTCGAGATACGCCTTGTAGCCCTCGGCATAGTCGAAGATCTTTTTCAGTTTCGCTTCGTCCGCGTCCGCGTAGACGTTCTTCCTGCTATAAGTCAATTTCATAACGGTAAAACCTCCGTAAACGATTTGTTTTGTAAGTATTATAACACCAAACAAAAGGAATTGCAACCGACAATAAACTCTTACAAACGTACTTGTGTAAAGAAATTCTCCCGACGAATTATTGTTCTAAAAAACTTCGTTTGGGTGACTATACTTGCTATTTTAGGGCATATCAATATAACTTTTCGGAATCGACATATGGTAAAGTCCCTCGGGTCCGACTCATTTGAGCGCGGTCGAACAGACAGATAAGAATCATTGCAAAAAAACGATATCCGTGCTACAATAGATACAGACTTATTCGCGGGAGAAAAAAATGCGCATACTGGAAGTAGTCGATAACTATTATCCCAACACCGACGGCGTAGTGCTGGTGGTGGATAATTATGCGCGTCTTCTGAACAAAAAAGAGGGCGTCGAATGCGTGGTCCTTGCGCCCCGGTACCCGGGCGCGCCGAAAGCGGACGGATACGAATTGGTCACCTGTTTTTCCATCTCGGGGGGGATCTTCGGTCCGCGCTTACCCTTGCCCGTCTTTGACGGGAATCTCCGTAAATATCTGAAAAACGAGACGTTCGATCTGATCCACTGTCACTCCCCCGCGACGCTGGCAAAATACATCGTCCGCTATGCAAAAAAGCGGAACATCCCCTTGCTCTTTACCGTACACACCAAGTACCACGAAGAGATCAATCGCTTTTTGAAACTCAACTTTCTGCAAAAAGCCATCCTGAAATACACCCTCTCCTCGGTCAAAAAAATGGACTACTACTGGGCGGTCTCGAAGAACGTGCGCGAGGTACTGACGGACCGATATGGCATACTAGTCCCCTGCAAAGTCATGCGGAACGGGACCGACATGACGCCCGACTGCGCCGATCCGAAACGCGTAGAGGAGATAAAGAGACGGTTTGGTCTGCAAAAAGAGGACTTTGTTTTGATGACGGCGGGACGAATCGTCTCAATCAAGAACTTTCAGACCGTCATAAGCGCCGTGGCGATTTTGCGCGACAAAGGGATCTCGGTCAAGATGCTCCTTGTCGGAGACGGCGACTACAAACACGCCTTAAAAGAACTGGTCAAAAAACTCGATCTGACCGATCGCGTATTCTTCATCGATAAAACAAACGATCGGCACGAACTGGCGGCATACTACGCCGCGTGCGACATCGTCCCCCTCGCCTCCACTTTCGACACCTCCAGCCTGGTCATACGGGAGGGATTCGCCTTCGGCAAGCCGGCGATGGTTGTCAGAGGCTCCGCTCCCGCCGAAGGCATCACCGACAACGTCAACGGATATCTGTGCGAAAACACGCCGGAGAGTTTTGCCGACAAGATACTTTCGGTCGCGCAAAATCGGGACAATCTCAAAGTCGTCTCCGAAAACTGCTTCCGCGATCTCTACACCCCGTGGGAAAAGATCGTGGACGACGTAGCGGCGGAGTACGAAAAGATACTCGAGGACTTTGCAAAAGCGGCGGAGTGATAAAAAAGCGTTTGTTTGGCACGGAAGAGTGCCGTTTTTTTGAAATCGTCTGTTTGGTGAGAAAAGCGGAACGCGTTATACTCGCGCGGAAAGGCGCGCGGCGGTCTCGTCCAAAGAGACTTCGCGCTCGGTGCGGTAAAAACTTTTTTTCAGTCGCACGTCGGTCATCTCCTCCATGTCGGCAAGCCGTTCGCAGACGACCAGCATAAAGGTGGTCATTCCCACAAAGTGCAACGGAATGGCGGTCCCGACGTCGATCATCGAGTAGAAGGCATAGCCCAAAAAGCCGATGAGAAGGAAGACGTTAAAGTCGCGCTTGGCGATATAGGTACGAAGACGAGCGAGCGCCATATACATATAGCCGACGAGCCCGACGAGTCCGGTCGCTCCGAGCGCCTGGAAGACGGTGGAGTGGAAGTAGGTCATAATAAAGCCGAATCTTTCCGCCATAATGGGGTACTGCGTATGGTCGTGCCCTACGCCTACGCCGAAGATCGGGAACTCCTTAAAGCGCGCCCAAGCGATCTCGTACAGGTCCAGCCTGCCGGTCCCGCCGGAGTCGAGTTTTCTTTTGACCAGTTCGTACAGTTCGGCACGCTTCCACACGCCGACGACAAGGACGGCGACGAGTGCCAGTCCGAAGAGGACGGCGGCTTGGACGCGGAATTTGCCTTTGGTTCGGATCAAGGTATAAACGACCAAGAAAGGCATCATCATCGTCCCGAACAAGATACCGCCCGCGCTCCTTGTGATGAGAATAAAGAGATATTGCAGGCACCCGAACAGTAAAAAGGGCAAAGTCCACTTGGTCCGCACGGCGAAGTAGAAGGCAAACGGGAGAGCCAGCATCATCACGTCGGAGATATAGTTCTTCCAGCCCCATTTCAGATCGCTGGGCAAAGATAACTCTTTGGTCGCTATGATATGAGACAGGACGTAGTACGCGATGAGTCCGACGCAAACGGCACCGACGACGCACATCATCTTGGCGAAATGCTCCGCGGACCGACGAGGATCTTCGGTCAAATAATTCTGGAACAAAAAGTACAGAGCGAGCTGTAAAAAGCCGAGTCCCAATACGGTATAGATGGGATAAAAGGCAAAGTAGTGCCTAAGCAAGATCCCTGAGCCCAACCCGCCGAGCACCAGTACGACGGAATAGACGAACAAGGGGAAAAAGTTCCTCCCCGCGATGGGTTTGATCGGATAGAGCCAAAAACGGAAAAAGAGCGCGGGGACGATGAAGATAGCGGCATAAGCGACGACAAAGAAGCCGTCCAAGGGCTTGTTGCCGTACTTCATGGGAATGATGGAGATAAAGACCATCGCCAAAAAGAAAAAGGAGAGGTCTTTGACAAAGACGAGATTGACGGCGAAAAAAACCAGTAGGATATAGATCGAAGCGATCTCCTGATCGAAGGCGAATCCGCAGATGGTGGCGACGGCGATAAAAACCAAAAAATACGCCGAACGGAACAGTTCGTTGAAGTATTCGGACAGGACGGGAAACCCCTTACTCTCCAATATTTTTTCTCTTGCCGCGGTCACGTCTTCCTCCGTATTCAAGGGATATTATGTCAAAAGGCGCACCTTTTGGGCGCGCGATCTACGTTATTGTACTATTCCTTGTCGTTCAACTCGAACTTCGCCCAATAATCCTGTATGTGATCGACGTAATCGCCGTACGTCTTGAACCAATCGTCGTCCAAGAACGGAACGGGCGTATGAGCCGGCAAACTCCTCCCCAACCGATCGATCCCGTCGCGGACGTATTCGGCTATGCGCTTTCGCTCGACTTTCGGGTTGATGTTCGGGTCGTACTCGACGGGTTTTGCAATCGAGATCGTATGCGACTTGTTTTCCACGTAGACGGGATAGAATTTGAGCCGTTTGCCCGTCTCCTTGTAATACGTCCTGCCGAGATCGGCGAACCCGTCGTAGAGATTGAAGACGTATTCGGAATACTTTTGGGGGCACTCCGGGAAGATGACGATATTATTGCCGGCGTTGAGTTCTTCCACGGACTCTTTCAGCGTCTCCATGACTCTGCGGTCGTGGAAGACGGGAATGGGGCGCGCAAGGTCCAACAGAGGACGCAACAACACGCCGGTCACCTTGGCGAGGGCGCGCCAAAAGCCCTTGTGCTTTTTACCCTCTCCGTGCATAAAATCGTGGAAGATGAAGTTCTGTTTTTGCTTCTTGTCGAGGACGTAGCTGATGATCCAGGTACAATGTTGCGGCTCAAAATAGAGAGTCATCAGGCTCGGACCGACGGCTGCGGCGTGATTGACGCAATAGACTCCGACCTCCCCTTCTTGCGGTTCTTCTTCGTAGACGGTCTTTGCCTTTTTGAATATAAAAGTGGTGGCTATCCACTTCAGAAAGCGGTGGTAGCCGGATAATTTCATTTTTTGCATAGTTTAATACGGTTTTACCAAACGATCTTCGACTATGAAGAATATGGACATCATATCGGGACCGACGTGCGACCCGATGACGGGTCCGACCTCCCAGATGTCGATATCGATCTTTGGATCGACGATGGTCTTAAGATACTCCTTCATTTTTTCGGCGTCCTGCGGACAGTCCGCGTGTCCAATAACAATACGGTCGGTCTCCGGCACGAACTTGGTCTTGGCTCTGTCGCAAAGGAACTTGAGACTGACCTTTCGGCTGACGACCTTCCAGAACGGCTTTAATTCTCCCGAATTGTTGATAAACAAAATGGGCTTTATCTGCAAAACTCTGCCTAAAAAGGCTTCCGTCGCGGTCACTCTCCCGGTGGAGACAAGGGTCCGCAAGTCGTCCACGGTGAAGATGTAGTTGAATTTCAGTTTCATCCTCTCCGTATACTCATAGCACTCTTTTACGTCGTGACCTTGATCGCGGTATTTGGCGATATAGGTCATAAAAAAGCCGAGTCCCGGGGCGGCGCTGAGAGAATCGACGACATAGATCGTGCGCTCGGGAAATTCCTTTTTCAGGTCTTCCGCTACCTTGCAAGCGGTCTTATACGTCCCGCTGATCGCCGAAGAGAGCTCGAGATGCAGGATATCGCACCCCTCTTCCAGATAGGGGCGCCAGAATGCGTCGTAGTCGGACGGATTGCCTTGGCTGGTGATACTGCGCTCCCCTGCGCGGAGTCTTTCGTAAAACTCGTGCATCGTCAAACTGTCTCCGCAGTGCTCCTCCCCTCCGACGACATAGTGGAGATACATGATCTTGATATCATACTCTTCCGCTACGGACGCAGGCAGGTCCGCCGTGCTTTCGGTGGCTAAAACAAACTTATTCATAAATATTGAGTCTCCGATCGTTCGCGCGTCTTTTTTCGCGCTTATCTATATATTATACCTTACTATATTCCCCCTGTCAAACAATATTCCTCCGACAAAAAGGAACAAACCGATTCCGAAAGAATCACAAAAAACGCCTTTTTTCGATTGCATTTGACTTTTGTCGTAGTATAATTATGTATAGAAAATTTTTTATAAAGGAGATTTATCCATGAAAAAGTATCTTGATTACATCATCCTCGCCGTAAGTCTCGTCTTCGGCGTGCTCGCACTCGCTCTTATGGCTGCGCCCGGCGTCGTCGCCAATCTCGGCTTCTTTGGGACCGGTAGCGAAACCGTCTTCGAAGTCATGAGCGACAATCTCGGCGACGGGACCTCCGTCGGCGTAGTCTTCACGTTGATCTTCGCCATCCTCGGACTCCTCGCTCCCATCTGCCTGTGCTTGACGAAAATCTTGAAAGTGAAACTGCCCGTAGGCTACATTGCTTTCTGCTTTGCTCTGTTCGCACTCCTGTGCGGCATCCTCGCCTTCTGCACGAAGTCTTTCTTCCTCGCCGGACAAGCCGAAGGTGAAAGCGTCAAACTCGGCGCCGGCGCCATCTGCACCGGTATCTTCTCCATCCTCAACGCTCTTACGCTCGGCTGCTACGGCGTCATGAACTTGAAGAAATAAGAGATCTCGTTTATGAAAAAAAGCAGTCCGAAAAGGGCTGCTTTTTTAGTGGCGAAAAAGGTCAATCCAATATCGAACGGAAAGTCCACTGTCCGTCGTCGATCATAGTGACGACGAGGTCGGGGTCGGAATAGTGGGCGGTGGGTCCGTCGGTATAGACGTAGAAGAGCCCGGCGGACGAATACGAAGAGAGAGCGGACGAATCGAAAGAATCGGCGATCCACAAGGGATAGACGTAGGGCAAGAGGTCTGCGCAGGACTTTTCGGGAGAATAGACGATAAAGCAATCGGTCGCGCACTTGCTCACGGCGTCCGTCGGGTCAACGTAGACGTGCGCGTAATGCCCGTCGGCGTACAGATAGTGCATTTCGTCGTCCATACCGCGGGTGATGAAAGAATGCAGGGCGACGGAAGAAAAGTTCTTCCCGAGTTGCGCCACGCCTTCATGGACGAAAGAATCGTCGATCTTTGCAAACAGCGGAAAGGTACAGTGCTGATCGGTCAGAGTCCGGGTATAGCCGTCGTACGACGTCAAAAACCCCGCGCCGAATCCCGCCGCACGCAGCCCCTCAACCAACGCGTCGATGATGAAAGCGTTCTTCCAATAGGCAAAGTCCACAAAGGACTCGACGCCGTTTTCCTGCGCGTAGGCAAGATAGGTCGGACTGACGTGTAGGATCAGCTTGTTGTCCCCCAAAAGTTCCAAATCGACGGAATCCGGATCGGACGCGAAGGAAAGGACTTCGGCATAATATGCGGCGGCTTCGGCGTTCAACGCGCCGTCATAGAGTTCCGCCGTCCAGTCGTCGGAGGAAGCGCAAAGGGACTCGTACGCTTGCCAAACGGGGGCTCCGTACAAAAACCTCGACCAAGCGGACTTTTCAAAAGCCTTGTACAACACCTCGTCCACGACGATCTCCTCGTTGGGGTGGGCGTTGATGTAGCGGACGTTTTTGACGTCGGAAAAGTCCTCGTAGGGCGAGAACTCCCTATACGCGGTCACGCAGAGTTCGGTATACTTGTCCTGCACGGCGCGGTAGGCGCTTCTGTTTTGGGTGGACGTCCCCTCGAAATAATAATAAAAGCCAAAGTCCCCGCCGCAGTTGTTCATAGCGGAAGATCGGACGGTGACCGTCTCCCAACCGCTCTCCGAACGGGTCAGAAAATAGACGCCGAGAGCGATACCGACGATGGCGACCGCCACGAAAAAGATAAAGAAAAACAACCGCAAACCGACGTGTTTGTGATTGACTTCGACGTGCTCAACGGGCAGTGTGACGAATCTTTTTCTTCTATCTTTCATAGTCCGGAATAAAGGTCTTGCGGACGATACGCCCGCGAAAAAGGGCGCCGCGGACCATTGCGGTCCGCGGCGAATCGTTTTATCGTAAGGTCAA
>JAFVAC010000040.1 GCA_017476265.1 Clostridia bacterium
GATGGGTGCGCCGTCCTCGTCCCGTTCGGTGCTGACGATGGCGATGATAAAGCCGTCCACACCGAGGAGTTTTCTGTCGCGCAACAACAGTTCGGAGTTCTCCGCCATGACGCTTCCGTCCAGCATACTGGACCCTGCGGGGATATTGCTGCCCCGCTTCAAGCCGGACTTATCGACTTCGATCACGTTGCCGATGGCGGGGATGAGAATATTCTCTTTCGGCACTCCCATCTCGACGGCGAGGTCGCGGTGCATCTTCTGGTGCCGATACTCTCCGTGGACGGGCATAAAGTACGTCGGACGAAGCAAGGAGAACATGAGTTTTAACTCTTCCTTGCAGGCGTGTCCCGACGCGTGGATCTCGCTCAACTGTTGATAGACCACGTTGGCGCCGCGCTGACAGAGTTTGTTGATGACGTTATAGATCAAGCGCTCGTTGCCGGGGATGGGCGAAGAGGACAGGATCACGGTGTCGATGTCGGAGATGGTGACCTTTTTGAAATCGTCGTTGCTCATCCTGGTCAGGGCGCTCATCGGCTCCCCCTGGGTCCCGGTGGAGATGATACAGACACGATCGTACGGGATCTTGCCGATCTTTTCTATGTCCACGACGTCCTCGTCCTTGTACTTGAGTTCGCCCAGCCCCCTGCCGATCTCGGCGATCTTGATCATACTCCTGCCCGAAAAAGCCACGCGTCTGCCGTGCTTGACCGCGCAGTCCATGATCTGCTGGACCCGATGCACGTTGCTGGCGAACGTCGCCACGATGATGCGCTTGTCCTTGTTCTGCTCGAATTGTTGTTCCAGAGCCTTGCTGACGTTTTTTTCGCTCATAGAGTAGCCGTTTCTTTCGACGTTGGTGCTGTCCATCATCAACAGAAGCACCCCTTTGGAGCCGATCTCCGAGATGCGTGCAAGGTCGGTCCTGCGCCCGTCGATGGGGGTGTGGTCGATCTTGAAGTCGCCGGTCATAAAGACCACCCCTTTCGGCGTGGTGATGGACAGGGCGTACGCCCCGGCGATGCTGTGCGTGACCCGGACGAACTCCACGCTCAATCTCCCCGCTTGCACCACCTCGCGGTCCTCGACGGGAATAAGACGGGCGTCTTTTATCTTCTCTTCGGCAAGTTTGGACTCCAAGAGCCCAAGAGATAGCGGACTGCCGTAGACGGGGACGTTGATGTCCTTCAAAAAGAACGGTATCGCCCCGATGTGGTCCTCGTGACCGTGGGTGACGAACACGCCGCGCACGTGGCTTGCGTTGGTCTTCAAGTAGGTATAGTCGGGTATCACATAGTCGATGCCCGGGGTCTCTTCGGGGATGGGAAAGGACAGTCCGGCGTCCACCACGATGCAGTCCTCGCCGTACTCGATAAAGGTCATGTTTTTGCCGATCTCTCCCACGCCTCCCAAAAATCCGATTCTTATCTTTTTAGCCAAAATTCACCTCTTTAATAAAATTTCGTAATTTCTCTATATTCTCAAACAAGATTATACACGAATATAGTGCGATTTACAAGCGCTTACGTCCTTTCCACGCGGAAATTGCGCGAGTTATCGCTGTTTTGGGCTGGCGGGTGGGCGGATCGACGTATATTTCGGGCGATTTTTTACACGCTACCGATACGGAGGAAACGATATGCAAGCAGTGATAATGGCGGGCGGCAGAGGCTCCCGTTTGATGCCTTTGACCAAAGAAGAACCGAAACCGATGGTAAAACTCATCGACAAACCGGTGATGGAGTACGTCCTTTTGTGGCTGAAAAAGCACGGGTTTTTCGACGTCGCCGTCACCCTCGGCTACAAGCCGGAAAAAATACGGGACTACTTCGGCGACGGACAAAAATTCGGAATGAAGATAACGTACTTTGTCGAAGACTCCCCTCTCGGCACGGCGGGCGGGGTCAAAAACTGCGCCGAGTACTTGACGGAAAAGGACTTTGTCGTCGTGTCGGCGGACTGCTATACCGAGATCGACCTATCTCGTGCGGTGCGATTCCACAAAAACAGGGGGAGTCTTTTCACGTTGGTGTGCAGAAAGGTCCTCGACGCGACCGGACTGGGCGTCCTGGAAAAGGACTCTTCCGGCGTGATAAAAGCCTTCGTGGAAAAGCCGGAAGGAAGAAAAGACGCACTCATTAACACCGGCGTCTACGTCTGCGACCGAAGGGTCCTCGACATGATCCCGGAGGGTCCGTTCGACTTCGGAAAGGACCTCCTTCCCGCTTTGGTCGGCACGGCGTACGCGATAGAAGACGACGCCTATTGGTCGGACATCGGGACTTTGGAAAGCTACTACGACACCAACAAAAAATTAGCAAAAGAGCTCGCTTTCGTATAGAAAAGCGGGCTCGCAAGGAGAAAAATGAAAACAAGCTTTTTGACAAAGGCGCGGAAAAAAACGCGGCGCGCCTTGCGCAATCTTATAGCGAAGCTTTAAGGCGCTTTTTTAAGATCTCGCTGAGGACGTACCCGCCGAAGACGGACGCGACGTCTTTAACAAGGTACGGCAGGCTCGCCACGGCGAAGGCTCTCTCGACGCCGCTGCCTGACGTGTAGCCGAACCACAACGCGCCGAACAGATGACAAAACGCCAGTCCGACGAGTCCGAGAAAGAGTTTGAGCGTGTGCCTGAGCGCGTTATTTTTGACGCGGACGGGTATGGCGGATATGATCGCCATCGGAATAAATCCGACCAGATACCCTCCCGTCACGCCGACAATCGCGGAAAAACCGCCCTTGAAATAGGCGAAGACGGGCACGCCGACCAGCCCAAGCAACAAGTAAATAAAGACCGCCGCCACCCCCCAGATACCGCCGAAGTACCCGGAAAGCGCGACCGAAAAGGTCTGCAAAGTGACCGGGATCCCGCTGGGCAAATGGAAGGCGATCTGGCTGGTCACCGCAATGATCGCCGTAAGGACCGCCGTATAGGCAATTCGACGCGTCAAGAGCGTCCTGTTCGATCTTTTTTCCGCTGTAGCTACTTTTGCCATAAAACAACCTCTCCGTCGTCGATCACGACGGCGTTATTGTTGACTTCGAGGACCATACGTCCGCGAGCGTCGATTTCTTTCACGTAATAGTCTCCGTCGAGGTCCCCGCCGACGTACCGCACGACCTTGCCGACCAAGACGCTTTCTTGAGCGTATTCCGTCATAAAGTCCGCGCCGTCCATACACCGGGATATCTCGGTCAGGATCACTTTTGAGAGAGTCCGTAGGACCGATTCGTCCACCGCTCCGTCGCGGAGCCAACCGACGATCTCGTCGTATCCGCCGTAGCCGTCAACGGATCGGAACACGTTAATGCCCATGCCGACGATCACGCGGCACTTGTCGTCCGTAATTCCCTCTGTCAGGATCCCGCAGACCTTTTTATAGCCACCCAAAGTCGGCTTGACGAGGTCGTTGACCCACTTGATACCGAGATCGACCGAAAGGACGGATCGGACAGCCCTACGGACCGCCACCGCCGCCATCGGCGTGACAAGCGGCAAGAGGTCTTTGTCGGGCTCAAGATACACGCTCAGGTACAGTCCGCCGTAGGGAGAACAAAAAGACCTGCCTTTGCTACCCTTGCCCCCGGTCTGTCGGAGCGCCGCCACACTGTCAAAGGGACGGAGTCCAATCTGCCCTTTCAGATAGTCGTTGGTGGAGGCGACCTCGCGCAAAAATACCGTGTCTGACATACGGTACAGTATACGCCGATGCCGCTTGAAAGTCAATCGAATCGACCCGCTCCCTCTTATCGTTCTTAGAGAAAAAAGGGACCGATAAATACAGTCCCAAAAATATTTCTCCCGACGTCCGTCTTCCTCCTCGTCGAAACAATCTTACGGTTGATGATCCATGACGTAAGGGATATGTTTCTCCGTCGCTGTGCAGAACGAATGCCGCCGTCTTTTGCGTACACGCCTCAAAACTCTTGCCGATACGTCCCCTCTCCGCACGCGGCAAGCGACAGACATAGGACCGCCGCCACCATTAAAAAGCAAAGTACTTTGAATATCTTTTTCATGTGCGCTTCTTATTGATTCTGTCGGGCGCCGCGTTTTCGGGCGGGACGTCCACAAGCGACTATTTCCCGAAGACGAAAGCGGTCTTTGCCAAAGCGCCTTCCCCTTTCCGTTCGGCGGTGATAAGGTCGTCATTCGCGTAGTCGAAGGGGGCAAAACCGCGCTCCTCGGCGCTACCGTTCACCAACCAAAAAAGGAGATCGCTATCGCTCAGTGCGGGACTTTCGGCGTTCAGGCGGGCACGGGTCTCAGTCAAATAGCGAGAATAAAAGCCGGGCGTATGGACCGCGTCATAATCGTACCCGCACATATTGTTGAGATCGGTGATATGGGAAGCCAGTCCGCTCAAGTCTTCGTCATAGACGCCTACGATCGTTTTTGTCGTATATGCGCGATAGGTCTGCCCGTCTGAATTCGAGTCCGGGGAGACGTCGCGGAAAAACTCGATCTGTATGGGCTCTTTTTTGATCTGTTTGTCCAGTCCGTAATACTCGAACGCCAATCCATCGGGAAAACCGTACAGGAAGGCTCCGCAGTTTCTCAACAAGATATATTTTGCGAAGACGTCTTCATCGCGTATCACGCGGATAGCAGTCTCCTTATCCAAATTCAACCCGTTCTTTAACACGTACAAGGTATAATAAGCGTACCGGCTTACGACGACCTCGCCGTCAGACAACTCTTTCGACTTCCTTCCGTCAAAAAAGGTCACTCGTTCGAACGTTCTCCCCCACTCCTCGCTGTCGCTTGTCACCGATTTGTACACAAAATTCAGACCGCTCCGAGCCGATTTGTCGGCGTAATCGCTCAAAAACGCTTTTCCCACATAAGGGCGGGCGAGCGCGGCTGCGTCTTCCGACAAGAGCGTCCCCCACTCCGCTTTTTCCTGTCCCGCGTACATATCACGGAATACGTCCCCTTCTTGCAAGGCACTGACGTCGCTCATATGGTAAAAATCGTATATCTTCATCCTATCGGATAAGCTCAACAGCGGCTCCGAATCCTCCCCTTTGGCGAACCAAGAAAGGTCGTCGCAGGTCAGAATGGGGGCACCAAACGTCTCCACGGACATATTTTGTCCGCTTGTCGGGACGAACGTCTTTTTCTCTTCTTTCTGCCCGCAAGCCACCAATGAGAAAAGTACGACGCATACCAACGCGATCAAACACACGTCCAAAACGAACTTTTTGCTGTTTTTCCTTTTCATAATACTACTCTCCTTATAATGCAGAATATCATTCGCTTTATTACGGCTTACAACTATCACTACAATAAAGCCTCATATCGACTCCACTATGTATACTCTATCCATATTTGTGACGCGGCAATAGAGGGTAAGTTCAAAAAAAACTCTTGCGTCGCATCCTCGGCAATTAATCGACCAAACCTTGGCGTCAGAAAAAGTATGATTCTCGCAGAAAAGTAATCGTACAATTCTGCCACCGCTTTAGTACTCCTTTGCGATTTTTTTAAGAGTATATTGAAAGTTTTCTTTTTCATCCAGAGTGGTTCTCCGAGAAAATAATAACACAATATTTGCCAAAAATCAATACAAGAAGCATTTAAAAATGACATTGTTTTAATGTTTTCTCTAAAAAAACACAATTTTTGAACAAAGCTAAAACATCCTATAATATAGATACGAGAAATCGCCAAAATGTGACAATAAAAAAATAACGCCCTCGAAAGCGAGGACGTTTGCCGGGTCAGGGCTCGGCGTTTTTTCGGTCGGAAGTCGTATCGGGTGCGGTCAAGTCGGAAAGCTTCGACTTGATATCGTCCACCACGGACTTGACTTCGGCGATCATCTTTAACTTTTCGGCGAGGGCGTCTATCGTACTTTGGTACTTGTCCTCGCGGGTTTTGCTGTCGCGGATCTGGATGAAGAAAAGAACCACGAACAGCACCGCCCAGATACCGGACTGGGCAGCCGTCTCAAAAATTTGTTCCCACATGGAATAATCCTCCGAAAAAAATCAATGTACATACGTCCCTGTTTTTGCGGCGTCGATCAAGATGCGTCTGGCATAGTCGCGGCGGACGGTGTTCAGGTCCTTTTTCCACTCGGCGATCTCCTTGTTGTAGGCGACGACGGCGCGTCTTTGGGCGTACTCCTCGTTGCGTAAGGACTGCAACTTTTTTTCATACGCCTCCGCCTTTTTGAAGTCGTACATACGCAGGGCTCTCGCTCTCTCCTGCTCGACGAAGCCGATCTGCGTGTTGACGCTTTCGGTCGCGGCGGCAAGTTCGGATTCTATCCGGGACGTTTCGGCGGAAAGGGTATCGGCGAGGGCGGACATAAGTCCGTCGTAGACGGAACTGTGGAGCATGCCCTTTTTGAGTGTTGAGTCCTTGACCGACTCGGTCCCGACAACAAAGTCCGCCGAAGCCTTATTTTCCGCCTTTGCCGCTTTGTCCTGAGCGGTGGACAGCGAATCCAACAAGGCGGAGACGGACTTATCGGCGGAGATGTTCTGTTTTTCTATGTCGTAAGAATACTTCTCGTCCACATACTCCTGCGCCGCTTTTTGCAGCTCTCGGTCGCTGATCTCCCGCCTATAGACGTACGTCGTCCCGTCGGGTAGGAGCTCCGCAAGAGCCGCGTCATCGCCCGCATTGTACGCCTTGCGCAACTGCTCCAACTTGCTGTAGTCAAAGGTAAAAGGACCCGTGGGCACAGTCACCGTCGCGGACGACTTTTCGCCACTCGTCTTCCCTCCGCTCCCGGCGGAGGGCAAAGACGCCTCCCCGCCGACCGAGTACGAACCGTCTCCCGCCACGCTCTTTCTCAACGCTTCGGAAAGGGTCTTGATCGGATCTACTCTCATTGTACACCCCCAAGCGTATGCAAAATTTCGTCGATCTTGTCATTGATCTTTTTGATCCTCAACAAGATCTCGTTGAGTTTATCTTCCAATTCTATATTCATTTTGCCTCCCAAAAGATGTCATTTGATCAAAGCGCCGACGCTTCTTCTCACAAAATCCACTTCGAGCGTCACGTCGGTCAGAACGAAGGAGTCCTGTTCGGTCGAGACTTCCAGACCGATCTTGTGCCCTTTTCTGCGGACCGGGACGATCTGAGAATAGGGCGTCCCGCCCAGTCCGAACGTGATCTGTCGGTCCCCTTTGACTTTCAGATAGATCGGCTTGGTCACCGTCACATACGCCTTGCGAATGACTTTGTCGCTGTCCGCTACGTTCAGATCGGTATAAGGACTCCGCCATAACTTTTTGATCGGAGTGCCGAATATCCTGCCGCTTTGGTCGATCTCCCCGACGTGAAAACCGCGATAGATACTGCCGAAGAGTACTAAAAGTTTGTACCCGTCTTCCAGCGCAACCGGCAAAAACTGCCCCACGTCCGCTCCGCGCAATATGGTCTCCTTGCCGGTAGCGAAGTCGTATATAAAGACGGCGTTGTTTTTCGGGTCGCCGTAGTTTTCGTCGCCGACGACGTAGTTATCCTTGACCATACCGAAAGACAGCATATATTTGTAACCATAGCTACCGCTTATTGCGTTTTCTCTTCCCTCGATCAAAGGATTAACGCCCTCGAAGAGTCTTTTTATTCCGCCGCTATGCACGCTCAAAAATCCGCTGTCGGTCAAAAAGATCAGTTGGTCAAACACGACTTGCGCCGTATCGAAATAGATCCTGTCGTGCCCGGAATAAACTTTGGTCATCACATAGTCGGACTGATCGATGTATGCGCTGAGCCGATGGACGGCATACTCGCGGAAGACGTACAGGCTACCGCCGAAAGGTATGACCCCGGTCACCTTGCCCCCTGCGTCCACAAAGTCCACGTATCCCCCCTCCGTCAACGAGACGTGCCAGTTGGTCGGGTCGAGATCGTCGGAAAAATAGAGGCGGTTGACCCCGTCGGTGACGATGCCGTATACACGTTCGTTATAGACGCAAGCGGTATTCAGTCTCGGGGCGTCGGGGACGGACTCGAACGTCTCGCCGTCGTACACCAACATCTGCCCGTCCGCGCCGACGATCAAGAGGCAGTCCTTATTGTCGTAATGATACGGCAAGAACGTCACCCTTCGGTCGCCGAACTCCACCCCGGCGTAGGTGAACGCTTCGTCGGAGAAGTCGGCATAGTAGAGTCTTCTGTTTTGCATAAGAGCGACGAGGATTTTGCGGTCGTCTTTGACAAAGACCGCCGCTTTGACCATTCGACTGCCGACGGTGATCGCATTGGGCAAAAGGTTTCCGTCGATCTTAGCGTCGGAGATCCCCACGCCGCCCACCACTCTGCCGTCCCCTACGGTCACGTTATATCCGTAAGTGCAGACGGACAGAGGGAGCGCTCTCTCCGGGCTGAGCGCGTCGAACCCGCGAAAAGATTTGATCGCGTACTCCGTCCTTTTGACGCCGAGGCTCCCGTCGCTCCGTAAAGTCGGATTCATACGAACCTCCTGTTCGGCAACCGCCCCGCCCGGAGGGTCCGCAAGTCGTTTCTGACCGCATTGTCGTACCGACCTTTATAGAGGATCGCCTCGTCGGAAAAACCGTTGCGGAAAAAGTACTCCGCGGCTACGCCGACGGCAAGGGTGTCCACGCCGAAGTTTTTCGGCAGGTCCAACTCTTCGTTCTGCTCTTTCCTTTCGGAAAAGTAGGCGTATTCCACCGTGTACGTCCCGTCTTTTTCGACGGAGATCCCACTGTCAAGCAGTTTTCCGACGACTTCTTTTCCGTCCTGTTTTATCGAGACGAGCTTTTTGAAAGGTTTTTCAAAAGACGCGTAAGGCAGAATTTTTTCGACGCTCTCCACATTCTCCACTTTGCGCATATCGGAATAGCGGTCGGCGCACTCCGCCGCCACGAATCTCGCGCAAGAAAGGAGGGTCTCTCTCGTCTCCGTATACATCTCCAGATCCACCGCGCCGATGATCTCCTGCGCGCGGTCC
>JAFVAC010000041.1 GCA_017476265.1 Clostridia bacterium
GGTATTGTGGGCGCATTTCCGCGTCGGAACGAAACAAAATAAAGGACTATCCGGGTTGGGTAGTCCTTATTATTTTATGCGGATAGAATAAAAGTTCCGACGCTTTTCCATCGTCGTTCAGTTGCGTACGTCAGTACGCGGTCTTCCGACGACGAAAAAAATCCATCCCGCCTCCCACGCCGCCTGTTGTTCACCACTGTACGAGATTGGTAGTAGTATCGGCTGACGCGCTTTACAAGGGGCGTGGTATTGTGGGCGTCTTTCCGCGTCGGAACGAAACAAAATTAAGGACTAGCCGGGTTGGGTAGTCCTTATTATTTTATGCGGATAGAATACAAGTTCCGACGCTTTTCCGTAGTCTGCGTCTACTGTACGATAGTACAGCTACGCCTTGCCTACGCAAAAAATCCATCCCGCCTCCCGCGCCGCCTGTTGGTCACCACTGTACAAGTTTGGTAATAGTATCGGCTGACGTGCTTTACAAAGGGCGTGGTATTGTGGGCGTATTTACGCGTCGGAACGAAACAAAATAAAGGACTATCCGGGTTGGGTAGTCCTTACTTTTTATAATGACGATTGCCGTACTTTTTATAATGACGATTGCCGTCATCCTGACCGAGCGTAGCGAGTGGAAGGATCCCGGAGATGTTTCGACTCCACTACTCGTATTTTCCAATTCATTGTTCGTTTTTTGTCTATGCGTATATGCCGATACAACATTTTGGGTTTTTCGTCCCTCGCATTCGCACTTTGCGATACCGTATCGAATTTTATCCACGCGTATAGAGTAATACGGGTTTTAGGTTCGATCTTCCCTCATCAGATTTGCCGGTGGCAAATTTGCAGTTTGCCCACATGGCAAATTGCACCATGACGGTGGAAGATTTTATTCGAGAAGAGAAGGAGAGTTTGGGGAATTTGTCTTCGGGATAGAGAACATCTCGTTCGGAGTGATATCGAGGAGTTTGCAGATCTTCAGAATCTGGTCGTAGTTCAATTAAAAGACGCCGTTTTCGAAGCGAGAGTATTGCTGCTGGATCATCAAAAGTATCGAGGCAATTTCTTTTTGCGTGAGCCCTTTCGCCTTGCGTGCGTCCTTTATGTTTTTTCCCACTAACCATGCCGTATCCATTGACTCAATCATATCATTATGTCTTTCATTCCTCTTGACTCACATCACAAAGTGATGTAAAATGATTGCAAAATGAAACTTATAAGGAGAACACTATGAAAAAGACGCTCATTTCTGTTTCTGTGGTTTTGGTCGTCCTTGTCCTGATGTTCAGTTTGGTGGCTTGCGGTCTTACGACCGATACGCCGAGCAAATATGTCAAAGACGGCGACAATTCTCAGACAGACGTCACTTTCGGAGACAATACATCCGGTGGCGAAGTCACTCCCGGCGACGATACCCCCGGCGGTGGTGAAGTGAAGCCCGGCGATGACGACAAGCCCGGTGATGATACCCCCGGCGGTGGCGAAGTAAAGCCCGGAGATGACGACAAACCCGGTGACGATACCCCCGGCGGTGGCGAAGTGAAGCCCGGTGATGACGACAAACCCACGACCGGCAAGTATGTGCAACCCGTCCCGACGACGATCCCGATGGACCGCTTGGAGGAGATCGCTCTGCAAGTCGCCAACAAGATCATGGCGCCTTTTGACTTTGACGAGGTCGTGTTTAAGGACAACGAGGTCTTTCAAGAGATCCTGACTTGGTATGTCAAGCCGACCCTTGAGGCAGCCGGCGTCGATATCGACACTGTCGAAATGTACGGACAGACCGTGATTGGCGCGTACGACGCCTTTTTGACCGATCTCTTTGAAGACATTAATACGGATAGAGACGTCATGGGGACGTTGGAAAAATACATGACCGAACAGAACGTCCGGATAGTGCTCGCCGCCGTCAACAAGTTCAGCGAAATTGACGCGAGCGCTTGTATTGCCGCGACCATAAAAGTAGTAGGGGAGTTGATGTTGCCGCCCGACGCTGCGTCCCTCACGGCTGATTTTGAAAAAGGAGCCGAGTATTATATGCTGGACGCCTTTGTTAAAAACGATGAGACGGTAAAGGTCGTCGAGCTGGTACTCAATATGCTCGACAAACTCTCTTCTTACAGCGCGAAAGAGCTGGCGTCTTTGGGGAAGACGGTCATAAAAGCCCTCCCGGTCATCTTTGAAAACGGTCCGGCAGGGATTATGGCGCAAGACAGCAAAGTATCCGTAAAGGACCTCATCACTGCGGTCAACACGGTCGGCAATTTGCTCAACTCGATGTTCGACGCGGCGGACGACGCGGAGAGCGTGGGGCTCGCCCTCAACAAACTCTACTATAATATGATCGGACTCTTTGGCTTCAACATAGAAGTCAATGAGAATGCCGAACTACTGCAAGCCATCGGCGACGTGTTGAAACACCCCGAGGTAGTCAGACTCGTGAGCAATCTGCTCGCTACCGTAGATGGCAACACTGTGCTGGAGATATACGGCAACTTCGACGACTGGAACAAGGCGGACGAAGACGAAGCGGAAGAAAAGTTCGGTTGCTTCGTGGCGTCCGTGATCGACTTCGTCAAGCCCGAGTATCAAAAACTCTCCGCCGAAGCCAAACAAAACATCGTTAAGCTCGCTTTGGTAATCCTGAAAGGATATCAGATGAGCTATGACGGCGACCTTCTTGCCGACGCGGACGCTCTTGTCGCTATGACGACGGACCTCGACGAAGACGACTCCGAGGGTTACGTCGCCATCGCGGAAGGCATATACGCCATCATAAGAAAGTTTACGCCTGTTGATGTGCCGAGCTATGACTATACGCTGGTCAATCGAAACGGTTATAAAGACATCATCGTTGTCCTCGCGGACGACGCGACCAAAGAGGACGTAGACTTAGCGTTGGGGCAGATCGGCTTGCTTTGGAAAAATAAGGACGGAAACGGAATCGATAGTAGCCATCTTACCTATCAGTTCGCTTTTGAAGAAAAGAACGGCGTTCGGGTGCTCAAACTCTATGGAGAGGGAATCAAGACCAAATATCTTATCGCCAAAAAAGGCACTGAAGACTTGGTCCTCGGATCTACTTTCTATTATGGGGACCTTCGGTTTGCTCTGAATGAAAAAGTCGAGGAATCGACGTTCTTGCGTTCCATTGACGGATATGGTCGGAATGTTGTGTACGACAAAGAGACCGGGCTATATTCCAAAGTGGACCACAACGGCTACTTCAGAGGCAGCGATAATATAGAGATCCTCGGGACCATTGATACGTCCACCGTCGGCGTTCACTGGTTGAAGTACAGAATTTTGACGATCTATGGTTGGGAGACCGATTATTGTAGGTATTATGTTTACGACCCCGACAATCTGCAAGTGGAAAGTATAACCGGGAATTGGAATTATACTGTATTGACCGGGGATGATCTTGGCGACTTGATCCATTCGGTCAGCGTCCGGTTTGACGACGGGTCGCGGAAGGACCTCTCTCCCGACGAGTACACGGTAGAAGGGTTCGACTCCTCCACCGAGGGCTACAAAATTTTAACGATTCGATACGGCAACAAGGTCCGGACCTACCGCTATTTCGTCATCGATCCTGAAAAAGCGGAATTGGAATACATTGGTGCTTATGTTAAAGCAGATGTTATATATGTAGGGGAAGACGCTTCTAAATTGGATTTGGTTGTCACCGCCTACTATAACGCAGATGGACACAGTGTGAGCAAGAGAATTCCTGCCGACCAATATGTCATAAGCGGGTTTGATTCCTCCACCGAGGGCTACCGGAAGGAAGCAACCGTCTCTTATGCAGGAAAAGAAAAGACGTTCTGGTATGATGTCGAACGGGAAGCGTTGCACGTATACGCATTGAATAGGCGAATCTATCCCGGGGACAGCCTGTCCGATCTCGACCTCGAAGTAAGCTATGGCAGAAGAGTCTTCGAGGAGAGCGAGTACACCGTAGAGGGATTCACCTCGTCGGAAATCGGCAGTCATAGGTTAGTCGTCACTTTGACGAGCACCGGAGAAACCGCGGTGTGTTACTATGATTGTGTGAACCCGATGAGAGTAGGTTTTGGCAGAGATAACAGCAATTCCGTGTATCAGGGCGAAGATCCGGACGATTATAATGTGTATATTAAAGGTGAGAAGATCACCGACTACACGGTCGTGACGCCGCCGGACTTTTCGGAAGTGGGCGAACATACCTTTGCCATCACCTATGACGGTGCGGAGTACTCTTGCACTTACTATGTCGAGTGCCCACTTGAAGCGCGGATAGGAACGCAGGTCCAACTCGGGGATTCTTTCTCGGAGGATTCTCTCGAGGTGTTCTTTAAGGGGAGTCGCCTCTATGAAGACTATGAATTGGATCTGAGCGCTTTTTCCACGGAAAGGACGGGGTGGTCCACGATCCGCGTCAACTACAAAGGGTACTCCATACAAGTAGGCTGCGAAGTCCGGTACGAGTATGAAAGCATTGTTTCAAGTCTTGGATACAATGCTTATTGGACGATCGACGAGGACGCGGTGCAAAAAGGCACGGAGACTTCCCGCTATGAGGATGATGGGAAACAATACATCATAATTCTGGCAGAGAAGGAAGGTCTGCTCGAACTGTCGTCTTACGTATCTCCGCAAGCGGTTATCGGTGGTCTCTCTGTGGTGACGGAATACGGCAGGTATACGATCGAGGGAGACGTCATAACGATTGTGCCTTACGCGATAGAATTTGAGGACGTGGAGATAGGAAAGGTCTTCTTGATCATAGAGGATGATTCACAGGTATTGACGGGGACGATCGGAGACGATACGATTACTCTTGATGATATGCAGTTCACGTTGGTGAAATAAGATCGATCAAAGAGTACGGTAGACAGAAAAGTGCAGGCGACCTATATGTCGCCTGCACGCATTTTTTTGGGGGAGGAGACGTGACGGAGAGACGGTGGCTCGGTGAAAGAGACAGGACCCGGAGGGCGCTTTGCGCCACGTTGGTCCTTGTTTGGGTACTGTTGCTGTTGCAGACCCTTTTTTATTGCTTTATCGCGGACAACGCTATTCTTTCCGTCTCTACGGCAGTTTCCGACGCCGGGATCGAAAAAGACGACCTCGATTTTGTTTGCGACTTTGCGAGCGTATTGACGACGATAGATGAAGAGGACTTTGACAAGGAGGTCTTTTCGACGCAGTCTTATCGTCTGATAGAGGGGTACGCGGCGATCGCCCCGGACAAAGTAGCGCAAATAGGCGTCGCCTGGCAGTACCCTCGGACGTCGAAGAAGTCTCTTTCCGCGCCGACGCGGTATGCCGGACTTGCGCCCAAGATCACCGACACGATCGCTTTGTTGCAGAAGAAGGGGTGGCTGGAAAAGGAGCTGAAAAAGCCGGACGTGACCTTGACGCGGGAGCAATGGCAAGAGTCCGCCAAGCAGCTGAATACGATGGCAAAGAACGTGGGCGCCCTGTCGCAAAAAGAATGGCAGGACGTCTGCAAAGGGGTGCACGATCTTATCGTCGCTCGGGATATCATAAAAGAGGTCTCTTTCAAGACCATGCGCAAGATCGCCCGCGCCGCGCTCGATATCACGACCGAAGTAAGTTTTTCTCGACTGTACATAGCCGATCTGATCTTCGGCGAAGGTTTTGCGCAAGAAGTCGGGGGACCGGTAGACGAACTCTTGGTCGGGTTGCGACGCTTTGAGTACGCCGACCTTGTCGGGATCGCCTTTTTGCTCCCGGACACGGACGAGGCGCTTTTGGCTTTGGTGCGCTATGCCTTTTCGCAAAAAGACCTGTCGATAGACGCTTTTTGCGATCTCTACGTTGCTTTACGGGCGCGAGGACTCGTCTCTTGGGGCGGAGACAGGCAGAGCCTTTTTGACGCGATCACATACCTGAAGGACGCGCCGGAAGACCCGACGGAACGGGAAGAAGAAAAGATAAGCGCGTATCTGTCCCGACTCAAGTCGTGCTTTTCTTCCGCGACGAAATAGAGCGCGGTCAAAAATCGGTCAGAAAGGGCAAAAGAGTGCTTGTTTGGTTTGACTTTTCAGTTTTTTTTTGGTATCAATTAGTATAGTTATTATTATATATTGTTTTGAGGAAAAATAGGTATGATCAAAAAACTGGCAAGACACATCGGCGAATATAAGCTCCCGAGCCTATTGACGCCGATCTTTATTTTGTTTGAGGTGGGGATCGAAGTCAGTATACCTTTCGTCATCAGTAGGTTGATCGACGTCGGTATACAGGGGGACGGCGGGATCACGTACGTCATCGAGATGGGCGCGATCATGCTCGCGTTGGCTCTGGCGAGTCTGGCGTGCGGAGCGCTCGCCGGCAGGACGGGTGCGGTGGCAAGCGTGGGTTTTGCCAAGAATTTGCGTAACGCCCTCTTCCAATCGGTCCAGGACTTTTCTTTCTCCAACGTGGACAAGTTTTCGACGCCGTCTCTTATCACGAGGCTGACCACCGACGTCACCAACGTGCAGACGGCGTATATGATGATCATACGCGGCGCGGTCCGCTCTCCTCTTATGTTGGTGTGCGCGACGAGCTTTGCGCTCGGCATCAACTGGAAGTTGTCTCTCATCTTCATCGGGGCGATTCCCGTGCTCGCCGTTGGCGCCTTTTTCCTGCTCACCAGCGTCCATCCGCGTTTTGTCAGACTGCTGAAGAAGTTCGACCTCATCAATGCCGACGTGCAGGAGGACCTCGCAGGGATCCGCGTCGTCAAGACCTTTGTTCGTGAAGATCACGAGAGCGAGAAGTTCCGCAAGTCGAGCGAAGAGCTCCGCGCGGCGCAGATCAAAGCGGAAAAAGTAATGGTCCTTGCTATGCCGCTCATGATGACGATGATCTATGCGTGCATCATTCTCGTATTGTATCTCGGCGGCGGATTCATCGTCCAAGGCGAGATGACCGTGGGACAACTGACCAGCTTTTTGACCTACATTATGCAGATCCTGCTGTCCTTTATGATGCTCGCCGTGATGCTCGTCAATATCATGCTGAGCCGCGCCTCGGCGCAGCGTATTGTGGAGGTGCTGGACGAAAAGCCGGACATAACCGACGCCCCGGACGCCATTCAAGAACGCCCCGAAAATGGAAAAATAGAGTTCCGAAACGTGAAGTTCTGCTACCGCAATTCGGAAAACGCCGCTCTGGAAGGGATCGATTTCACGCTCGAGAGCGGGGAGACGCTCGGGATCATCGGGGGCACGGGCTCGGCAAAGTCCACGTTGGTCCAGCTCATTCCTCGACTGTACGACGTGACCGAAGGGGAGGTCCTTGTCGGCGGGAAGAACGTAAAAGACTACGGACTGGTGCCGCTACGCGACAGCGTGGCGATGGTCCTGCAAAAGAACGTCCTCTTTTCCGGCACCATCAAAGAAAACCTCCTTTGGGGCAATGAAGACGCCACCGACGAGGAGATCGCCGAAGCGTGCAAGATAGCCGACGCATACGACTTCGTGATAGCGCGCCCGGACGGATTCGAGACCGACTTGGGGCAAGGCGGCGTCAACGTCAGCGGCGGACAAAAACAGAGGCTCTGTATTGCGCGCGCTCTGTTAAAAAAGCCGCAAGTGATGATCCTCGACGACTCCACCAGCGCGGTGGACACGGCGACGGACCGCAAGATACGCGAGGGACTGAAAAAGAATCTGAAAGACATGACCACCATTATCATAGCGCAACGGATCGCTTCGGTCATGGACGCCGACAAGATCCTCGTCCTCGACAATGGCAGAATGGACGGATTCGGAACGCACGAAGAACTCTTGAAGACCAACGAAATATACCGCGAAGTCTATGAGTCGCAAGTTCATAAGGAGGACGAGTAATATGGGACCGAACGGAAAAGGTAAACACGGCAGACCGCAAGCCGACCCCAAAGTGACTCTGAAGACTTTCAAGAGGCTCTTGACGCTGCTAAAGCCCCACCGCTTTTTGCTCGCCTTTGTAGTGATATGTATTTTGCTTGCGTCGGTCATCAGCGTCATCGGGACGATGTTTATACGCACCGCTTTGGACGAATACATCGTGCCGGAGATCGGAAAAGCCAACCCCGACCTCGGGCGATTCGCCGTGGCTCTTGCCGTGATGGCGGCGATCTATCTGTCGGGCGCGGCGCTCACCTTCGTATATGCGCGTATTATGGTCTACGTCACCGCGACGACCTTGCACAAAGTCCGTACCGACCTCTTTACGCACTTGCAGAGTCTCCCCATCAAGTACTATGACAAGCACACGCACGGGGAGATCATGAGTTCGTTCACCAACGATGTCGATACCATGCGCGAGATGATCAACAACGCTCTTCCGCAGTTGATCTCCAGTATCGTCACGGTGGTGGGCGTGGTCACGGCGATGCTGATCCTGAGCCCGGTCCTCACGGCGATCGTCTTCGTGATATTGATCTTGATGACCGTCTTCGTCGCCAAGTTAGGCGGCGTGTCGGGGAGATTCTTTGCCAAACAGCAAAAAGCCATCGGCGACGTCAACGGGTACATTGAAGAACTCATCGAGGGGCAGAAGGTCGTCAAGGTCTTCAATCACGAACCGACGACCAAGAAGGAGTTCTCGGAACTGAACGACGTATTGTGCAAGGCATCCACTTCGGCGAACACTTGCGCCAACATCCTCATGCCGATCATGGGCAATCTGTCGTACTTTTTGTACGTCCTGATCGCCATCGTCGGGTCGGTCTTCGTCATCCATCAAGAGCTGTCCATCGCCATCAGCATAGGGACGTTGGTGTCCTTTTTGCAGTTCACGCGGACGGTCAATCAACCCATCACGCAGATCAGTATGCAGTTTAATGCCATCGTCATGGCGCTCGCCGGCGCGCAGCGGATATTCAATATTCTGGACGAAGAGCCGGAGACGGACGACGGGTACGTCATGCTCGTCAACGTCAAGGAAGAAAACGGCGAGTTGGTCGAGAGCGAGGAGCGCACGGGTCGCTGGGCGTGGAAGCACCCGCACAAAGCCGAGGGCACCGTCACCTATACCGAACTGAAAGGGGACGTGACCTTTAACGACGTCAACTTCAGCTACGAGCCGGGCAAGGTCGTCCTGCACGATATCACGATGTACGCGCACGCCGGGCAGAAAGTGGCGTTCGTCGGATCGACGGGGGCGGGCAAGACCACGATCACCAACCTCATCAATCGCTTCTACGACGTCCCGGATGGGAAAATACGGTACGACGGCATCAACATCAACAAGATCAAAAAAGCGGACTTACGGCGGTCGCTCGGGATGGTCCTCCAGGACACCAACCTCTTCACGGGGACGGTGATGGAGAACATCCGCTACGGCAAACTCGACGCCACCGACGAAGAGTGTATAAACGCGGCAAAACTCGCCAACGCGCATTCCTTTATCACCCGTTTGCCGAAAGGGTACGACACCGAGATCACCGGCAACGGCGCCAACCTCTCCCAAGGTCAGCGGCAGCTCTTGAGTATCGCCCGCGCGGCGGTGGCGGATCCGCCCGTCCTGATACTGGACGAAGCGACCTCTTCCATCGACACCCGAACCGAAAAATTGATCGCCGACGGTATGGACAAACTCATGGCGGGCAGGACGGTCTTCGTCATCGCGCACCGACTCTCCACCGTCAGGAACTCCGACGCCATTATGGTGATGGAGCATGGCGAGATCATCGAGCGGGGAAATCACGAGTCGCTGTTAGCGAAAAAAGGCAAGTACTACGAGTTGTACACCGGCAAAGCCGAACTATCTTAGCGGCTTGTATAGCGCACGTCTTTGCGCGTCCCAAACGGCGAAGTCGTCATTCTGACCGAGCGGAGCGAGTGGAAGGATCTCCTATTTTACGTTCCTTTCTTAGCGTAAAGAAAGGAACCGAAAGAACGGCAGGGGCACAAGTTACGACGCCTGCCCCTGCACCCTGACACGTTTTAGGGCTCTGCCCTAAAAATCCGATTAGCGGATTTTGCCGTCCAATACCGTATTGGACGGAGAAAAGTTGAGAGAGGGCTATCGCTCCAAACCCTCTCTCAAACTCTCTCCCATTCCTCATAATTTTCCCCCTTTGTGGTGTGTAATAGAGTTTGGGGGAAATAATACAGTAATCCTTCCGCACGGCTTGCCGTGCATCTCATTCTTGCGTAGCAAGTATTGATGTTCCTTTCTTA
>JAFVAC010000042.1 GCA_017476265.1 Clostridia bacterium
AATAAACATAATTTGAAAATTATTTCAAAAGGAGATATGTTATGAACAAAAAAACTATCTGCGACGTAAACGTCAAAGGAAAAAAGTGTTTGGTCAGAGTAGACTTTAACGTTCCGATGAAAGGAGGCGTTATTACCGATGAGAACAGAATCAATGGGGCGCTCCCCACGATCAAGTATCTTATGGAACACGGCGCCAAAGTTATTCTTTGCTCTCACCTTGGCAGACCTTATTCCATCTTTAGCAAAGAGATCAAAAAAATCAAACCGGAAGACGAGGGCAAAAGCAGAGAAGAGTTGACTGCGTTGACGATCAAGAAGTGCTCGCTTAAACCCGTTGCCGACAGATTAAACGAGATCTTGGGTGGCAAAGTGACTTTTGCGACGGACGTCATCGGAGAGGACGCAAAAAAGAAAGTTGCCGCTTGCAAAGACGGAGAAGTAGTACTTTTGGAAAATCTTCGCTTCCACTCCGAAGAAACGAAAAACGACGAAGCTTTTTGCCGTGCACTTGCCGAATACTGTGATATTTACGTCAACGATGCTTTCGGAACTGCTCATAGAGCGCACGCATCCACTGCCGGTATTGCACAATATGGTCTTTGCGAAGCGGCTGTTGCCGGATTTTTGATCGGAAAAGAACTTGACGTTATGGGAGGAGCGTTGGAGAATCCTGTACGTCCTTTTGTTGCTATTCTCGGAGGAGCGAAAGTCAGTGATAAAATCGGCGTTATTAACAACCTTTTGGAAAAGGTCGATACTTTGATTATTGGCGGTGGTATGGCATATACTTTCTTTAAGGCAAAAGGATATGGCGTCGGTACCAGTTTATGCGAAGAGGACAAAGTTGAGCTTGCTAAAGAACTTATTGCCAAGGCGGAGAAGAAAGGCGTTAAGATGCTTTTGCCGATCGATACCAGAGTGGCGAAAGATTTCCCGGATCCCATCGACGCGCCCATCGAAGTACAGACCGTCCCCAGCAATTCCATTCCTGATGATATGATGGGACTGGATATCGGCGAAAAGACACAAAAGCTTTTTGCGGAAACCGTTAAGACGGGCAAGACGATCATTTGGAACGGGCCCATGGGAGTTTTCGAAAATCCCATTCTTGCCGAAGGAACTGTAGCCGTTGCCAGAGCGCTTAGCGAGACGGTCGGAGCGACTACTATTATTGGCGGTGGAGATAGTGCCGCTGCGGTTAAGAAACTCGGATTTGCCGACAAGATGACACACCTCTCGACCGGCGGTGGTGCCAGCTTGGAATTCCTTGAGGGAAAAGAACTGCCCGGTGTGGCTTGCTTAGACAATAAATAATCTATCAGATAAAAGGAGTTATTAAAGAAATGAAGAAGCCTATTATAGCAGGAAACTGGAAGATGAACAAAACCAACGCCGATACGAAAGCGTTGATTACCGAATTGATTCCGTTGGTCAAAGACGCAGAATGTGAAGTCGTCTGCTGCGTTCCTTTTACCGATATTGTCACGGCTCGTAAAGCGGCGAGAGGTACAAATATAAAAATCGGTGCGCAAAATGTCCATTGGGCTGAGAAAGGCGCTTTTACCGGTGAAATCAGCGCTGAAATGCTGAAAGAGTTGAAAGTCACTTACGTTATTACCGGACACAGTGAAAGACGTCAATACTTCGCCGAGACCGACGAGACCGTCAATAAAAGAACCAAAGCGGCTCTTGCTGCCGGATTGAAAGTTATCGTGTGCGTTGGCGAGACCCTGGCGGAGAGAGAATCTAACAAGACGGCTGAAGTGGTTACTCGGCAGACAATCGGAGCTTTGGCGGATATCTCCAAGCAGGATCTTAAGCGTATTGTGATTGCGTATGAACCCGTTTGGGCGATCGGAACCGGGCGTACTGCGACTGCTCAGGATGCGAATGATACCATCAAGATTATTCGTAGAGTTGTTCGTAAGCTTTATGGCAGAGCCAGTGCTAATTCTCTGCGGATCCAATATGGTGGAAGTATGAATCCGAAGAATGCTGCGGAATTGATGGCTATGCCTCAGATCGACGGCGGTCTTATTGGCGGAGCGAGCTTGAAGGCAGAAGATTTCGCTAAAGTCGTTAATTACAACAAATAATAATTATTTTTTCTAAGCAAATTCTCCGCTTTTGGAGAATTTGCTTAGTTATAACGCTTTTCTTGAAAGAATAGTAAAAGAGGTAAGCATGAAAAAGACAGATGCATTGATAATTTTGGATGGATTCGGATACAATAAGGATCATTTCGGGAATGCGATTTATGCGTCCGGAGTGCCTTACTTTACGAGTTTGCTCAATAAATATCCGCATACATTGATCGGCGCGTCAGGTTTAGACGTCGGATTGCCCGATGGACAAATGGGTAATAGTGAGGTCGGGCATCTCAATATGGGGGCTGGAAGAGTCGTTTATCAAGAATTGACCCGCATTTCCAAGTCCATCAAAGATGGAGATTTTTTCAATAATAAAGCATTTTTGGACGCTATTGATAACGCAAAACGGAATGAAAAAAAATTGCATGTTTACGGGCTTTTGAGTACCGGTGGAGTGCATTCTCATATAGAACATCTTAAAGCGATCATTGATTTAGCAAAAAAAGAAGGCTTGGACAACGTCTATGTCCACTGTTTCTTGGACGGACGTGATGTGCCGCCAAAGAGTGGTGCGGATTTCATTAAGCAGCTGTCAGACTATATGAAAGAAGCTCATTTTGGAAAGATCGCTTCGGTAACGGGACGCTTTTATGCTATGGATCGCGACAATCGATGGGATCGAGTGGAAAAAGCATACAATATGTTGACGTTAGGTGAAGGAGAGCAAGAATCCGACGCTTACAAAGCTGTTTTGAAGAGTTATGATGAGGGCGTCACAGATGAGTTTGTAACGCCAAAAGTCATCACGGAAGGTGGAAAACCCGTTGCTCTGATTGAAAAAGGCGACAGTATTATCTTCTTTAATTTCCGTCCGGATAGAGCGAGAGAAATCACAAGAGCTTTTATTATGAAAGAATTTGACGCGTTCGAGCGTAAGACAGGCTTTTTGGCACCTAAATATGTCGGTATGACGCAATATGACGCTTCTTTTGCGCCTTATCTTGATACTGCCTTTAAGCCTCAGACTTTGGTGAATACCTTGGGAGAATGGCTTTCCAAAAACGGTTTGTCTCAGCTTCGTATAGCCGAGACGGAGAAATATGCACACGTTACATTCTTCTTTAACGGAGGTGTAGAAAAGCCAAATGACAATGAGACGCGTGTTCTTATTCCTTCACCAAAGGTTGCGACATATGACTTAAAGCCCGAAATGAGTGCTTACGAAGTTACGGAAAGAGCGGTCAGCGAAATATTGAGCGGTAAATACGATGTTATGATTTTGAACTTCGCAAATTGCGATATGGTAGGACATACCGGTGTATTCGATGCCGCAGTCAAGGCGGTTAGCACAGTGGATGAATGCTTGAAGAAAGTTGTCGACGCAATTCTTTCTACCGGCGGGTCGGCTATTGTAACAGCCGATCACGGCAATGCGGATAAAATGTGCGAAGCGGATGGAACGCCCTTTACCGCACATACGACAAATCCAGTGCCTTTAGTAACGGTAATGGATAAGGAAGTCGCTTTAAGACAAGGCGGGACCCTTGCTGACGTTGCGCCTACGTTATTAAAAATGATAGGACTGAAACAGCCCGAAGAGATGACCGGTGTGTCTTTGTATTAGTGTATATATTATTATCGAGGTGTGATAATGGCAAGGAAAAGGAAGAAGAAAGTCAATCAAAAAACAACAGAAAAGCCGATTGAAACGAAGTCAAATGAGTTTCATTTTGAATTGACTCCACCCGAACCTATTTTTCGCGAAGATGGGACGCGTGATTATTATAATGAGTATTATCGTGCATATAAGAACGATTATATTGATCAATATATGCGTGCCTATCGTGAATTCAAAGACATCAATGCCGCTATCGAACATGTAGATAAAAATAATCCGCCCTCAAAAAATAAATAAACTATTTTTACCCGCTTGGTTTTGTCTTTTCAGAACCAGGTATTTTTTTTAAAAAAACAAAATAAAAAAGTTGACAATCGTTTACATTCGGTGTTACGATAAAAATATCGAAACAAACCGTTGATGCGGAGTAGTAAGTATGCGTTCGATTTACAGAGAGTCGTGGTTTGGTGTGACACGATATGAGGAGTATTCTGAATGGACCGCGGAGGGCAGAGGCGAAAAATTGAGTAGTCTTTGACGCTAGTCCTGCGTAAAGGAACAAATGAGGTAGCATGTCAATGCTACGAACTTGGGTGGCAACACGAAAACTCGTCCCATACTTGCGGATGAGTTTTTTATTTTCTAAAGTATTCTCGATAACGCGAGAAAATATATAAATAAAGGAGTACACAAAAATGAGCGAAAAACATATCCCGACAAAGATTTACTTATCCGAAGACGAAATATGTCGCAAATGGTATAATGTACGCGGTGCGATGAAGGAAAAACACGATCCTTTTCTTAATCCCGCCACGTTAAAACCTTGCACTTTCGAGGACTTAAGACCCGTTTTTTGCGATGATCTTATTGAACAGGAATTGAACCAAACAGACGAATGGATCGATATTCCTGAGGGAATCATTGACGCGTATAAAATGTTCCGTCCGTCTCCTTTGATCCGAGCATATTCTCTGGAAAAAGAACTGGGAACGCCCGCTCATATTTATTATAAATTCGAGGGGAACAACACTTCCGGTAGCCATAAGCTTAATTCAGCGATCGCGCAGGTTTATTATGCAAAAAAACAGGGATTGACCTCTTTAACAACCGAGACCGGAGCCGGACAATGGGGTACCGCACTCAGTATGGCGTGTGCTTTTTACGGAATGGATCTTACCGTTTATATGGTTAAAGTCAGTAGTCAACAAAAGCCTTACAGAAGAGAAGTCATGAAGACTTATGGAGCAAATGTGGTCGCAAGTCCTTCCGATACAACGAATGTTGGGAAAAAAATACTTGCTGAATTCCCGGAGACCGGTGGAAGTCTTGGGTGTGCAATAAGCGAAGCTATCGAGACAGCTGTCACCACGCCAAATTGTCGATATGTACTGGGTAGCGTACTCGATCACGTTGTTTTACATCAGTCCATTATCGGATTGGAGACGCAAGTTGCTATGAAAAAATATGACATAGAGCCGGATATAATAATCGGCTGCGCCGGCGGCGGAAGCAACTTGGGCGGCTTGATCAGTCCGTTCATGGGCGACAGGATAAAAGGCAAAAACAATATTCACTTTATTGCAGTTGAACCTGCAAGCTGCCCCTCTATGACCAGAGGAAAGTACGTTTATGACTTCGGTGATACCGGCAAGACGACTCCGCTTATTCGTATGTATACGCTTGGTAGTGGATTTATGCCCAGCCCCAATCACGCCGGCGGACTCAGATATCACGGAATGAGTCCTATTATTTCCAAGCTGTACCATGATGGTTATATTGAAGCAAGGAGTGCAGAGCAAACGTCTGTTTTTGCCGCGGCAAGCACATTTGCCAAAGTCGAAGGTATTTTACCCGCACCCGAGTCTTCGCATGCTATTAAGGTCGCTATCGATGAGGCGTTAAAGTGCAAGGAGACCGGAGAAAATAAGACGATCTTGTTCGGTCTTACCGGAACGGGTTATTTCGATATGGCGGCGTATATGGCGTATAATAATGGCACAATGAGCGATTATATCCCGACGGATGAGGATTTGCAAGTTGGGTTTAATTCGTTGTTGGATGTTCCGCAGAATAAGTAAAATATAAATATCTGTTGACAAGAGAATCAATAGACAGTAAAATAATAATAGACGTTTTAGGGCGGGGTGTAAGTCCCCACCGGTGGTATAGTCCACGAGCCTATGTTATAGGTTGAGCAGGGGAGGTTCCTGCACCGACGGTTATAGTCCGGATGAAGAAGAACGGTTAAATATTTGTTATTTAGCAAGCCCTGATCGATCAATCAGGGCTTTTTTAAGGAGTATAATATGAAAAGGCTAAAAGAAATGTTCACATTATCTACCAAAAAGATTGCCGGAATGGCGGTATTGACTGCATTGGCGGTCGCGTTGTCTTTGATCATACATATTCCGATTTTTCCCGCGGTTGCTTTACTAGAATAAGATATGTCGGATATACCTATTTTTTTAGGGGCGTTTATGTATGGACCATTTGCCGGATTCATCATGACGATTGTCGTCGCAGTAATACAAGGAGTGACAGTCAGCGCAGGTGGTGGGTGGATTGGAATTGTTATGCATATTTTTGCGACAGGTTTATATGTTATTGTCGCCGGGACAATTTATTATTTCCATAGAAACATAAAAGGCGCTTTGGTGGCTATGGCGAGTGGTATAGCGGTTTGGATGATAGGAATGATCCTATGGAATATCTTACTCACTCCCTTATATATGGGCGTACCGAGAGATGCTGTAATCAGCCTTTTGGGGTATATCGCCGCTTTTAACGCCATCAAAGTAGGTGCTAACAGTTTGGCCACTTTGCTGTTATATAAAAGATTACGACATCTTTTTGAGTTCGTGGCACGAAAGGCAGCAAAGAGTAGAATAGATAAAAAGAAAAAGAGCAATAATAATGATGCTATTGAAGTAGAAGACGAAGGAAACGCCAATCATATTATAAAAGATACGAATGAAGAGAAAGGTGTGGAAGAGGATAAAGCGTAAATTCTTGCAAAATAAAGGCATTGGGTCTATAATATCCCTATGGAATATTTATCTCATTCGATAGAAGAAACTTATGCTTTAGCAAAAAATATTGCCGATAAATGTATTGGGGGAGAAACTATTCTTCTAAACGGTGATTTGGGGGCCGGGAAGACTACTTTTACCAAAGGTTTTGCATTGGCTCTTGGCATCAACAAACAGGTGACAAGTCCGACTTTCACGTTACTTAAAGAATACTCAGGACTTCGTCTGAAACTATATCATTTTGATTTATATCGAATTGAAACGACTGATGAATTGGAAGAGCTTGGATTTGAAGACTACATAGGTGAAAAAGACGCCGTTTGTGTAATTGAATGGAATAAGATATCCGGACTTAAAGATCCTATAACAATCACCATAGAGAAAATATCTGATTTCGAAAGGAAGTTTTTAATAAGTGGGGATTTATTATGAATATTTTGGCATTAGACACTTCGGCAGAGAAGATCGTTTTATCGTTGTTTGCTAATGATAAAAAAGATTATTACATTGGACAGGGAGCCGCAAAGAAACACAATTCGGAATTATTGATTCAAATTGATTCATTTTTGAAAAGAAATGGTTTGACGGTAGAAGAATTGGACGTTATTGGCGTCGTCGTCGGCCCCGGATCCTTTACAGGGATCCGAATTGGCGTAGCAACGGCAAACGCATTGGCAAAAGCCTTGTCAAAAAAGATAATAGAAGTGACATCTTTGGAACTGCCGGTAGAAGATGCGGGAAGAGTTTTGGTAGCTTTGGATTGTAAGCACGACAATTATTATTGCGGATTGTTTGAAAACGATACTGTGGAGTATCAACCGTTAACGCGTAGTGAAATAGATAGTTTTGATGGAAAAGTTTTGTTTTTGAATGGGGCGTATGAAAAAGAGCTACTCGAGAAGGTCCTTACCAAAACGGACAGAGAAGAGTTTTCTTCACAAGCTAAGCCATTTTATATGAAAAGATCTTCTGCAGAAAGAGAGACGGGGATACTATGTTGACGTATTCCTCATTAAATGACGAGAATGTTCATTTAGTCGCAACGTTGGAAAGAGATTGCTTCGGAAAAGACGCTTGGAGTGAAAACTTATTACGAGGCGAAATAGGACAAGAAGATAAACATTATGTCGTACTCAAAGAAGATGACGAAGTCATAGGATACGGCGGTTTTTGCAAAATTCTTGACGAAGGCGATATAATGAATATTGCAGTCAGAACGGATAAGAGACGATGTGGATATGCGTCGAAAATTTTGGACTGGTTTTTTGAGCAAGCTGATCTTGTAGGGATAAAATCATTTACTCTTGAGGTACGAGTCAGCAATCTTGCAGCGCGCAATCTATATGAAAAAAAGGGTTTTTCTTTTTCCGGCATAAGAAAAAAATACTATTCCGACGGAGAAGATTGCTGCATATATTGGAAATATATGTAGAGAGGGACTATCGTTCATTTTTTGCAATTCGGTCAAGGCAAAGATATTATTTTTCTTCATGGTTGGGGAGGGAGTACAGTATCCTTTTTAGGCGTTGCAAATCAAATTTCCGATCAGTATCGTGTGACGCTTGTCGATTTTTATGGATTCGGTAAAACACCCCATCCGGATTATCCTTTATTTGTCGAAGATTATGCAAAATCTGTAGTAGAAATCATTAATAAGTTTAAAATGAGCGGAGTCATCATCGTAGGACACTCTTTTGGTGGACGAGTTGCTATTCGTTTAGCCTCTAAGTGGGGATATTTATTGGATAAACTTGTGCTTATCGATAGCGCGGGGATAAAACCGAGAAGAGGAATCAAGTACTATTATAGAGTATACAGACACAAGCTTTTGAAAAAGCTTCATATTACTCATCAAGCAGGGAGCGAAGATTATAACGCATTATCTCCGATTGCACGCGAAAGTTTCAAAAATATTGTGAATGAAGACTTAACCTCGGAACTGAAAAAAATAACTATGCCGACATTATTGATTTGGGGGAACAAAGATAAAGATACGCCCATATATATGGCAAGAAGAATGCTTAAACAAATAACAGGAAGTGCCTTAATTGTGTTTGAAAACGCAGGACACTATTCTTATTTAGATGGATTCCGAGTTTTTGTAAGCATTCTGAAATCCTTTTCAGCGGACGGTCAATATGGTTTTGGGGGCAGTTTTCATAATTTGGGCTTTAACGATAGAAACATCGTTAAGATATCTTTGCCTCGGACAGAATAATGGGTATAAGACGAAGATATCAAAACGCTTTTTAATCTGGTTTTTCTTAGACATCGTTTTACAATTCCCGATCGTCATAGCATACCTATTTTTGTGGGAAAACGATGCCTTTTTTATATATTTAGTTTTGATCCTTTATGAATTCAGTGTTTTCATAGGAAAAGCAATTATACTAAGGTGCTATCGAACAAAAGTTCACTGGACTTCGAGAGCCAAAGTGACGATTGTTGCTACGGGGATAATTAGCGCATTGGTTCTATCGTTTTTAGAGTTCTTTGTCGAACCTTTTATTAGTGTTCTTATTTATCCGACTGTAGTGACGTGTGCAATTATTCCGTATATAATAGCACAAGCAATTATCAGTTTTTTTTATGAGAAAAAGAATAATAAGTTCATTGAAAAAGCTAAAAGAAAAATCCAATCCAAGGATTTGATCGTCATAGGAATAACAGGTAGCTTTGGGAAGACAAGTTGTAAAAACATACTAAAAGAGATGTTGTCAGATAAATATAATGTTGTAGCCACGCCAAAAAACTACAATACACCGATGGGCGTTTCTTTGACGATCGATAAAATGAAAGATGACACAGAAGTTTTTATTGCTGAAATGGGTGCAAGGCGGCGAGGAGACATTTCGGAATTGTGTGATATAGTCAAGCCGGATTATTCCATAATTACCGGTGTTTGTGCCCAACACCTGGAAAGTTTCGGTTCGTTACATAATGTCTATTTAGAAAAAAGCGTATTGGCAAAAAGAACCAAAAGAATGGTTGTCTACAACTGTGATAACGCGCTTGGGAAAAAAATGTATACGGAAAGTGACGGTTTTAGGATGTGGGTAGGGACTTCTTCACAAGGGGACATTTACGTTGACGATATTCAAATAAGTTGTGAAGGAAGTACGTTTAATTTATGCATAAGAGAACATATCGATAAAACGTCCGTCAAAAAAATAGCAATGAAGACAAAACTCTTGGGAAAACATAATGTCCTTAATATTTGTTTATGTGCCGCATTGGCATTGGAACTCGGCATAGAAAGCGAAAGTATCTGTAAGACGGTAGACTCGTTGGAGTATACTCCTCATCGTTTGGAATATTCTTATCGAAACGGCATACACATTATAGACGATGGTTATAACGCAAATGAAGAAGGGATACTCAGTGCATTGGAAGTGTTGGATTGTTTTCCACAAAGAAAAGTAGTTGTTACACAAGGTATTATCGAAGGGGGTAAGAAGAGCAGAGCAATTAACGAGAGAGTCGGTAAAGAAGTTGCGAAACACGCAAATAGTATCGTAGTATGCGGACCCAATAGAGGGAATATTATACGCGGGATCAAAAATGAAGGGTTTGAAGGAGAAGTATTTGTCTATAAAAATTTGAATCAAGCGCAAAAAAGATTCAAAAATATTTTACGCAAGGGAGACGTTTTGCTTTTGCAGAACGATATACCGGACGTTTTATAGGAGGTATCATGCAGACGGTTGTTATTGTATATGGCGGAGAGAGTTGCGAACACGATATTTCTGTCATTACGGCTTTAGGTATTTATTCTATAGCGAAAAGAAAATATCAAACAGAACTGGTTTATTATAAAAATCATACCTTTTGGATGGGACGAGCATTAAACGATATTAGTTTTTATAATGAGTTTGACGAAAAAAAACTTGTTGAGTGTCGTTTCAGAGATAACTATTTGATATATAAAAAAGGTTTCGGTGAAAAGAAAAGGGTTGTTGATTGCGTAATAAACGCTTGCCATGGTGGTTGTGGCGAAGATGGGGCTTTAAGCGGATTTTTTGATACTGTGGGTATATCCCATACTGGCAGTAATGTGTTCGGATCTTCTCTGTTTATGGATAAAGCCTTTTCTAAATCATTTTTTGAAAAAGAGAGAATACCGACTTTGAAGTACGTCGTTGTCAGAAAGGATTCTTTTTTGCCAAACATAGAAGAAATGGGATATCCGTTGATTGTAAAACCCGCCAGGCAGGGATCAAGCGTAGGAATAGCGATAGCAAATAATCAAGAAGAGTTGGAAAAAGCAATAGAAGAGAGCCTCGAGTATGATACGAAAGTAATCGTAGAACATTGTCTCGTCGATTTCCGTGAGTTTAATTGTGCAGTCTGCAAAAAAAATGATGAGATTCTCGCAAGCGAAATCGAGGAACCGATTTTCAAAAAGAATTATTTGGACTTTTATGACAAATACACGGATACAACTGAATCGAGAAGAGAATTGCCCGCTGATATATCGGGAAAACTAAGAGAGAAAATATACAGTCTTGCCAAAAGAATATATGAACGAGCAGAACTTCAAGGGGTTGTTCGCGTCGATTTTTTGTTTGATGGTAAACGTCTATATGTTAATGAGGTCAATACTATACCGGGTGCGTTGGGACTGTATCTCTTTGTGAAAGAAGGACAAAGGGGAGAGGACGTGCTCTCATATATGATCGATCAAGCGATACAAGCCCACGAAGAGAAAGAACTCCTCCGAAAAGATTTTGCGTCGGAAGTATTAAAAAATTACCGTCCGACAGGGAAGGGTGGCGTTAAGAAATAAAGGAAAAATCACTTGTAAGAGAAGAACCTCTTTCACTAAAGAGGTTCTTCTACATTCAGGCAAGATTTTTCAGTAATTTTTCCCGCTCGGCGTCAATGATCGAGGAAAGTTCCGACAGTACTTTTTTCGGAGATTGCCACCAGTCTCTTGACCATACGCGAATGATTTTCCAGCCACGACTTTCGAGGAATTTGATTCGATAAACGTCTCTTTCCAAGGCATTATCGCTTGATTGATATGCGCGATAATCACATTCTATCCCAAGGATGAATCGGTTTAATGTCTTATCATATATGCCTAAGGATAATTTATAATAGGTATTACCCAAATTGGAATATACGGTATAGCCCATTTTTTCCAATCCTTCTTTGATCTGTTCCTCATAAGATCCGATTTCAGAGGACGGCTTGGCTAATCCATCAAACGATGCCAGAATTCTCTTGGCTTCATCCTGTTTCCCACTGCTGACGGCGCGCGCGTACATCAAATATGACTTAAGAAGTTTCGGTCCATTGTTTTTAGTCGTTTCGACTTTGTCAAGTTCTTCCGGTTCTATACTTGTGACGACATAGATTTTTTTCTTTGCGCGAGTAATGGCGACGTTCAGACGATTCTCTCCGCCTTCCATGGAGAGTGAACCGAATTGAGCCACGACACGATCATAATCGTTTTTTGCGTATCCGACGGAGAAAATAATAATGTCTCTTTCGTCTCCTTGTACGTTTTCAAGGTTTTTGACAAACAGAGATTGGTTTTCACCGTTTTCAATTCTATTTTGTTCTAAGTATAATTGTCTACGGAAGGTCGCAACTTTATCCGCTTCAGCATCGAGCATATCCTCGATATACTCTTTTTGTTCGCTGTTAAACGTAACTATACCTATCGTTTCACCATACTCTCTTTCGCGTAAAATCGATCTGACAAGTTTGACAACTGCAACGGCTTCTTCATGGTTGTGCCTGTTTTGCCATACGCCTTTGACTTTGATACGTTCAATAGGGGGATGATCGGTATCGATTGTAATATTCGGAGCTATTTGAAGTTTGTTACCATAAAAAGCCATATTGGAGAAATCGATCAATTCGGCGAACTTGCTACGGTAGTGGTACACCAAGTTGACAGGAGTATATTTTGCCGTAGCGAGATCCAAAAGCGACTCGACTTCAAGCGCAGCCTGCGTGGATAGATCCATCGTTGCATCAAAACTATCATCCGCTTGATACCGTTTGATAAAACCGGATGAAGGACGGAGCTGTTTATTATCTCCGGCGACTACGATATTATTGCCGCGGTATATCGTGGGTAGTGCATTTTCAATAAACATTTGACTTGCTTCGTCAAAGACGATCAAATCGAACATTCCTCTTTTTAATGGGAAAATAGTGCTTACCGTTTGAGGAGACAAGAGCCAGCAAGGGAAGAGACGGAAGATGAATTCGCTAAAGTATTCCATCATTCTTCGTATCGGCCATAAGGCGCGTTGCTTTTGGATCTGATATAAATAATCCTTTGCGTGAGAGTCGTTTTCAAAGAATTGGGCGTAGTCCAAACTGAATCGTTCGAGGGCAAGCGTTTTTGTCAGTTCTCTTTGATCTGATTTTAAGGTGAGGATTCTTTCACGAACACTATCGAAAGCGACGGTTTGAGATAGCTTGTTTTCTATATAAGCGTCGTTTTTAATTATTTCATGATAGATGCGAAGCGGTAAGATCTTCTCGATGGTTTGTCTGATCCCATGCAGAGTCTTGTCCGAATGAATGTATGAAAAATCAAGAAGAAGTTTTACACTTTCAGATAATTCACCGATGGTTTTATTCATGTCTCGTATCGTGACATAGTTTTCCAGCGCATCGGACAAATTCTTGAGTAATGTGTAGTTTCCGTTCAGTACTCCGCCGATAGCCAAAGAGTACCCTTCTTCATCAAGGACGTCTTGTAATAAAACAAATCTTTTTTCAAAGTTCTGGAGCCCTTTTAATGATACATTAAGGTCTATCTCGACATCTTTTTTGTATTGAGAATATTTTTTTCGGACAAAAGGATAGGCAAAAGTAAGAGGAGGAATGAGACAAGTGTTCATTGTCTTTGCAAGCCCCGGATGTTCCATTTTTGTAATGATATCCGCGATGCGAGACAAATCCATCCTATTTTCGGCTTGTCTTTCCAAGTAAAAAGTCGTTAAATAACGGCTGTGAGGGTATATTGAAAAGTCAAACGGGGCATTTTGTTCGGCAACGATCTTGTTTATAAAGTCATATGCTTCACGCAATCTATGCATATCCAAATCGTCTCGAACGTGTGCGACCATAGGGTTTTTTAACGTTGCGTCGGCACGCCGAATAAATAAATCGCATAGATTCTTATCTATTATATATTTTATATCATCATATAGTGGATGGTATTTCCAGTCGGAAATAGGAGTCGTTATTAGGTCTTTGTACAGAAGATAATCTTTCGTGTCCTTACCGACGTTATAGCTTTGAGCATACATCTCTTGCAAGGTTATGCCGAAATCCGTTTCGGAAAACAAAACGTCGCCGATGCTCTGCAAGATGCCCAATTCTTTATTGATGTTGAATTCGTATGATTGATATTTTTTGGTATTGTCGGCGAAGTTATCGCGCATAACTTGCGCGTGTGCTTGTTTGATCTTTTCAAAGAAAAGAACTTTATCTTTTTCAGGATCAGGAATAAGCATGGCTTTTGCATTCAATTTTCCCAATCGGGAAAAGACGACGTCCAAGGCTGCTTGTTTTTGACTGACGACCAATACACGGCGATTCTTGCATAATGCGTCACTAATAATATTCACGATCGTTTGTGATTTACCTGTCCCGGGGGGACCATAAATGACGAGATTGGAGCTCTCGTTTATTTTTTCAATAGCATTTTCTTGCGCATAATCTAAATCATTGATCGTATAAGTGATGGGTGCTTTTGCTCTTCTCCGTTCACGAATAGGCCGTCCGGATATCAAAAGATCAATGCTGGGAGTGGAAAGATTGTTTTTTTCCAATTGTATATAGTCATTATAGATTGGATTCGCCAAAGGAAATCTTCCCAAAATGGCCATATTCTTTAGTTCCATACCGTCGATATCGATTTCTTTCGCATTATCGAAGGGAATCGTACCTTTGCGTTTGGTATATTTTATTTTGAAACCGTTATTGTTCAGATATTCTACAATGTCGTAAATCGTCTCGAATGAATCGTTATCGCTCAGATCGAACTCGGTTTTCACTTCATCGGTTTTTATATGATGTTCTTTGCAATAAGCCAATACAAGACTCTTGTTGATGGAAACAGGTTGAGAGGGGATATGCGTGACGATTACGACGTCTTTATCAATTTCCAGCGTGACGGGAAAGAGAAGAAGAGGGGCTTTTAACGGGATATCGGAATTGATTTTTCCGAAGACATAAGGAAAACCTATGCAAAGGTCGTACTTGCCTGTTTCTTTCTGGATCTCTTCGACTTCACGTTTGAGATATTTCAGATCGGAAAAATGTTTATCGACCTGAGTTTTTTCGGAGGGAGTCTCTTCCGTGTTTTCTTTGACAAATGCGCGTTCGAGTTTTCGACCGATTTTTTCATTTATAATCGTGAAAGACGGTTTTCTATGCCATAGAAAGTCATAAAAATCATCAATATCGGCATACTCAAGCAGTGCGCCGAGATCATAACTGTATTTTTTTATTATGCTTTTGGTGAATAGACTCCTGTTCTTTCCACTGATCTCAATAAATCTTTCTTTGTATTTGCTGTAAATCTGTTGCAAAGAAAACTCCTTTCGCGCTTAACTCGGCTCTTTAATAAATTCCCTATTATTATACCATAATACTTAAAAATTGTTAAACGATTTTATTTTTTTGAAACAAAAAGGAAACTCTTGACGATGGCTATTGTAATGAGATAAAATATATTCAGTTATCATCGATTTTTCGGAGGATAAAAAATGAGCAAAGCCGATCTGATTTTTATTGACAATATGACCGATATTCTGCAGAATGGTTTTTGGGATACCGATTTGCCGGTGCGTCCAAAGTGGGAAGATGGCACTCCGGCACACACGGTAAAGAAATTCGGCATTGTAAACAGATATGACTTGTCTAAGGAGTTTCCTATTTTAACGATCAGGAAATTGAATTTTCGAGCGGCGATCGATGAAATCCTTTGGATATGGCAGAAAAAGAGCAACAATGTTCATGACTTAAATAGTCATATATGGGACTCGTGGGCAGATGAAACGGGCTCTATCGGGAAAGCATATGGATATCAGCTGGCGCAGAAGCATCAGTATAAGGAAGGGGAATTTGACCAAGTAGATCGTGTTTTGTTCGATTTGAAAAATAATCCTCAAAGCAGAAGAATTTTGACCAATATATATAATTTTGCTGATTTGAACGAAATGCACTTGTATCCCTGTGCATATTCGATGACTTTTAATGTGAGCGGCGATACGCTTAACGGTATCTTGAATCAAAGAAGTAACGATATGCTTGTCGCAAATAACTGGAACGTTGCTCAATATGCTGCTTTATTGATGATGTTCGCCCAGGTCAGCGGGCTGAAAGCCGGCGAGCTTGTTCACGTCATTGCCGATGCGCATATATATGACAGACACGTTCCTTTTGTGGAAACCGTTTTGAACAATCCAATTTATGACGCGCCGAAATTGATCATGAATCCGGACATCAAGGATTTCTATAAGTTTACGCCCGACGACTTTGAGTTGATAGATTACAAGTACTCTGTTTTGGGGGAACGGCTACCGGTCGCTATATAGAGGAATCATATGAAGTCAATAGTCGCTGTCGATAGCAAATGGGGAATAGGCAAGAAGAACGATCTTTTGTTCCATCTGTCGAAAGATATGTCTTTTTTCAGAGAGAAGACGCTTCATAAAGTTATCGTTATGGGGAGTAATACGCTCAAAAGTTTTCCCGGAGGGAATCCTTTGAAGGGGAGGATTAATGTCGTGTTTTTTCCCGGAGGAGAAAAACGGGATGATTGTATTGTTGTTGACGATATAGAAGAATTAAAAACAGTTCTGGCACAATATCCGACGGATAATATTTATGTTGTCGGAGGCGCTATGTTTTATCGGACGATGCTGCCCTACTGCGATACGGCATTCGTGACTAAAGTAGAAGCGGATGGGAAAGCGGAAGTCTTTTATGAAGATCTTGACAAATCATCTACTTGGGAAAAGGTCAACGAAAGTGCTCCAATCGAAGATAACGGATATATAATTCGCTTTTGCACATATAAAAACAATGCGACAATAGATTTTTGCGGAGGCAATAATGACTAGAATAGAAATGCTTACGCCACTTGTGGAGATCGATGGCGACGAAATGACGAGGATACTTTGGAAAGATATCAAAGATATCCTGATTTTGCCATATGTCAATTTAAAGACAGAATACTATGACCTAGGATTGCCTAATCGAGAAAAGACAAAAGATGAAGTAACTCGCCAAAGTGCTGAAGCCATAAAGAAATACGGAGTGGGCGTGAAGTGTGCCACCATTACACCCAATGCGCAAAGAGTGGAAGAATATAACCTGTCTTGCATGTGGAAGAGTCCTAACGGGACCATACGTTCGATGTTGGACGGAACAGTTTTCCGTTCCCCGATACTCATAAAAGGTCTGAAGGTATTGATTCCGACTTGGTCGGAACCGATTACCGTCGCACGTCATGCGTACGGTGACGTATATAGTGGTGTTGAGTCCTATGTCGCTGATCAGGGGAAGGCAGAACTGGTTTTGCCGAACGGGGAGAAAAAAACGATATTCGACTTCAAAGGACCCGGGATCGTACAGACGATGCACAATACTGATGCAAGTATCCGTAGCTTTGCAAGAAGTTGCATGAATTATGCTTTAGATGTAAAAAAAGATCTTTGGTTTTCGGCAAAAGATACTATAAGCAAAGTGTACGATCACAGATTCAAAGACATTTTTCAAGAGATCTACGAGCAAGAATACGCTGAGAAATTTTCTGAAGCAGGTATTACCTATTTCTATACTTTGATTGACGATGCGGTTGCGAGAGTGATCAAGTCTCATGGAGGGATGATTTGGGCTTGTAAAAACTACGACGGAGATGTTATGAGCGATATGATTGCGACGGCTTTCGGCTCTTTGGCAATGATGACTTCCGTTTTAGTCTCTCCCGATGGAAAGTACGAATATGAGGCCGCGCACGGAACGGTAACAAGACACTACTACCGTTTTATGAAAGGCGAAGAGACATCCACTAACTCAATGGCGACAATTTTCGCTTGGACGGGTGCGCTGCGTAAACGTGCGCAAATGGATGGACTAAGCGACTTGGAAGCCTTCGCCGACAAACTGGAAAGAGCCTCTATCTGCACAATTGAAAGCGGTTTGATGACAAAGGATCTTGCCGCTTTATATGAGGGTGAAGTGACCGTATTGAATTCAAAAGAGTTTTTAACGGAGATAGCTAAGCGTCTGGCATGAAAACAGTAGAGGTAATAACGATACCGGTTGGTTGCCTTCAGACGAATTGTTATGTGGTAACCAATGGGGACCATTGCATTGTTGTCGATCCGGGCGGAGACTATGAGAAAATTTCTGCAATAATAACACGAAGAGGGTGCAAACCAGATTCCGTCCTGCTTACTCATGGGCATTTTGATCACATTTCGGCATTAATGCCGTTTGCGGAATCCGGGTGCAAAGTTTTTATCCATAAGGATGATGCATATATGTTGTCACATGAAGATAATTTGGCGACATCAATGGGTATGCCTACTCTTTCCTTACCGACACCGGATGTTTTGATCGACGATGGAGATTTGCTGACTATTGGCGAGATGAGTATTCGTGTTTTACATACTCCCGGACACACCATGGGGAGCTGTTGTTACGATTTGGATGGTCAGTATCTTTTCAGTGGCGATACTCTTTTTTATCATTCCTTTGGAAGGACCGATTTTCCCGGGGGGGATCCGAGAAAAATGGTTTTTTCTTTAAAAAAAGTATTCTCTTTAGCGGGTGAAAGAGTTGTTTTCCCGGGACATGGAAGACAATCGATACTTTCTGAAGAGAGAGAGTACTTTGCAGATTGGTTATTATGAATTATAGGGTCAGACTTGTTTTTCAGCAAAATGATTATTTGAATGACGCGCAAGATATTCCTCGCGCTTTTTCCCCGATCTTGATGATCGATGAAGAGTCGAGTCATTTCTTGGAATGGAAAACACAATATGTTGATGGGCAGTTCTACGTAACAATCAGCTCTGACTTGTGGGCGGATAGATCTTCTGCACTCACCATTTCCGAAGATGATCCACTGTTGTATAAAAGAAAAACGAAGCGTTTTTTGAAAAGTGAGCTGTATAATTATTTGTCTAAGCAATTAGGTATCGAATTGCCATATGGGAGTTTGACGGGAGTCAGACCGACAAAGCTTTTTTATGAATTGAAGAGTCAACAAAAAGACCCTTTTGGGATCCTGACAGAGGAATTTAAGGTATCACCTAAACGCGCCAAACTTATTTCCGACTGTGTAAGTAATCAGGCCGGAGTAATCAATACGGAGCCGGACGCGGTAGCGATATTCGTAAACATTCCTTTTTGCCCTACTCGTTGTTCTTACTGTTCTTTTATCAGTACCGAGGTCGGACGGATAAAAAAAGAACTCCCCTTTTATGTGAAAGCTTTGGTCGCAGAATTGGAAAATATCAAAGAACTCATTGCTTTGAATGAGAAGAGGGTTACATCTATTTACGTCGGTGGAGGAACTCCCGGAAGTATCGGACCGGATAATCTTGATGCTATTTTGCGTCCCTTAGCAGGGTTTGGCGTTGAGTTTACCGTTGAGGCGGGGAGGCCGGATACCATTAATCAAGAATTGGCGGATGTGCTGAGTAAAAACAACGTCAGTCGGATATCCATCAATCCGCAAACTTTTAAGCAAAAGACTTTGGATGAAATCGGTAGAAAACACACGATCGATTCGATTTATTCTGCCTATAATCTCTCAAAAGGGAAGTTTTTTGTCAATATGGATTTGATAGCCGGTTTGCCCGGAGAAAACTTACAGGACTTATCCGATTCTTTAGATAAAACGATCGAATTACGACCGGAGAATATAACAGTTCATTCTTTGAGTTTAAAAAGAGGTTCCGCAATGACCTTGTCCGGCGTAGACAAGGTCTACGACGGAAAAGTTAAAGAAATGATGGATTGTTCGATGGACAGGCTATTGCTTGCCGGATATGCACCATATTATTTGTACAGGCAAAAGAATACTTTTGACAACTTGGAGAACGTCGGTTACTGTCGTTCGGGGAGACAATGCAAATACAACATTGATATGATGGAAGAAGCGATTACTGTCTTGGGGGCCGGAGCAGGTGCCATGACAAAAATCATTTGCGATGGGATGATTTCGCGATTCAGCAATCCAAAAGGGTTTCGTGAATACATTGAACGACAAAGCGAAATAATAGAAAAGAAAAACAATTTCTTTAAATAATTTATTCATAGTTTTTGAAATATTCTTTTTAGTAAAATATTGATTTATTGAAGCTTTTGTGTTACTATACTATTGAGTTATACTGCTCAATTATGCTGATGGAGAAGTCTATGACGTATAGCATACATAAAAAGAGAGTCTTGTCTTTGGTCGGATTGATATTACTTGCGACTGTTTTATTACTCGCTGTTTCCGCATGCGGAGCGAGCGGAGACAATATCGGTGCCGAAACGGATACTCCGGATATAAAGGTTCTAAGGATTGAGGCGGATGCGGCGAGTTCGTCTTTGGAAGGGTATGCGGGTGAATATGACGCTTCTCGTATTCGTTTGGTCGTCTATTATAGTGATGGAAATTTGGAGATCGTGAATGCGAGCAATGGAAATATTGCTGCGGAAGATCGCAATAAATTAAATAAAGCGGGTACGCACCAGTTAAAGATTTATTATTCCGGTTGCCAGACGACCGTAACCGTCAGATTGGCGGAAAAACCGAAGGCGTACTATACGCTCACCGTCACGGATGGAGTACCTGTTAAAATTAACGGCGTAAACCTTTCGGTTCCTGTCCAATACGATGGAGTTCGCTTTATACAATCATATGAAGAGGGGACAGAAGTCACGCTTGAATGGGTGGCTAAAGCAGGATACTATTTTAACAAATGGACGGACAACGGTGAAGACGTAGACTCGCAAAGAACGACCGAAGTCGTCATGAACGAGAATCATATTTATGTAGCGCACAGCGAACCGGTCGTCAATACGTTGACTTTTGTAACAAATTGCGACGACGGCATACCGACTCGCGCTACGAATGTGTTGAACGAATCGGAAATACCGGCACTGGAGAAAGACGGATATGTCTTTGACGGATGGACAACCACCGCCGTCGTCGGAGACGAAGCGATCAATTGCTCTGCGGATAAAATTACTTTTCCCTATACCGTTGCATTGGAGACGACGCTGTATGGGACATGGAGAGAACTTGGGCTTGAGTACGAGGACTATGTAACCAGCGCGGGCACCAAGGGCTACAGGATACTTGATTATGTAAGAAACGATAAAGAGATCATTATCCCCGAAAAACACAACACAAAGCCGATCGTGGCAATATCTTCGGATGCTTTTTTACAGGCAACTGCGTTGGAAAAACTCTATATCCCATCAACGGTAGAAGTTATTGAAACCGGTTTTGTCAGGAACTGCGCCAGGCTTAAAGAAATCACTGTGGACTCTTCATCGGTGTATTTCAGTGATGACGAGGGGATATTGTTTAATACTACCGGTGATGAACTGATTGCGTATCCGGCTGGATTGTTGAATGCAACCTACGAGCCTGACGGAATAAAAATCATCAAAGACTACGCTTTTTACAATGCAGTTATTGGCGGGATCGTATTGCCTTCTTCCGTTAGTAAGATCGGGGATTATGCTTTGAACAGCGTTCATTTGGATTATGTGAATTTGCTCGCACTCAATCCCAATGAAGCAGGTTTTTCTTTGGGAAATCATCTCTTTAACGACAATACAAATACGTTATTGGTAAATGCCGCTTTCCGATCTATATTTAAGGATATGGATGCTTTTGTTGGTTTGGAAGATAAAATAACAGATGATATTAACGTTTTGCCAACAATAGGGATTAATTCTTTCGGCACGTTGATATATAGGAATATTTTTAATGAAAATTCGGAAAACGCAATTACGACGAATGAGATAATAGGTGCCGACAGAAGTCTGGAGTCTTTGGTTCTGCCCGATATTTTGGATGGGTATGTTGTCAGCTCCATCGGGAAATCCGCATTTAATGGCTGTATGTACCTCTCGTCTTTCAGCATTCCCAAAGAAAGCGGGTTGGAAAGAATAATGGAAGACGCATTTTTGGGGACTCCCTACCAAGCAAAGAGACTGGCTGCGGATGGAAGTATCATTGCTAATGACATCCTGTATAAATATTTAGGGAATGATTCTTCGTACACTTTGCCGGACGATATCGTCACTATTGCCGAGGGCGCATTCAGGAACAATAAATCACTGCAATATATTGTATTATCGGGCAACAATGCTTTGGTCCATATAGGTCCATACGCGTTTTATGGTTGCTCTGCATTTTTGGGCAGTATTACAAGAGTATACGATAATGCTATTCGTTTAAAACAACGGGTATCCACAATCGGGAATTATGCTTTTGCGGAATCCGGATTGCGCGCTATGGTATTGGCTTCCGAGGGGAGTTCGCTTACGTCTATCGGGAAGGGCGCATTCCGGGATTGCCATTATCTGACCGAAGTGGAAATCGGTCCGAGAACAGTGGAAATCAGTAACGATGCGTTTTTGTACTGTTATTCTTTACAAAAATATACGGTACGCGGAGAGAACCCCAATTTTATTTCGTATGGTGGCGTCTTATACGCTAAGAGCGTGAATTCTGCCGTATACGATATGCTATTTGCCTATCCTTCGGGGAAATTATCCGTTGAGTTTAACGTTAATGAGCCGACACTGTCAGACGGTTTGGAAGTTTCTTCTATTGGAGATTATGCTCTGTTTTACGCAAACATTCTTTCTCTTTACATCCCTGATTCGGTTAAAAATATCAGCGCTTATGCCATATATGTCCCCGGATTGGTCAGCGTTCGATTCGAATCGATTAATCAAGGAATTACCTATGACGATATGTTTGTAAAAACGAACGAAGAGCTAAGAATAGAAAAGTGGGAACCGGAATACGTCACGGTACTTGACACTTCGTCGGAATCCAGCGAGAGAAGTATAGATGTGTTTTTCGGGAACAATACGGATTTGCGTATGAGTAAATATGTAGCGGATGGCAGAACTGTTTTCGTCTCTTCCGATGATGGTACTATGGTTTTCCGCTTGTATGATGATTACGCTTCGGTTGCGCGTTATATCCGCAATGGTACATCTGCGACCATCCCCGAAGTAATCGATGGGAATAATGTAACGGTCGTCGATGAATATGCTTTTACGGGATACTATTTAGAGCAGTTAACTCTGGGAAGATATATCTCCAAACTGTCTTCTCATTCCTTAAGCGATACTTCGTCTTTAAAAATCCTGGTTACGGATGACTCTTCTATTCCCGATATTTATCAAGATACTTTCAGTGATGCTTTCAATAACGGACTATTCATTTTAATCGATATCGATAGAGAAAGCGCTTATCAGACCAAATGGAATGCGGATGAAAGATATCTTATCGATAAAGATTATGAAGAACCTAAAGTTACGTTTACCTATTATCCCGGTGAAGATGCAGATCCGATTGAACCGCTGTATGGAGTGATTTCTTCCGATGAAGTACCGGTACCTACTCGTGAAGGTTATATGTTTGTCGGATGGGTAAACGCAAACGGCGATTTTATCGACTTTTCCACGGGTTATGTGCCACCTTATAATATTGTATTGTATTGTGTGTGGCAAGCGATGGAATATAAAGTCACATTCACGATCGGAGATACGGCTACTATGGAATCTACTGAAACCACGGTAGAATTCGGTGAAAGTTATTCCTTTGAAATGCCCATTTATGCGAACAACAGTAAGGAGTTGATATACTGGCGCACTTCCGGCGGTGTTACGATTGAGCCCTCCGGAATTTGGACGTATCTGAGTTCCAGCGAGACGATAGTATTATTCCCGGTTTGGCGCGATGTTGAGTTTATTTTGTTATATAATACCGAAGATGGCGCGGTAATAGTATCGGATAGTCGTAAGATCGTTTTTTATGGCCAATCATATGATTTGCTCATTCCGGAAAAGGACGGATACGTCTTCACCGGATGGGCTCTTGATGCTTCCGGAGAGACGATCTTGACCGATGATCAAGGAAAGAGTCTTCTTCCTTGGCAATACAATGAATCGACAGAGTACGAAGTATTTGCACAATGGAATGTCAATACCAACATTAAAGTGTCCTTGTTCTTCAATAAAGAAGAAATATATGAGGAGATAATAGTGGTTTATGGGGAGCCTTTCGTATTCGAATACGATATAAATAAAATTACAAAGGATATTTGGATTGAAAAAGCCGATATCTTTTGCGGTTGGTATGATGAGTATGATGAAGATACCGAATCAGGAACGGGTAGGAGATATACCGATGAAAACGGAATAGGTTTGTTTAATTGGGATCGAGGGGAAGAAGTCACTTTGTACGCACAGTGGCCTATGGTCATTTCCTCAGGAGAAGAGTTGCAAAACCTCTCGACTGAGAATATGTCCCGTTCTATCGTACTTGACAGAGATATTGTTGTAACCGAACCGATCGGGGACGCACGTACTCCCTATACCGGCACTTTTAACGGAAGAGGGCATACCATAACCTTCACTTATAATAGTGAGTCAGACGGTGGGTTTGATGGGTGCGTCGGCTTGTTTGCGTATAACCAGGGGACCATTAAGAATTTTGTCTTAAATGCTTCTATCACTATTGTCGGGACTTCGGTACTAGCCAATGACACCATTTTTATCGGTTCGATCGCCGGGAAAAACGAAGGTAAAATATCATCGGAAAGCAATGCGGTAACCGCAGAATTGAGTATTTCCATTGATAATAATGTTACAAAGGCGCATATTGGTGGATTGGTTGGTTATAATGACGGAGGAACAATAGAGGGCGTAGGAATGGAACTCAGTCCATTGTCTATCTCTGTAAATGGTACTGCATATGAGGCAAATCTCCATAGGCAAGTTGTTTCTTGCGGATTGCTGATCGGGACGATGAATGGTGGTTCCGCAAAGAATAACAGTTGCACGTTCATATACCACGCTTCAGGAGAAGATGATCCGTTCCGAACGGTAAAATGCGGGACCAATTTGCTCTCGTCGGAAATAGATATTGCCGTTTCTATCGTGAATTCCTAAAGTAAATTCCACAGTATATAGAAAGTGGAATTTAGTGTGGAAAAACAATGAAAGAAACAAGGAATTGGATTTTTTTGGAGTTTAAAAGCGTATTTTTTGAAAAAAGTGTAGCATGAAAAAGTCCGAAAAAGAATTTCCCGGACTAAATTCCACAGTGGAATTTGAAGTGGAATTTAGTGTGGGAAAAGGCATAGATTCTCGATGGGGAAACGGTTGATTTCGTAAGAAGGTTTGTGCTATACTAATTTTGAGGTATTTTCATGAAACAAACAATGAATCTGCAGGATATTAACAGATATACCAATATGATCGTATCTTTCGTGAATACGGCGATCGCGCAAACGGAAGGCGTATTGCGCGAGTATGACGTGGTCAAGTCTAAATTGGGCGTAAAATCCATGAATACGAAAAATATTCGGGTCTATTTTGACGAAGATCAAGTAGTGCTGGATATTTATATAAGCGTATTATATGGATATGCCGTCCCCGAAGTGGTATGTCGCTTGCAAGAAAACGTGATCGCTATTATGAAGGCGAGTACGCCTTTTGAAGTGAAAGAAGTGAACGTAAACGTCACCAACGTAATAATGTCCTGAAAAAGAGGAAATGATGTCGAGAAAAACTGTAAGAGAACACGTCTACAAACTGATTTTTGAGTATTTATTCAGCGGTACGCCGAATCCCCGTACATACGCTGTCTTTTCTGCTTCAGACGGGGAACAGGACAATGCGGAATATATGCAGACGGTGTATTACGGCGTCATAGAAAAGTATGACGAATTGAAATCTATCATCATAAAACACGCCGAAGGCTTTTCGTACGATCGTATTTTCAAACCCGATCTTGCCGCGCTTTTGCTTTCAATATACGAGATGAAGTACATGCCGGACATTCCCAACGCCGTATCCATCAACGAAGCGGTGGAACTCGTCAAGACCTACTCTACCGACAAGAGTCACGTTTTTGTCAATGGTGTTTTGGCATCTGTTAATAAGGAACTTTCTCACTGAAAAATGCAAATTATCAACGGGCAAGCGGTAGCGGCATACATAAAACAGCAGGCAAAGAAAGAATGCGAAGTTTTGTCCGAAGCCGGCAAGACGCCCGGACTTGCCGTCATTATTGTCGGAGAAGATCCAGCAAGTTTAGTCTACGTCAAAAATAAAATCACTGCGTGTAAAGAAGTCGGGATAAACAGTTTTTGCTACAAATTACCTGCCGATACGGACGAAAGTACGATTTCAGATTTGATTGAAAAGTTTAACAATGATCAAAACGTAGACGGTATTCTTGTCCAACTGCCTCTTCCGAAAACGCTGAACGAGAGATCGATTCTATCAAAAATAGATGTCGGTAAAGACGTGGACGGTTTTTCTGCCGAACAAATGGGAAAACTATTGCTTGGCGAAGGTTGTTTGTCCAGTTGTACTCCGAGTGGCGTGATCCAATTATTGAAATATTACAATATTCCGATCGCAGGGAAAAAAGCGGTTATCGTTGGGCGCAGTAATACGGTTGGTAAGCCAATGGCTTTGATGCTTCTTTCGGAAGACGCCACGGTTACGATCTGTCACTCCAGGACGCAGAATTTATCCGAAATCACTAAAACAGCCGATATTTTGGTCGTGGCAATCGGAAAAGGAAAATTTATTAAGAGGGATATGATCAAAGAAGGAGCCGTTGTGATCGACGTAGGGATGAATCGTATCGACGGAAAGCTTTGCGGCGACGTAGACTTTGATGCAGTCTCAGAAAAATGTTCTTTTATTACGCCGGTCCCGGGTGGAGTCGGTCCTATGACAGTGGCAATGCTCATAAATAATACCGTTCAATCCGCTAAAACAAGAATGAATTAAGGCGGTCGATATGGCTAGTCGAGATTATATCACCGTAGAAGAACTGAATTTTTATATTAACAACGTCTTTTTAAACGAAGAATTATTGCATAACGTCCCAGTCGTAGGAGAGGTATCGGGTGTAAGTTTTGTAAACGGACATTGTTATTTCACTTTAAAAGACGAAAAAGCACAGATCAGATGCGTTTTTTTCAGTTGTCCCAAAAATCAGGTGCCGACAAACGGATCCAAAGTCTTATTGCGCGGAAGCGTAGATTTTTATGCAAAAGGCGGACAAGTCGATCTTAAAGTGTATGCCGTAGTCAATATCGGCGTAGGACTTTTGCATGAAAGGTTCGAGAAACTGCGCTCAAAACTCGAGGAGGAAGGTTTTTTTCGGGAAGAACACAAAAAAACCTTGCCTCAATATCCGCAGAAGGTATGCGTCGTCACCAGCGTAAAGGGTGCGGCGATACAAGACTTTATTACCACAGTAAGGCGGTACAATGAGATCGTAGATATCACCGTCATTGACGTAAGAGTCCAAGGCGAGTATTGTCCCGGAGACGTCGTGGAGGCACTTACGAATGCCGACGACTATGGATTTGACGTGATCGTCTTAGCTCGCGGCGGTGGTTCTTATGAAGACTTGTTTTATTTTAACGATGAGAGAATTGTCCGTACGATCTACAACTTGAATACACCCATCATCAGCGCGATAGGTCATGAGTCGGATTATACTTTGTGCGATTACGTCGCAGACTATCGTGCGATCACCCCGACAGCCGCCGCGGAGATTATAGGGTACAGTTCTGTCGATATGAGAAAACAAATTCTGTCCAAAGTAGAACAGATGCGCGCGACGATAAATAATCGCGTCAAAGGCGAGGTGGATTCCTTTATATCTTTGTCAAGACGACTTCAACTAAAAGCCGAAAACGCTGTCGAAAACGAGATCCAAGCTGTGATGAGTTCGATTGGAGAGATCAAGAGGAGTTTACAACATACTTATACAACAAAAGAACAAGAATTGTCCCATTTATTGTCCGTTCTCGAAACTCTAAATCCATTAAAGTTATTAAATAAGGGTTATTTTAGAATAATCAGTGACAATGAATATGTCTATGAAGTGAAAGAATTGCGCGACGGACAAGACGTGACTATTGTCGGAAGCGACGGCAAAGTCAATGCAATCATATGCGGAGGTGCTAAAAAGTGAACTACGAAAAGAACGTAAAAGAGCTGGAGAAAATCGTCGAGAAGATGAATGAAGGAAAGATGTCCGTAGAGGAAGGGCTTGCGCTCTACGAAAAGGGTATCGCTTTAGCAAGCGAGAGTCTGAAAGAACTTAACGAGGTAAAAGGTAAAATTGAGATCCTCAATAAGCGTCTTGAAGATCTGGAAGCGTCTGCAGAAGTTGAGTTGGAAGCGGAAGAAGATGACGACGGCGATGACGATGAATAAAGACTATCTCGAGGAGATAGAGAAAGAATTATACGATCTTTTATCTTCACGCAAAGATTTATATCCAACGACTTTATACGAGGCGATGGAATATGCTTTGTTCCCCGCGGGCAAACGGATACGTCCTTATTTATCCTATCTGACGGCTGATTTTGTCGGAGTCAATAAGTTCAAGATCAAACCGCTTGCGCTCAGCGTTGAATTAATACACAATTATAGCCTTATCCACGACGATATGCCTTGCATGGATAATGACGAATATCGTCGAGGAAAATTCACTTGTCATAAAAAGTTCGGCGAGGCTACGGCTTTGCTTGCCGGGGACGCATTGTTGAATCTTGCATTTGAAAACCTACTGGTCGCGGTTGGTAATGATCCTGATTTGGCGACTTCCGCAACCATCATAGCTGAATGTGCCGGAGGCAGCGGAATGATCGGCGGACAGGCGATCGAGCTTACTAACGAGTATTTTGACGAAGCTTTGGTAACGGAGTTATGCAAAAAAAAGACCGGAGCGCTCATAAATGCCGCCGTTATGTCGGTTGCCGTGCTCTCCGGCGAGCGTAAAAAAATATCGTCGCTCGGGACGTACGCAGGATGCGTCGGGCTTTGCTATCAACTGGTAGACGATCTATTGGATGAAGATAAGGAAGAAAAGAAATCTTTTCTTGGCGTCATGGGGAAAGAAGAGACGATTGTACGCATTGATCGCTTGACCGAATTATTACATAGGACGATGTCTCCGTATGGAAAAGAGGGACAAGAGCTATTACGATTCGGTCAATACCTGTCCGAAAGAAAGAAATAATACTCATTTTACCTCCATTTAGTAATTTTTTTTCCTTCGAAGAAGGATATTCTTGATTATATTTTTTTTCTATGATAATATAGTATTGTGGTGGCACAGTATTCTAGTCAGGTGCGAAACAGTTGAGGACGGGGTTAAAATACCGTTAAAGAGCATATCGATGAAGTTTCTTGTGCTGGCTTTGGTTGCCCAAACCAGGGCTGGTGCTGGGAGTTAAGATTTTTGGGCGTTCCGTAATGGCATACGGAAGCCGACCCAATTATCGTGGAGACCCATCTCGGCGGAAGTACTCAATCTTTTGCTGAATGGGGTTAAACCTGCTATGCGGTAATCAATAGCTGTGTGCAGTGTAGCTTGCCTTGAGTGTCGTTTTCGGATTCGGGTCCGGAAAAGGACCGTTGGCCAATGGTCCCGATCTATGCCGATGAAACTAACGATGCAAAAGAGGATATACTGTTTTTAGTCTGTTAAGGAAATCTTCTAGACTGACGTGCGGCGGGGATTATAGTGTGTTCTCAGTGGCAATTCGGTCCGACTGTAAGAAATTCTGTCGCGGGGGCGATAAAAGGAAACTGCTCGTTCGGCGACGGCGAGTCGCCCTCGGGGAAACCCTACCGAACCTATGACGCAAGGTTTACTCGGCGCACTGCCACCACAACTTTTTTTGGGAGATATATGTCACAAGTTGATGATAAAACCGAATCTTTAGACTCGGAAGCCTGTGAAAAAGAACGATCGGATTCTTCTCTGAATCCTGTCGCAAGACAAGGAAAAAGGGAAAAGAATAATTCCGAAGAGAAGAATAGACACAGAAAAAAGCTCTCACCCAGTGCGATCTGGACGATCAAAATAACGATCATTACACTTTGTCTTGCCGTAGTTGTCAGTTTTATTACGGAGATTACAACTTCCGTCTCGAACGTAGTTATTTCCATTTTGATTCTGTGTCTTTTGATCGTCGTCGCAATCATGTTCGACGCGATCGGCGTAGCAGTGACGAGTTGCGATATCGCTCCGCTCCTTTCGATGGCGGCGCGTAAAGTAAAAGGCGCCAATATCGCGGTCAGACTGGTGAAGAACGCAAGCAAGGTCGCCAACATCTGCAACGACGTCATCGGAGATATCGCGGGTATCATCTCTGGAACTTGCGCTGCAGCGATCGTATTAAAATTCGCTATAGACAATCCAAACATTTATTTGATCAGCATTTTTTTAAGTTCCGCCGTGTCTGCGGTCACGGTAGGTGGGAAAGCATTCTTTAAGCACATCGCTATGAAAAACTCGAAAGAGATGATCTTGTTCGCCGCAAGGGTGATCGGCGTCTTTTATCACCCCAAAGGGAAAAAATGAGACTGGATCTGTATCTTGTCGAACACGAAGGATTGTCGCGCTCACGCGCCGCGAATCTTATTAAACTCGGCTGTGTGTCTGTCAACGGTCAAATGGCGACAAAAGTCGCCGCAGACATAAAAGATAACGACGCTGTTATTGTAAGCGAAGGGTATGGTAGCAGTTTGGGCGGGCTGAAGCTTGAACACGCTCTTCGGTGTTTTCCGGTATCACCTTATGGACGCGTATGTATGGACGTAGGGGCGTCCAACGGCGGTTTCAGTGAAGTTTTGATACGAAGCGGAGCAAAACGAGTGTATGCCATAGACGTAGGAGAGTGCGCTCTTCCGGAAAGTTTGCGACAAAACGACAAAGTCGTCGTGATGGATAAGACAAACGCTCGTTTTTTGACAAAAAGTTTCTTTGATTTGACGCCTACTTTTGCTGTGGTTGACGTGAGTTTTATCTCTTTGACCCTTGTTCTGACGGCGATCTACAACAGTCTTTCGGAAAACGGTGAGGTCGTCGCTCTTGTAAAACCGCAATTCGAGTGCGAAAAGAGGAATCTATCCAAAAAAGGTATTGTTATTGACGCAAAAAAAAGAGTTGCGGCTTTGGAAAAAGTAAAGCGTTTTGCTTTTGATCTTGGTTTTTTGGTCATAGGTCAAACGGAAGCCCCGCATCCGTTTTCGGAAAAGAATATCGAGTATCTTTTATATTTGAAAAAACAATTGGAATAACTGTATATTTTATTGCATAAAACGAAGAATTGATGTAAAATTTTTATTATACCAATTCGGAGGTATTTCATCGTGGCAAGAAGAGACAGACATAGCGCAATAGAAAGGATCATTTCTGAAAAAGAGATAGAAACGCAGAACGAACTGGTCGATGAACTGATTGCCGCCGGTTTTTCCGTGACCCAAGCGACGGTCTCCCGGGATATCAACGAGATGGGACTTGTCAAAGTCGCGGGGAAGAGAAAGAAATACAAATACGCATTACAAAACAGCGATCAAAAAATCAATAAGCTTTCGACCATATTCAAAGAAAGCGTTATTTCCATCGACACCGCGCTCAATATGTTGGTCATCAAAACTTACGAGGGCAGCGCTAACGCCGCCTGTCTATTGTTGGATAAGCTGAATATGCCCAATATTTTAGGAACAATAGCCGGCGAAGACACCATTTTGGTCATAGCTAAGTCCGTAGAAGCGGTACCGACGATCTATAACGTGCTGAAGGAGTATATTTGAGATGATATCCTCTTTACATATAAAAAATATCGCTCTGATACGGGATTTATCGCTGGAACTGCATAAGGGGCTGAATATACTGAGCGGTGAAACGGGCGCAGGCAAGTCCATTATCATCGACTCTATCAATTTCGTCTTAGGGGACAGAGCGGACAGGAGCCTCATCCGGTATGGAGAAACGACCGCTCGGGTAGAAGTCGTTTTTGACGACTTGGATAACTTTGCGGAGATCAAACAACAACTTGACGAAGTAGGAGTAGAGTGTGAAGAGGAAACGATTATCGTATCTCGTCTGATGACGGCGGAGAGGAGCGAGTGCCGAATCAACGGTAGGATCGTCAATCTGTCCGTTTTGCGAAAAGTAGTCGGCAGATTGGTGGATATACACTCGCAAAACGAGCATCAATCTTTGATGAAATCGTCTAATCACATAGGTCTTTTGGACGCGTTCAATGATAAAATAACCGAAACACTACGAGAATATAGGGGTTTTTTGTCCGATTATAAGGCGCTATTGGAGAGAAGAAACGGTTTTTTGTCGGCAGATGAAAGAGAGCGTAGATTGGACACGCTCCGCTATCAGATCGACGAGATCGAAAGAGTCAATTGGACGGACGAACAGGAAGAAGACGACCTGAAAGCGGCAAGAACGAAGTATTATAACGCACAGAAGATCACCGACGGACTATCCGCCTGCGCAGAAGCGCTTGACGATGATGCTATGGGCGCGCTGTACTCTATCAAAAACGCTATGAATGAATTGCGTTCGGCACTTCGGTATGACGCGTCGCTAAACGATCTGTACGATCGATTGGACAGCATGTCGATCGAAACGGAAGACATCCTGAATGCTGTCCGTGAAAAGCTATCCGAAGCAACGGAATACGTCGATATCGAGGCGATCGAAAGGCGTCTTGATGAGATCAGATCCGTAAAAAAGAAGTACGGAACGACGGTAGAGTCGGTGTCTGGCTTTTTATCGGAGATAAAGCGAGAAGAAGAAGAACTGGAATGCGCGGAAGAAGAACTTCGAAAGATAGAAAAAGAGATCGAAATTGCTTCCGAAAACGCCAGAATATCCGCTAAAAAACTACATAATCTCCGTAAAAAAACGGCTGAAAAGTTCGATTCGGCGATCTGCAACAACTTGCGCGACCTTGGAATGAAAGATAGCGTATTTCGCTCTGAGATCGTCTATGACGAAAGCCCTGAAGGATTGAACACAAACGGTGCGGATACCGTTGAGTTTATGCTGTCGCCCAATCTGGGCGAGCCTCTAAAGCCTTTGTCGAAAATAGCAAGCGGGGGAGAGGCAAGCCGCTTTATGTTGGCGGTTAAGAATATAATTGCGGAAGTGGACGCAATAGGCACGCTTATTTTTGACGAGATCGACACCGGGATATCGGGCGCGATCGCAAAAGTCGTCGCATGTAAATTGTACGATATAGCCAAACTTCGCCAAGTGATTGCGATCACACACTTGCCTCAGTTGGCGTCAATGGCGGACCACAACTACTTGATCGAGAAAAGGGTCGTGGAAGACAAAACGCTGACGTTTGTGACGACGCTTCAAGAAGAAGGCGTCTACAGAGAAATTATGCGTTTGACCGGCGCGGTTGAAAACAGTTCCGTCGGATTGTCGGGAGCAAAAGAGTTAAAAGCTTGGGCAAATAATTACAAATTAAAGTAAAATTTGGAATTATTCTAAAATTATTATTAATTTAGAATAAATTTTCGCGTTGTTTTGTTTTGACAACGCGTTTTTTGTATACCGAAAACCCCACGATAGTCGTGGGGTTCCGTAGATGGTTAACCGGTGAGGATTGAAATAAGAACTCCGTTTGTGTAAGATAGAAATGCGACCTGCCAGAAGCAAAAATAATACACAAACGGAGGTAACTTAACTATGCCAGAAGACAAACAAAGTTTAGCACATACGAAATGGAATTGCAAGTACCACATAGTGTTTGCGCCAAAGTATCGCAGGAAAGTATTTTACGAGGAAAAACGATTGGAAATACGAGAAATATTACGAGAATTGTGTCAGTGGAAAGGGGTAGAAATCATAGAAGGAGAGGTTTGTCCTGACCATATACATATGCTGGTGAGTATTCCCCCAAAAATGAGCGTTTCCGGTTTCATGGGGTATCCGAAGGGAAAAAGCAGCTTGAGGATATTCCAACAATGGGGGAATATGAAATTTGCATACCGAAATCGCGAGTTTTGCTGTAGAGGGTACTATGTAGACACAGTAGGGAAAAAGACCGTTGCGATTAAAGAATACATAGCGAATCAACTAAAGGCTGATAAAGAGAGCGACCAAATGAGTCTATTCGATCCGCGCGACCCGTTTACGGGTAGCAAGTAAAAGAAATGCGTGACTGGTAGGTCGCATATACGCATTGATACGTCGCCAGTAGTATGAGGGTTATACCCGAAAATGAAAAACCACCGGCTAAGCCG
>JAFVAC010000043.1 GCA_017476265.1 Clostridia bacterium
AAAACATTGATGGAGAATGAAAAACGGCGGCTCCTTCAAGATATTCGAAGGAGCCGCCGTTTTTTCGTATCCGTAATGCAATTTTGCAAAAAATTACAATTTATGGCGACGCGGTGCCAATTCACGCGAGGAACTCGCAATTCATGGGCTGATTAAAAATTGGATTATTATTACTATATAATTGATTAAATATTACAAAAAGGAGATATCGGTCCACCCGGAATAGCGGACGAACGCTTTGCCCTGGATATCGGACAGGGTCCCCAAAAAGGTCCCGCCTTGGGTATGGCTGTCGTTGCTGTTCATTCGATTGTCCCCCAAAAAGAAGAACTTCCCATCGGGGATGACGACGTCTACCTCGTTGTAGGCATTGACTTTTTCCTTGATATAGGACTCGTCCAATTTTGTACCGTTTCGATATACGTGGAAGAGGGTATCGTCCAAGTCGTACTTGATCTCGATGTGGTCCCCGGGGAGACCGATGACGCGTTTGACGTAAAATTTGTGCGTATCCGGCGCCTCCCACCCCGGTTTGATGAAGATGACGATGTCACCGTAGTCTACGTTCTGCGTCTTGAAAAGGATCACCTTGTCCTTGTTGTGGAGGGTGTTTTCCATCGACTGACCTTCTATGGGGAAGACGATCAAAAAGGTCCGCGAGAACCAAAAAGCCCCGCCCGCGACCAACAGGCAGACGAGGAAGATGATGATGATCGATCGGATAGTCTTTTTTTTGTCTTCCATCTTATATGAACATGATCTTGCCGATGACGACGTTCTTTTCCACGATGATGAGCGCTTTGATCCCGCGCCAGTCGGGCATAGGGCTGAGCGTCCTGTCCTGCTTGAAGTCGCCGGCGCGCAAGCGGAGCGAATTGAAAGTGTCCCCCACCTCGATCCAGCGTTTTGCGGTATAGCCGACGCTGACGCCGTTTTCCGAACGGAGCAGTCGGACGGTGAGTTCGTACTGCTTTTTGTCGGAATAGGAGTCAATCTGGAGCAGTTTGCCGTCCTCGATATTATTTCTCGTACCGATGGAATAAGTGACCATACCGCCGGAAGTGCAGTAGGTCCCTTTGAGTCCGACGGGGATAGTCCCCTCGGCAAGTCCGTCTTTTAAGAGAATGGGTGCGCCGTCCATTTCGACGAAGCAGTGTTCGTCGGGGTGCTGAAAGACAATGGGCGACCGGACTCTACGCGCGGTCTTGATCTTTTGTCCCGCCAAATTGAGGAAAGTCACCACGCCGTCGATGATGAGCCCGTTGACGTAGTCCACTTCGGCATAGGCGTAGAGCGTGCGGTTCCTTTCCCGCACGGGAATACGGGCGAGGTACTCTTCCCCGGCGAACTCGGCGTCCTCGTCCTGCCAGAAGCGGGTGGAGTGGTCGTTGTCGTCGAAGGCAAAAAAGACCTTGACCTTGTTGATCATCAGAGACTCGTCGGCGCGCACGCCCGCATAGAGCTCTCCGGACGAATTGACTTTCAGTTCGATCGAGGGCATCTCGGGCGGGACGCTCCCGACAAAGACCCCCTCCAGCCACTGCAAAACAGTAAAGAACGCCTCTTTGTCCACGCTGTCGCGCAGTCCGCTACTGACGGTCAGGCGGCAGTTGCCGCTGCCGACCAGTCCGAAAAAGTTACTGACGCGGTCCAAATCGCTCTTTTTGCCGTTGCTGCCGATGGCGACGATGACGGGACAGGACAATCTCCGGGCATACGCGGTACCGCTGACGCCCGTCAGCCATGCCGTCATTTCGTCGTCGATCTCCAGCGTCTTGTCGGTGTCGTACTTGGGGACCTTGACGTACTCGCGGTACCCCGCGGCGTCGATCAGGGCGAGCCCCTTGACGCGGTCGTCCGTGCCGGCGACCTGGAGAGCCACCTCTCCTCCGCTCCGAACCGCCGCAATGGCTACTTCGGCGTCTTTTGTCACAAAGGACACCAGCCTACGCAACGCTCGCGCATACAAAAACAGATCGGTCTCGGTGGCGTCGGAGATCTTTCGATTGAGCCTGACGTCGGTTCGACGATAGGCTCCGTACGCTAAAGACTCGGGATAGACGGTCGCGGTATCCGCCTTGACGGCGGTATAGTCGGGCAAAAAGACGGCGTAGCCCTGTTTGACAAAGGCGTCCGTATAGGGAAGCAGATTGTACCGCTCGATGGGTCCGATAAGAAGGACTGCCTTTTTCGTCTCGTACTCGGGGCGAAAAACTTCCACGTCCAAAACAAGGTCGCCGTCGGTCGAGGACAACGCCGGAAAAAGCAGGCGCTCATAGCCCGCTCTCGTCTCCGTCGTGACGACTTCGCCGTACTTTTCGGCGTCAAATCCCGCCCAGATCTCGGCGGGGGTCAAAAGGTGAAAGGACATCTCGTCTCCCTATCGGTTTTCTATATCATTATACAGACAGCGCTCGTCTTGTGCAAGAGGACCGTATCTTGTGCCGGATAAATTCGTCCGTCGATCGGGTCGAATATCATTATAGCACAAACTTATGCGAAAACACCATCATATTGCGGTCGTGAGAAAGAAAATTTTGACGAAAGGGAAAAGCCATCGGAAAGAACTCTTGAAAAAGCCCTCTTTACGCGTTTTTCTCTACGACGTCGGGCAGGTCGAAATCACTCTTTCCGTCGCTCATCACCACGTCCCGCACCGAAAACTTCGCGTCGGCGGTCCCGACTACGGAGACTCGTAAAAGGTCGCTCTTGTCGGTGACGGCGAGCCCACCGCGGCAAAAGACGACGACCTTGGCATAAGCGGAATAATACTTGACTCTGACGTCCCACCCCTCCCGCTCGACCGAAAACTCGGTCGTCTCGTCCATCGGTCCGGTACAACGAATGGTGAAACTTATGGCAAGGACCTCCGAATCGTCCTCGCACACCACACCGACGACTGCGACGGACGCATTCTGCACGGCGACGGCATTCAGAGAGACCCGGGTCCCGGTCAATATCTCTTTGGTCGGCGCGGCAAGATACTCCACGACGTAAGAGAAGGTCTTTTTGACGCCACGGCAGACGAGTTCCGCCGACTTCTCCCCTGTCGTCGCAGTGGAGAACCCGACGAGATTGCTCTCCGTCAGATCGTACTCCTCTTTTGATCCGTCGTCGTAGTACAAGATCCCCTTCTTCCCGGCAAAATCAAAGGGCTCGTCCACGTCGAAGACTTCCGCAAGGTCAAAGGCGAAGTCGGTGGAGACGGGAGTCTTCTCCTCTCCGCACCCGATGACGCCGAGTGGCACTAAGCATAAAAGCAAGAATAGGAGGAGTTTTTTCATACGCTTCCTCCATAACGCTCCGTCAAAACGGCGAAGTCGGTCAGACTGTATATCCCGTCGCCGTCGGCGTCGAGATAGACGTCGGCATAGGAAGTGGAAGTAAAGAGCGCGTTCGCCCAGGCGTCCAGATCGTTTTCGTCCGTCCTGCCGTCGTCGTTGCCGTCGCCGAAAATAAAGACGCGGTACTTGGCGATGACCTGTCCGTCGGTGTTGAGCAATTCGACCCGCACGTTGCGATCCAGCAGCGTCTCAAAGGTATAGCCGTTGATCTCATAGGTGAGATCGCCGTCGGTATAGGTGAATCGGATGTCGAGATAAGAAGAAAAAGTCCTCTCCGCTCGGTCGATGAAAGTTGCGTTCTTGAATAAGACGTAGTTGGTCGCCACGGACACGTCGTCAAAAAGGGGCGACAAAAGCGTGCCGTCCGGCGGCAAGACGACGACGTCTATCTCCAAGCGCTCGCCGAAGATCTCCGCGACCGGGGTCTGCTTGCCTCTGTCGGTCGGAGAATAGCCGCCGTCGAACAGGTAGAAATAGTTCTCGGCGGGGACGACGGTGGAAAAACTTCCAAAGTCCAGTTTTATCCGCCCTTCGGAGAGGTCCAACGCCTCGCCGAAGCGATAGATGGTCTTGGGAAGCGTCTCCCACGCCGCGCCGGAAAAGTCCGACGCATTGACGACCCAGATCGTCTTTTTTACCGAAAGGTCCTTTTCTTTGGCTTGCACGGTGACAGTCTGCGCCGTATATAACGTCGTCCGATCGAGTGCGCCGAGGTCATACTCGGTCGCGAGCATCAACCGCTCGGACCCGTCGGCGTTGACGCCGATGACGTTGAGCGAGAGTCCGCCGGCGCGATCGACGACGGTGGAAGTGTTCTTTTCGTCGATACGAAGGGAAGAAAGTTCGCTCATCACTCGTATGCGGACATAGACGTACACGTCGAAAGGAAGATAGGTGATCTTGGCGTAATACTCCCCGCTCTTTTGTACGTCCACCCCTTCGATCGACCAGTTCGCCACGCCGTTGACCGAATAGGTGACGACGTTGGTCGTGCCGGAGACGTACCGCACCCTGATACTGAGACCGGTCAGATCCACGGTCGAGCCGACAGCGATCTCCGTCGAGTCCGGCAGAGTCTCTATCGCCACGCCGTCCACGTCGATGGGGTCGTCGATGACCAACTTGAATGTGCAATACACGCCGTCGGGGTTGTCCTCGTCCACATAGTGGACGGTGGCGATCTGCGTGCCGATGAGCTCGGGATTGTAGTCGATCGTATAGTTCTTCGGGTCGGCGGTAATATAGGTTTGCGAACTCTTCACCTTGAGTTTTACCCGGACGTGGAGGTCCTCGCCGTAGTTGATCGTCGGGCTCCCCTCGACGTACATATCGCTTATTTCACTGCTGCCGTACCCGTTGACGTCCACGGTAAAGATGATCTCCTCCGCCGAAATCGAGTCCGGGACAATGGATATCCCCGTGTTGACCCCGTTGGTCAAAAAGATCGCGCGATCGTTGTACTTGCCGGTCAGATCGCTCCCGCCGAGGCTCTTATTGTGCTCGTTGTCGGGGCTGATGTACGCCACGTTCAAATTGTTATTCTCCTTGACGCGCGTCCCCGTCCCGAAGACCTCCGGGCGATAGACGTACACTTCGTCGGGGAAGTAAGTGTTCCTGTACCTCCCGGTCTCGTTGCCACTGACCGAAGAATTCACACGGTAGACGATCAGACCGCTCCCCGGCAAAGCGCTGTCGTATGTCGAAACACTGTTGTTTCGGTACTCGATCCATATACTTTCGGTGTCCGATACGACGATCCTGTACGCAAGGGTGTCCTCCTCTCCGGCGAGCGTAACAGGGCGCAGGCGGTAGGTCCCGCTCTTTTTCAGATCGACGATCTGACCGTCCCGGACTACGCCGAGGTACTTGTCTCTGAGATGGGTCAATACAAACTGCGGCGTCTCGGTAAAGGAGTGCATCAGATCCCACGGTCCCACCTGCAGATATCCCGTGTCGTGGTCGTAGTGGTACAAGTCCGGCATCCCGAGGACGTGACCGATCTCGTGGCTGACGACGCCCACGTTGACCGAGTCCAGAAAGTTAAAGGAATACCGATCGACTTTGACGCCGTTGATGGAAGCGGGAAGACCGGACAAAGTGATCTTGCTCAATTCCCACGAATGGGGCCATAGGAGTCCGCCCCACGCGGAACTATCCGACGGATCATACGAGCCGCTGACCAAAAAGGTCACGCTGTCAACGCTCCCGTCCCCGTTGACGTCGAGGGAGACGTCGCTGAAATCGAAGTATCTCTCCGCGGCGCGGAGGGCGTTGTTGAGAAGGGTACTCTCTTCGTTGTATCTACGGGAAGCGGAAGCCGATTTTTTGACGGCGGCATAGTGCGATCGGGAATAGGGCGCCTTGTAAACAAAGCACGCGCCGTCGGCGTCGGGAAAGAGCGACCGAACGGATATCCGTCCGAAGCTGAGCGCGCGATAGTAGTCGTAGACCGAATCGGTCTCCCCCAAAAAGGCGTCGTAAAGATCCTCGTCCACACCCGATCGGACCGAGGAGACATCCTCATCGGCAAAGCAGATGAACACGACGGGATTGACGATCTCCCCATAGACGGGCGTCGCGTCGGTGACGGCGTAATTGAGCCCGACGTACAGGTCCTCGGAGGCAGGATCGTTTTTGGCGCAAGCGACCGCCATCGTCGCCGAAAATGCGACGAGTAACAAACTTATTAGCAGTCTGAAAAGCCTTGCGCGCGTGCGTGTTTTGTCCATATCATTATTATATCCTTTTCCGCAAATAAAGTCAACGAGGGCTTATTCCGGGCACAAAAAAAGCGCGGTCACCCGCGCTTTTTTCTGAAAAACAAGACTTATTTCCCGTTCTTGACGTTGTTCCTGACGTCACGAGTCAATGCCCGTGAGATCTGATTCATGTCGAGCGGAGTATAGTCCACCGGGCCGGTCATGGGATAGACGGGACCGTAATAGGTCTGCGGCATACCGTAGTAGTCGAAGCCGCTCGGCTGTCCGCCATAGTAGTCGGCGGAAGCGTCGGGAGCCGTCTCTTTGGTCTTGGCGACGATCTTAGCCTCCTTCTCCTCTTTGCCCATACCTCTGAGCATACCGATGATGAAGTTGAGTAGGATGAGCCAAGCGCCGAGGACGAGGAAAATGTTCCTGACCGACATCAGAGCCACGATGGCGTACAAGAGTCCGTTGCTGTCCAGCCAAGCCATGCTCATATAGTCGAGCACACCGCGGGACTCATTGCTCGGTTCGAGTTTAATCGCGTTGCCGTCATAAGAGACGTAGATGGGGGACCCGGTGAGTTTTTCCACCAGCTCTGCGACGTCGTTACTTAATAGGCTCACAAGACCGGTCTGTCCGGGAATGATCGACTTGACGACGTTAAAGTTACCGAAATCGAATCCGTCCAAAGACAGTTCTATCTCCATCGGTTTGCCCATCATATCGAGGACGTTCCATTTGAACTCGTCGTTGACTTTCATATCGTCCAAAATCGCCTGCGTGTCGAGGACGGTCGTCGGGCCGAACATACTCTCTTTGTACTCGATCCCTTCGGTGTAAATGGTCTCGTCCCAGTTGCGCTCGTCCAATAGTAAGTGTATGAGCGTGGGAATGGTCAGACGATCGTCGTTCGCCATTCCGATCCAGGGCGCCAGGAAGGTCTTATACCCGTTGGTGTCGATGCTTGCGAAATGATACGCCAACATGAACTTGACTTTCTCGTTCGTCAGTCCTTGCGACAGATAGGTCTCCAGTTCTATCTCATTGCCGTCCTCATCCTCGTCGGGGAGGTTGCCGTTGTTGTAGTTCCTGGTGATGTACTCGTCAAGAAGGGCTTTGTTGACGACCATGCGGGCCTCGGAATTGTCTACCAAGTCTTCGTAGTAGAGGGTCTGGGAGGTCGCGCCGGCGAGGATATCGGGCAGAGCGAGGTCCACCACGCACCACAGTCCGACCACGGAGAAGAAGACGACCAGAATAAGGCTGACGGTCTGTTTGGTGACGGACTTCTTCTTTTGTGCGACGTTGGCGATGAAGGCGATGTAGTAGATGAGCGCGATGACGGCGGCGACTATGACGCCGATGAGGACGAAGATGCCGTAGTTGGAAAACTCGTCCCGGATCATCGCAAAGTCAGCCCAGACGACCAAGCCGATCAGGGCGGGGAACATCAGAATGTGACACAAAACTTGTAAAAACTTTTTCATAAAAGCCTCCCTCCCTATGCGTTGTCGATCGCGGCGGCATATTCATGCGCACGGCGATTGTCATAGAAGCACACGACGTAGGTCGCGGCGATCACGCCCGAGAAGACGAGCAAGAAGCGTCTCGCCACCATCAGCGGGTAGTAGGGCACCGCCACGCTGTCGTCGGCTCTCAACTGGAGCGCCTCTTGCAGCGTGAAGGCGAACTCTGCGGGATAACCGTTGGCGCCCATGAGGACCTTGCCGACGTTGCTCTTTTTCGTGACTTCGCGGCTGCGAACGACGGTCAGGGAGCCGTCGTCGTTTTCGGAATACACCACGACGGTATCCCGGATCGTGGGATAGGTCTTGGAGATCCAATCGGCGGCGTCTTCATCGGAGACGGACTGCACATAATACTCGATCTCCGTCGATTCGGTGGGGAGCAAGACGCTGCCCACGTTGGACCCGTGGGTAATCCCCTCGTATTTTGCCGTGGCATACCGCACCAACTCTTCGTCCTCGAGGAACATAAAGATGGGTTTGGTGGTCGGGGACTGATAATAGAACAAGCTGTTGACCAAGCCCATAACGTCCGCCGTCGTCACCGGGAACTCGATCCCGAATCCGGCAAGAAGGGGCTCGATCTTCTCCCGCAAAGCGGGGGAGAGCTTTTCATTGAGGACCTCGAGGAGTCCGTCCAGCGTCATCGTCTTGATGTCTGCGACCGTGATACCGACGTTTTCTTGCAAAAGACTGTCCACGTTGACGCCGACGTTACTGACCAAACTCAACGCGCTGTTCAACGCCTTCATGTTGCCGACGCCGGAGAAAAGCGTTGCGACCAAGGTCTTCAGTCTCGTTTCGTTTAACATAAATTTGTACGCCGTGCCGTCGGTACCGTAAGCGTCGAGGTACTCTTCGGTCTTTTTGTACTTGTTCCACTCGGAGTTGGGGTTGGATTCCAGTTCCGCCAGTTTCTCCTGCAGGACCTCTTCGGGATCGCGGTACCCCTCAAAGGAATAATACCCTTCGACCTTGTTTTGCGATTTCAATTCGTCGATGAGCCTCGTCTCGCCGTCTTCAGCCATGACGTATTTTACACCGGTTTTGTAGCGGAGCATCTCTCCGGTCCCCTTCACTTTGACGTATTCGCCGCCCAGGTCGGAGACGTAGATGGGATTGGAAAGGCGGATATTCTCCTGCGCCTCATAGTAGTCGATGATGACCTTGAGCGCCTGCTTGACGCCGAAGACGTACCCGTCGGCGTACAGACCGTTGGGGCTGTAGTAGGCGTCCGCTTCCTTGTCGTAGGTGACGGGGCTGCCGTCCGGATTGATATACCCGTCGGTCTTGATGTCCTTGCCGTTTTCATCCTTGGGATAGTCGGCGTAGATCTTGGACTTGTAGCCCACGTTGTAGACCTCGCAGAAGCGGGCGATCTCGTCCGAGAACTTGTCGGTCAGGCTGTCCTTATTGGTCCAGGTGACGACCCAGCCCGCCTGATACTTGTAGCTCTCCACGGAGACCCCGTGGGAGGAGTACTCCTCACTGCCGTTGATCTCGTCGATCTTCTTCCCGACGTAAATATCGCAGAAGACGACGGCGCCTACCGTCAGGATCAAAGAGAGTACCAGCATAAACAACGTCCTGCCGGTATTGCTCTTGGTGATCAGGCTGATGACTATTTGTCCGATGATGCAGACCACCCAGATCGCCGCGCAAGCGATCACGCCGTAGTACTTGACGTCGGTGAAGGCGTCGCCGTTCAGGAACGGCACGCTCGCCACAAAGACGACAAGAAGCAGCAGGGGGAAGCCCAACAAATAGGATACAGCTCTGAGTCCGCGGTAACGATTTTGCTTTTTTCTAAGCGTTTTCATATCCATTGGATCATATTCTCCTATAGAATAAAATTTAACTTTTATTATTATACATTATAAGTCCGCTTCTCGTCAATAGCCATTTTCGTTTTGCTTCCCCCATTTTTTCGCCGGGATCCCGACCGCAAAGATCCGTCCGATCGATCCGTCGAGCCCCACCCTTTACGAAGGGAAGAAAAGACTCATTTTATTTGCCAATCGATGCGGTTTTGAAGTATACTTTTCGTATGGAAAACGTAACGGAAGAAAAGACCGCGGGCTCTCCGCGTGAAAAATTTACGTCCGACAAGATGAAAAACACCACCATGGTACGGCTCATCTTGCAGATGTCCATCCCCGCTATGCTCAGCATGCTGGTCTTGTCTTTGTACAATATCGTAGACTCGGTCTTTTTGTCCCGCTTTGACGTAAAGGCGCTCGACGCACTGTCCATCGCCTTCCCTATGCAACAATTCATGATCGCTTTCAGCGTTGGCGTCGCCATCGGGACGAATGCCTATGTCGCGCGAAAACTCGGACAAAAGAAGTACAAAGAGGCTACTTTGACAGCCCAAACGGGACTTTTCCTGTCAATGTGCTGTTCGCTTATGTTCGTCGTGATCGCTTTCACTCTTTCCCGTCCTTTTGTCTCGGCGTTCAGTTCGGATCCGACTACGATCGAGTACGGCGTGACCTATCTGACCATCGTCATGAGTCTGTCGATGGCGAGTTTTGTAGACGTATTGTGCGCGCGCGTTTTGCAAGCGACCGGAAATATGCTCGTCCCCATGATCACGCAGATCGTCGGCGCGGTCGTCAATATCGCCCTCGACCCGATCTTTATCTTCGTCGCCGATTTGGGCGTGACGGGCGCCGCCATCGCGACCGTCGCCGGTCAAGTCGCCTCTATGTCGATCGGGCTCCTCGTCTTTCGCTTCAAAAAACACGACGTCAATCTCTTTTTCGATAAGAGTTTTCGACTGAAAGGGAAGATCGTAAAGGGTATTTTGAAGATCGGTCTGCCGACGATTGTGATGAACTCGGTCTCCGCCTTTGTGACCGTCGTCCTGAACGCCATCCTCAAGGCGTACCAATCGGCGATCACCGTACTGGGCGTGTACTTCAAACTGCAGAGTTTCGTCTTCATGC
>JAFVAC010000044.1 GCA_017476265.1 Clostridia bacterium
ATGAGTCGTGTACCCTTGCTCGGTACAGGTAGGCGCGGTGACTACACTATTGTAGTTATGTCCGAGTTTGTCTATCTTTTGATAGGTGGTATAATCGCAACGGGTACAAGTATCATATTCTTCCCACCCGTCTTCGGTACAGGTAGCCGCTTGCCCGGCGTGGTGGACGATATCATGACCGAGTTTATTGATTTTTTGATAGGTGGTATAGTCGCAACGGGTGCAAGTATCATATTCTTCCCAGCCGTCTTCGGTACAGGTCGCCGCTTGTCCGTCGTGATGGATAAGATCGTGACCGAGGGCTTCGATCTCTTCATAGGTCGTATAGTCACAACGAGAGCAAGCGTCGTAAGCAGCCCAACCTATTTCGGTACAAGTCGCCGCTTGTCCGTCGTGATGGACGATATCGTGTCCGAGGGCGTCTATCTCTTCGGTCTCCTCTTCTCCGCAGGCGCAGGTACGCTTTTTCAGACCCTTTTCGGTACAAGTGGCGACGGTGATCGTTTGCCAATCGCCGAAAGCGTGTTGATGATCGACGACGGGGTCATCGCCGGTATTGCCGCCCGTATTGCCACCGGTATTGTCACCGGTATTGTCTGCGCTTGCGGCTCTTGTGACGATCAATGAATACGTCAACGTCGTCTCTCCCGACGTAGCGACGACGAAGTAGTTGTTTTCGCCGACGGCGAGATCGACAGTCCCATTGACGGGAGAAGTCAACAACTCGTCGGAGTACACGGTGACGGTGGCACCCTCCGGCAAGGACAGAGTGGACAAGTCAAAACGCGCAAAAGAGTTCTTGACTGAGATCGCGATCGTCTTCTGCTCCTCGTTCAATTCGGCTGAGTCCACCCCCTCCATCGAGTCCACCGCCGACGACAACTCGGCGGAGATCTCCGCTTCGGTCAGAGTGGTCGTCGAACTTTCGTCCCCGCAAGCGAACAGGGTACAGAGGCAGAACGTCGCCAAAAGAAGGATAAATATGACACGCAAAAGTCTTTTCGAATTCATAAAATACTCCATAAGTAAGTACGCAAAAGCCTCCGAATATCTTTTCGGATATTTTTAATTTTATATTGTCTTTTGAGATAAGTCAATATCTTTAAGGATATTTTTTTATAATATATCTCTGGAAAGATTATTTTACGAGGTAAAGACGGTATGGAATTTCGGGAACTGCTTGCACTGTTGATTTCGGAAAAAGCCAACGGAAACCAGACGCAAGTCGCTAAGGAGAGCGGAATTCCTATGCCCACGCTCAACGGCTGGCTGACCAAGGGGCGACTGCCGCGATACGAGCAGATCATCCTCCTGAGCAAGTACTTTCATGTGAGCGCCGACTATCTGATGGGGATGGAGGACGACGCGGGAAAAAAGCGCAATGACTCCGATAGGGCGTATCTGATCACACCCGAAGTCATACGGCTGGCTAAGAGGATATACGATCTCCCGGACGGGGACCGTAGGCGGCTTGAATTCCTGTTCGACGCGATCGAGGACGGAAAGATATGAAAAAACCGCGAAACAGCGGTTTTTTTCATTCATGTCGAGCCTTAATTATACGTCTATAGCGGGGACCCTTCGACAGGCTCAGGGGGACGTTTTTCGCGGATATTTCGCTTTTATAGCGAGGACCTTATACGGATTGTCGATAGACGCGGTGGCTGTCGCCGTCTGCGCGGTGACGAGGTCCTCGGCTATGGCGGTGCCCAATTCGGTATGGGCGTAGCCTTCGGTACGCAGGACGCGGTCGCTTACCGACCCGCCAAGGGTCGCGGAGAGGTACGGGACGGTCCCGTCGCCCTCGCCGGAACTTGTGCGGAAGGACAAAATTTCGCCCTCGGGGGACTTTTCGACGGTGACGGACTCGGTGGTGTTCCTGTCATATCCGGCGAAGTAGTAGGTATTGACGAGTTTGGACGCGTGGACGCCGTTGACGTAGAATGCCGCCCAATAGTCGGACAAATCAGCTACCCAACTGCGGACGGGGGCGTCGAGGTCTTCCCCTTCGTGCGCCCAGAAGCAACTCTCATAGTAGTCCGTCAACTGCTCTTCGGTGGTGATATACTCGCCGTTCACTTGCAGATTGGAGTGCTCTCCGTCCGGGCAGACGAGGTCGATGGTGGGCAAGAGCTGTACGATGCCGGGCATCCCGCGGAAGTAGGGCAGGACCTTTTCATAGCAAATGGCGTCGGCTTTGTCCAAAATGTTCTTGAACAAGAACTTCAGGGCGGGGTGATCGTTCAAAAACGACCTCGCCTGATCGAGGATCCCGCCGACGGTCCGCTCGCCGTCTTCGAGGATGTCCAGCGCGTTGTACGAGCCGAAGTAGGGTGCGGCGTAGGAGCAATTCAGAATGACTTTTTTTCGGAAACTCTCCGACTGCGCCAAGGCAAGCGACACGACGATATTGCCCATCGAGTGCGCCACGGTGATGACGTCGTCGTACCCTTCGGTCACCTTGACGAGCGCTTCGGCGGCGATACGATTGTCCCGTCTCCAGTCGTACTGGAAGACGAAGACGTCGTAGTTTTTCTTATTCCTATATAAGTCGGCATAGTAGTCGTAGGGCTTTTTCATCACGGTCATCGCGCCATATCTTGCATAGCCCTCGTGGTCCCATTGAATAGCGGCGGAGGGGTAGACGGGTGCGCCCGTCTCATCGAGGGCGAACTTGTCTAAAAAGTTCCCCTCCTCCTCGTTGAGGACGGCGAAAAGTTTGTCCACCACCCCGGAGTGGACGGCGATATCGGTGACCGTCGCCATCATCCGATCGCCGAAAAAGTCGTCGAAGGAGTAGCCGTATTCGTCGGTATTGAGCGGGTCGTAGTAGATATCTTCGGTCTCGGTGTCCTGAATGGAACTGCACAAAAGACCGGGGATCACTACGACGGCGGTCTTGCGGACGGCAAAGACGGTGGCGACCGTCGCCAAAAACACACCCGTCGCCCCCACTATACTCGCGAGGACGATCGCGGTGATCTTACACGCTTTCGTTTTCAAAAATGCTTTCATTCGGACGCTCCCGGATAATCTCGGCTGTCATTATCTTACCATAATGCGAATCATTTTCCCATACCTTCCCGAAAAAAATATTTTGACAAGAAAATCGCCCGCCGGATCTCCGGCGGGCGAACGACTGTCAGACTGTGAAAAGTCTCTTTATTTAACGGCTTTGGCGGCGAAGAGAATGCCCTTCTTTTTGAGGATCAGGAGCACTCCGCCCGCGATGATGGCGGCTCCGCCCACACTACCGACCACGATGCCGGCGACGGCGCCCGCGGAAAGTCCGTCCTTGTATTCGCCTTTGGCGATGGCTTTGATCTCCCCGCCCAGAACGTCGGAGTAGCCGTCCTCGCTCATCTCACGGATATATTGATAGCCGTAGTAGTAGAGTTTGCCATCGGACAGGACCAGTTTGCCGAAAGTTGGATCGGACAGTCTGCCCTCGTCGTGCAGATAGGCTCCGGTCTGGGTCGGGACAGCCCCGTTGTCCTTATAGTTATAGAACTTTTCGCCCATCGTGCCCATCGTGACGTACAGGGTACCGTCCTTGGATATCTCGTTGCTGCCGTTGGCGTCGGTGCTGACCTTGTTGCCGGTGGCGTCGAGATAGAAGGTCTCGTTGTAGGTGTGATCGTGTCCGGCGATGACCAAATTGACGCCCTGTTCACGGAAGACGGGAGTCAACTGCTTGCGCATTCCGACGACGTCCTTGTCGAAGGAGTGGCTACCCTCGGAGTACAGGCTCTTGTGCATAACGACGACTTTGTACTCGGCTTTGGACGCCTTGAGGTCCTCGACCAACCACGCGAACTGATCTTGTCCGAGCTGATTCTGCACGTCGATGTCGTTGGTGTTGAGCATCGTGAAGTGGACGCCCGCATAGTCGAACGAATAGTAGAATCCGGTGGTCTGATTCTGATCGTCGGTCAGATCGTAGTCGTAGTGCGACCACAGATAGTTGTACTTGTTGGTGACGACGTCTTTGACGCCTGAGACGCTATTGCCCTTGTAGGTGACGTCTTTGGCATAATACTCGAGGTTCTTCGCCTTTTCGATATCGAAGTACTTGTTGTCGTGGTTGCCGGCGACGACGACCATAGCGTTCTTGGCATAGATATCCGCCGAACTGTTCAAAAACCACTTGAACTGGGTGGCGTTTCTGCTGTTGTCTACGACGTCGCCCGGGTTGATGAAGAAGTCAACGCCGGAAGCAAACTGTTTTGCCAATACATCGCGGTAGATCTTGTCGATACGCTGATAGGAGGACTCCGTAGACGCCTGCAGGTCGGACGCGATCAAGACTTCGAAGGCGTCGCTTCTTGCTGTGCGGAACTCGTACCACTCCGACCAATAACCCTTGTCGGGCTCGCCCAGTCTAAAGTAATAGGTGGTGTTGGCGGTCAGTCCGGTCAGTTTCACCGTATGGCGAGAGGTCTCATAGTAGCCCGCCTGGCACCAGATGCCGAGGTCGATGAGCGCCTTGGTGGACGCGTACCGCTCGGTCGTGGCTTCCTTGGTGACCACGTTGGCGCTCTTGGCGGCGTCGGTGGTGTACTGAATGGCGCCCTTGGTGATACGACGATCGGTGAAATAGGTGAAGTTCCTCGTCGTGGCGGGATCGGAACCGAAGACGTTGGTGATCATGGAGGGCAGTTTGCCGTTCTCCACAGTGACGACTTCGTTTCTGTCTTTGGCGACGTAGGTGTACGCTTCGTCCTTGTAGACCTTGAGGACGACGTTGTGGTCCTTGGTGATGACGTCGGTGCGGTCGCCGTCCACGCCCAAAGATACGGCAATGTTGTAGGCATACTCGCCCAGTCCTTGTTTGAAGTTGTCGGTCAGGTACTTATCAACGATGTCGTCGATGACTTCGGGAATGGTCATATTTTCCAGATCAACCTGAACGGGCAGTTTTGCCAATAGGTCCTTGACAAAAGCGGTCTTGCTCGCTCTTGCGACGTAATCGCCCAAATTGAAGTTAGCGAGGTAGTCGTACTGCTCTTTGCTCTCGTCGCCTATGATGACTTTGAGGGCGAGGTTAATCGTCCCGTGGAAATCGGGATCCACGTCTTTGGCGAGATCGAAAGTGTTTGCGCAAAGACCGTTGATGATGCGCATAAGACCTTTGTCCTCGTCCAGAAGCATCTTGACGAGCATATCGACGAACTCGCCGCTCTTGACCTTTTTGAGGACCGCTTGATAGTTGGCGGGGAGTTCTTCAAAAGTGTCCACGTTAGTGCCGCGGCTGTGCGCCATATAAGCGTACAGGACGGTATCGAGAATGTCGGTGTCCTCGGCGACGGCGGTGTTGACCACGCGATAGACGAGATCTTCGGCAAAAGCAAACAGTTTCATATCCGCGCCCTTCAGACGAGCGTGCGGTCCTTGATAGGTGTAATCGGCGAGGACCTTTTCATTGATCCCCTTGACGAGGTTGTTGACGATGGTCACGACGTCGTCGGCGTTCTTGCCGAGGTCAAGCGTAACGGGTCCGATGGAGAACTTCAGTCCCTCGACGATCCCGCCCACCTTTTCGGTGATCTCCGGGCGGAGGAACATATCGAGATAGTTGTCGACGACGTTCTCATAGATCCTGTGCTGAGCGTAGAGGGAGTAGTCGGCGATCTGCTCGGTCTCGTAGTTGATGTACGGTCCGGTGCCGGAGAGGTTCATCTGATTGGCTTGGACGTAGCCGTATTTGTCGTCTTCCAAAACACGGTCGAAGAGGTGCGCGTTGCCCAAGCCTTTGGTCGGATCGACAGGGTCGATATCCTCATTGGCGGCGATGGGTTGGTTCTCATACGCGTCCAGAATGGCTTTCTCGGCATATTTGCCGTCCACTCTGCCGCGCTCGATGGTGGTCCACTTGATTTGGCTGCCTACGCTGATGTGCGCGGCGGATTCCATATCGATGAGCTGATTGCCGTTGCCGCTGACGTAAGAAGTCGCGTCGTTGGCGTGTTGGTGCCCGGTATAGACGTAGCGGACGCCGTAGTCAGCCAAGAAGTCGGCGACTTCGATCCAGTTGTACATAATAAATCCGGTGGTCACCTCTTCTTCCATATCCCAATGGGGCAGGATAGAGTGATGAGCGGTGGCTACGACCAAAGTCTCTTCATTGGACTTGGCGAAAGTGCGATTCTGTTCGTCATCCAGCCAATCCCAGGTGGAAAACTGCAACTGTCCGCCGAGGACGTGACCGTATTCGGCACAGGACTGTATGACGTCGAGGAAAAGGATGGAGAACATCCCGTCCAGACGAGCGGCGATACCGGTCATCTGTCCGATCTCGATATCCAGACCGCTGTTGAGTCTCTCTTTCGCGTAGCTTTGGTGCGATACATTGAAATAAGCGGACTTGTTGACCAATTTTACCTCATCCGCCTCCGCGAGTTTTGCAAAGGTGACGTCTTCCGCCGTATAATAGCCCGCTCCGAACCGGAAGGTGCGAACGGCGTTGTTTTCGTCCTCTTTGACGAATTGCCAACGGTACTCAAAGGCGTCGGAGAGGTCGCTGCGGACGTATTTGTATCCTGCGGGGAGGTCCTTTTCGGAGAGACCGCCGTAGAAGACTTCCGCCTCCTCTTCTGTCATGTTCGGATACCCAAGTCCCGCAAAAATGCGGACCGCATCCACTCTGGAGGTGAAGAAAAATCCCTCTTTCTCGCCGGTCTCGTTGTCAAAACGCCAGGACTCCGGATTGTAGAGGTCGTGGTTGCCCATAATGACGAAGATCTGGAAGTTGGGCTTGCCGTGACTGCGGATATAATTCTGAACCTTACGGAGTTTGTTTGCGACATCGATATGTCCGAGGAGTTCGCCGTCCTGCGCTACGTCGCCGGAGAGGATAAGATAGTCGGGCGCGTTCTCGGGGTCCTCGGTAGCGGCGGTCAACAGGGTACGCAGACCCGCGTCGAAGATGAGTTCGCCCTCCATCCACATCTTGGTACTCTTCCGCATGACGTAATTATAGAAATAATCGTCGTCGGTCGTATCCACGGGATCACCCTCGGTATACAACAGTCGGAAGGAGTAGTAGTGCGTGTCGGAAAAATGCGCTATTGTGACTTCGCTCTCTTTGACGAACTCTTCCGCGTCGGCGGCACTCGCCGAGACGGAGAGACAGAGGATCGTCGTCAAAAGCACAAGCGCGAGAGACACGACTACGATGAGAAAACCGTTTCGTCTCAAACGTACTTTCATAAAAACCTCCGTATATGAAAATATTCTAAAATAACATTATATCATAATAGACATCTTTGTCAAGATGGCTGAAGCGTAGTTTTGCGCGCACATGCGAAAAAAATATTCTTATTAAAAAACCTTAAAAATAACCGCGACGCCGTATCCGCAAGGAGTTAAAACCCGCTTAAAGCAGGTGGGTCCTCTGCCGTGTCTATCTGCCTTCCCCTGACCATACCGTTTCCGGCGAGGGCGTGACATCGGACATCTTGGACTTTCGAGGTCCCTTTCGTAAAGGTTGCGGTTAAAAATGAACTTGCAGACTACGGGCGTCCCAGTCACCTATAGTATATCACGGGAAAGGCACAAAAGCAATAGCCGGAAGAATTTTCCTCCGAAAACCTTTCCGCCCCGAAAGTGGGATCGCCGGACTCATACTATACTAAAAAAGCGCCCTTTTCGAGCGTAAGACCAAGGACTGTCCCCTCAGTCTCTTTTTTGCAGTTTGTCAAGCACGCTCTTATAGCCGCCGCTCCCACGACGGACGCAGTTGCTGACCCGGCTGAGCGTCGCGCTCGATATGTCGGTCTTGGCGATGATCTGCGCGTAGGTCTGCCCTTCGATCAAGAGCTTCGCCGCGCGTAGTCTCTGCGCAAACTGCTCTATCTCCGTCGCCGTAAAGACGTCGTGCAAAAACGACTCGCATTCCTCGGCGTCATCCACTGCGACGATCGCATCGATAAAATCCTGTATCATATCTTTGGTGATCTTTCCTTCCATAGCAATCCCCTATCTTTCACTTTATCGCTTTACTATGATAAACTAAAAAAGTGATTTTGTCAACGTAGAAATTCTCGGATTTCGTTAAATCCTCTCAATCGGACAAAGAACACGCTTGTTTTCCGGAATCGTCCATATGACCTAACTATCAATTTGATTTCCTCCCGGATATCGGATATAATGATGGTGAGAAAAACAATTCGGAAAAACGTATGGCGTATTACATTTATCTCTTACGATGCGGGGACGGATCGCTTTACAGCGGGATCACGACGGACCCGGCAAGACGACGGGAAGAGCACCGTTCGGGCACGGGCGCAAAGTATACGCGCGCGCATAAAGCTGTATATATAGAGAGGATATGGGCGTGCGCCGATCGTTCGAACGCGAGCAAACTTGAATATGCTCTCAAGCGCCTGAATAAAGCGCAGAAAGAGAATCTTGCTCTCGGCAGACCGCTGTCGGAGACCGGGATCGCATTCGACGGAATAGCCTGCGGCGGAAAGGACTACCCCGACCGACTCCGCGCCGCTCTGACCTACTGCAAAAAAGACCCTCTTATAACGATAGACATCACCGAAGCGATCGGGCTGGGACTTGCTCGCGTGATCGCGGCGGAGGAAAAGGGAGTGCTCGTCTATCTCCCCGCGCCGTCAAAGGCGTACTATCTTTGCACCGACGACGTCGATACGGCGGAGCGGCTCTGTGACCTCATCACCGAAGAAAAAGAAATGATCGTCACGCACCGCGCGCACGTACAATCGGTGATAAAAGCGCGCTTTGTTACCGAATCTTTTGAGCCGTGCTACAATGTGGCGTATCTGAAAAAAGTTCCGCCTATCTCCCCCGTCGCCGAAATCGTCGTGCGCCCGATGGATCAAGTCGATCTACCGACGGCTCTCTCGGTCTATACCCTCTATCAAGCGGAAGAGGAGATGATCGAACTCATACAACGGAAAAAACTCCTCGGCGCCTACGCCGGAGAAAAACTTGTCGGCTTTGTCGGATTCCACGCCGAAGGCGCTATGGGTATGCTGGAAGTCCTGCCCGAGTACCGAAAAAAAGGCTACGGCACCGCCCTCGTCTGCGCACAGATCGATTCCGTCCTGCAAGAAAAACACGTCCCCTTCGGGCAGATCTTCGCGTCCAATCTCCCCTCCCTCGAAATGCAGAAAAAACTCGGCTTTTCTTTCAGCGAACCGACCGTGGTCTGGAATCATATCGTCCGCTAAGATAAAGGAACGCAATGCAGTCTGAAGACGGCGGGATATGTCCGTTGGACGTGAGATGCCTACCGGCGCGCAATTTTGCGCAAGCAAAACTAACGAGGAAGCCCCGAACTCAACAGTCGTATCGGTTTGTTCGTATGGATTTTTTTCGCCCAAAGTTTATTACAGACAGAGGGGCATAATTACGCATTACGAATTGCTTTAATCGTCCTCGGACTCCGTCCGCACTTTCATTCCACTCTTCTCACCACTGTATAAAAACAAGGCACCGCTCGGTACCTTGTTCTTTTTCATACGTTTTTATCATAACACTACGTTCGATCAGCCCTCCCGGGACGGGATATTGCTGTAGTCGTCGCTTAGCAGGGCGTACGTCACGCCGTAGCTCCTGGCAAAGATAGTCTCATGAATGGACAGTTCGCTGCCCGGTACGTAGATGGTCATATACGGTACGGCGTCGGAATCGTAGATCGCCGTCGGCAAGGCTCGATAGTAGAACGTATCGTCGGCGGTGGGGCTGTTGACTTGCGAAACGCCCTTGCAGGGAATAATGACGTAACGCAACGAGCGACACCCGGTGAACAAGCCCTCCGGCACCTGTTTGAGTCCGAGCGGCAGGGCAACCCACTTGAGACTGCTGCACCCGCGGAATGCGCCGTCGTAGAGGACGTCGTAGTGGTCGGTGCGGTCTTTGCCGTTCTTCTTCAGTTCGTACTCGTACTTGTACTGCTGGACGTGGACGATACGCGGGTTGTTACTGCCTATCTTGAAGGGGTTGGTGATGGAGGTGTCCATCAGATCCACCCACTTCAAAGCGGTACACCGCATAAAAGCGTTTTCCCCGATGACTTTCAACGCGGCTCCTCCCTCAAAACTGCTTATCTTCGTCCCGAAGAAGGCGTAGTCGCCGATATAGGTGAGCGTATCTTTGTTCTCGTAGTTGATCTTTTCCAAGTTGACGCAGCCGTTCAGAGCGTCGTGCTCGAGTCTGGTGATGGTCGCGGGGATCGTGATCTCGGTCACGCTCGTCGGCATCGAGTACATCGACAGTTCGATGATCTTGCCGTTGGCGTGTTTCATACCCGGGAAAGAACTCGGCAGCGTGATGACTTTGCTCCTCTGCGCCCAATAGACGATGCTGTAGCCGAGGACCGCTCCGCTGTTGGCGTCGTACACTTCCTGCAATGCGATGTCCACTTCCGGCTCTTCTCCTTGAAGCGCGGTCGGGTTTTCGTACTGTCTGATGAGGTCGATGTCGTGGACGAAGACCACGTTGTTGTACTCGCCGGAGTGGTAGGTCTTGTCGTTGTTGTAGAACGTGTCCTTTCCGGTGATGATCGTATCGCGGAACTTGTTCAGGATCACGTTTTCGGTGCCCGCCTTGCAGAAGATACGGGTGGGCAGGGAATAACCGGACTGTTGTTGCTGTCCGCCGGAGGTACCTTCCTCGTCGTCGGAAGCGTCGCTCCCCGTCTCAAAGGTCCCGAACATCAGATCGGCGTAGTAGTGACGGGTGGTCGTGTTGACTTCGGCGGCGTTCTCATTCTTGTCAAAGGGAACGGGTACAAGGTCAACGTCGTTGATATTGGGGAACTCGATACTCTTCAGTCTCCCGCACCCCTCGAAGGGTCCGTCGCCGTAGCGCATGAGCTGAGAAGAGATGATCTCCACGCGGTCGATGCTTGCCAGATTGCCGAAGCACCGTCTGTGCAGAACGGTCAAAAGGCTCCCCTCGCGGAAGGTCAGGCTTGCGACGGAAATGTTGTTGTAGAAAGCCGACCGTCCGACTTCTTTCAGCGACGCCGGCAGATCGAGATAGGTGATCTTCTCCTGGTAGTTGAACGCTTCGTCTCCGACAAACTCCAACCCTTCGGCAAAGACCAATCTCCCGAGGAGCTTCATATTCTTATAGTTCCCGGCGTCAAAACAGCGATCGGGAATGATGTTGAGGGCGTTATTGTCCGGGTCGTCGGACAAGAACTCGACGTCCTCGAGATTCCTGTTGCAACCGAACAGGTTCATTCCGATACGATTGGTCCCGTAGTGGATCTCTTTCCAGGAATAGTTCTTTTCCATCTCTCTGCCTTCGTCGTAGCCGATCTGAGACTCGAAGTGACAGCCCGGCTCGAAAACTATTTTGGAAAACCCGGTCTCAAAGAACGCCGCCACGCCGAGGAAAGTATACCGCGGATAGATGTGCAGGACGCTCTCGTTGATACCGTTGTTGTTGGTCAAAGACCACCCGCTGTAGCGGAAGCAGAAGTTGCCGATATACTCCACCGTGTCGGGGAGGGTAAAGGCATTGGTGATGCCCATCGCTTTGGTGTTCTGGAAGGCGAAATCGCCGAGGTACTTCAGCGACGAAGAAGTCGAAAAAGTGACTTTGGCGAGTTTGTTACAGTTATCGAAAGCTTTATACCCGATCTCGGTGACGTGACTGCCGATAGACAGGGTCGTGATGTTGTTGACGTCCTTGAACGCTTCGTTGGCGACCTTGACGACGGGGTACTCCACGGCGTAGACGTAGCCGGATTCCTGCACCGTCTCGTCCACGATCGTGTCATAGATATCGAGATAGGGGTACTTTCCGGCGGTGGCGTCCCCGGTGATGACGACGCCTTTGGAGAAAGTCCTTGTATTGACGGAGGCGGACCCGCCGGAGGTCGTGACGTACTCGTGGACGATGGGCTCATCCAGATCCACTATCTCGTACTCGAAGAGTCGGGAGTAGTCGGCGTACAGCGTGACGTTTCCCCAGAAAAAGTACTTGTCGTTGCTGCCGACGCAGATCCCCTTGCCGTGGGGCTCGGTATACCACCCCTCGAACTTCCATCCGCCGGCTTTGGAGGGCAGGCTGTCCGGATTGGCGTAGTCCTTACTGAGTACGCCGAGAGAGGTCATATCCGCGCCGTAGGAGACGTTGGCGGTGGTCGTCTTGTCGTCCTCCGTCTTCAGGCTCCCCGATCTTCTGTCGGTGTTCTGATAGTTAAGTTCCAGCGTGTACGTCGGATTGACGATGACGCTGAACTCGGTCTTGAATTCCTTTTCGAACTTGACGGCGATGGTATCGTTGCCGGTGACGTAATAGATCTTTTTGATGATATAGTTATGGACCTCGTTACTGACGTTGGTCGCGGGGATGCTGAAGCGGATCACGGTCTTGGTTTTGGTCGATTTCGCGTCGAACTCCTTATTGGTGATACGCATGGCGTTTTCCCCTTCCGGGGTGACGGTGATGTAGCTGATCGCGTACTTTTTGGGATTGTTGTAGGTGATCTGCAAATAGAAGTCCTCGCCCGACTGGAGCGCCATAGAGTTGTTTTTGTCCTTGTTATATTCGTACTCGACCGAGGAGGTGTAGTCCGTAGCCGTCTTGAGGACGGTGATGGAGTCCACCGTCACGGGTACGACGTCTTCGTCTCCGCCGAAGAGCCCGAAAAAGGAACAGGACGTACACAGCGCCGATAGTACCAACGCCACGAACGTCACGATCAAGGACAAGAGCAAGATTCTTTTTTTGTTTTTCATAGTTTACGTCTCCGTAATTGCGCCCACTGCTCGGGGCGATCGTTTTTTATGACGGTTATGCCGTCAGCCGTTTTTCTTTCTCCAAATGATGAGGACCACCGCGATGACCGCAGCCAAACCGAGGACACCGCCACCGATTCCGAAATAAAGAGCGTAGTTTATCGTCTGTTCCGTCATCGGTTCCTCCTTTTTGACGGTGTAGATGCGAGAGAAGACCGCTTTGCCGTCCGACTTCTGCCTTACGCTCACGACGACGCTCCCCTCTTCTCCGTACAGGACGTAATTGTCGGTGAGGATGCCGTCCACATACAGATTATACTCCGTTTTTGCCGATTCGGCAAGACTGATTCTTATCCCGCCCTCCGGGACGGTGATGGTCGCATTGGCGTGCGTAGCGGTGCCGAAGTCCAGAAGGCTCTCTCCCAGGACCACCGGCGCTTCCCCGGTCTCCAAAGTAACGTCGAGCAAAAAGGACAACGCGACGTCTTCACCGAGGCGCACCGCGATATTGAGTCGGTCGGTCTTGGACAAATTGACGTAAGGGACGACGTAGCCGTTCAGGAGCAATTCCAGTTCGTCCAAGACCGGTCGGAGCGTCATTCGAACGGGTCCGCCGATCCGGGCGCGACAAGTCGAGCCGTCGTAGCCGAGCATATCGAAGTTCTCCAACGGGTCGAAGTCGAAACTGAACAGGTCCACCGACTCCGTCTTGACCGAGACGGTCGTGCGGGCGACGTTGACGTTCTTATCGTCCAACGGGCGGAAGACGACTTCGCACTCGCTTTCTCCCTCTTGCATATACTGCTCTTCCGCAAAGGAGAAAGTCCCCCGGATCTCCTTGCCGGCGACGTAGGCGTGCCCCTTGATGAGCTCGTCGGAGAGGAGTTTTTCCCGGACGAAAATCGCTTGTATGTCGGAGACGGTCAGATCCGGATTGGCGCTGACGATGGACAGTCTTGCCGTGGACACGCGCACTCTGCCGGACGGGTAGGTGACGATGGCGCTGACCGTATACGCTCCCACGTCCTTTTTGACGTTGTTGTTATAGCTGACCGACACCGCGGGATCCACGTCGGGATCGTCAACGTCTTATAGGTACCGTCGTAGACGTAGCTTGCGTCGGACAGGACGTAGTCCGGGTACGGATTGGCGACGACGGTCAGAGTCCCGGTACGGACCACTTCCGCCTCGTAGTCGTCGAACTTCGCGTCCGCCGTCACGGTATAGCGCGCGTTGACGCGGGAAGCGGCGGTATAGCCGTGGATATAGTTTATGCTCGCGCCTTTGAGTTCGTACACTTCGCTCCTCGCGTCCGAACCGACCTTGCCGACGGCGGTTATCGCCGGGGCGACGAAGTTCTCCCCTTGTTCGACCGTGACGTCGGACAGGGACAGTTGCAGACTCGTCTTGATGACGGAGACGTTCATGGGCGACGCCGGGAGGATATAGTTGATACTGTCGGACAAAGTGATCGCGAGCGCATACTCGCCGACATGATAGACGTCTTCCGCACTGCCGGTGACCACCTTCGTCAGATGGAGATCCCGCGCGGAGTCCCCTTCGGCAAGATTGGTGACTTCATACGAAAAGCGTCCGGTCAGACTCACGCCCTCGTACGTCCGCACGAAGGGAGAGGATATCTCCGCGCCGTTGTACGTCCAACCCACGCTCAGCGTCCTGCGGGAGATCGTGACGACGTGATTCCCGTCGCTCAGCGAGAAGTCGTAGTTGGTCGAATCGACAAGGTCGTCGTCGGTCAGGACGTACCTTCCGGCGTCCGCCGAAGGTAGATTGACGATGATATCGGCGAAAAGGGCGCCCGTCGTGGGATAATTCCTGCGGGTGACCCCCGACTCGGTGACGTTGTAGTACACGCCGTCGAGGACAAGGGAACCTCTCGTCCCGTACAAGTACCCTATCGCGCCGATATCGACTTCGACGGAGAGTTTTTCCACCGTCATCGTATAGCGCTCTTCCGACGGGTAATAGTCCCCGCCCCGTATCGTCGGGACGAACTCGTAGGAGTCGGTGTTGACCACCCGACTGAGAGACCCTCCGCCCGCGCGATAGTAAGCAAAAGTCAAATCCTCCTGGTCCACTTCCTCCCCGCTCACCGTGCCGTCCACGCTCAGCAATTCCGGCACGATCCTGTCCCCGGAGAAGACGTAAGACGTCCGAAAAGCCATCGTAAGCGGAACGGGACCGATGGTAAGGTCCGCCTGCGCCGAGCAGGGCTCGTGATTGTCGTCCCCCGCATACGAGAGCGTCAGGACGTAGTCCCCCGCGTGTATTGCGGCGCTCACCGCGCCGGACTTCCGGCAGGTCAAAACCAGTTCTTCCGTCCCGACCGTCGTCGTCACGTCGTAATAGGACAGATCGGCACGATCGATCCCCGCGTATAAGAAGTCGTAGGAATCGGCGTTAAAACGGACTTCGGTGACGGCTTTTTTGATCCGGACCGTCTTCCGATAGACAGTGACGAGATAGTCCGCCTCAAGGTCACCGGTCGGCGTGACGGTCGCCGTAACGTCATACGTCCCGGCGTCCCTTATCGCGCCTTCCGCCTCGAACGGATCGCCGTCCTTTTTGACCGTATAAGCGATGGTCGCGCTCAAGCCGTGATCGGCAAAGTACGTCAGGGTCTTTTCCGTCCCGGTCCCGTCGTAAAAACGCTCTTCGTCCGCATAGTCCGAGCCGTCGTACAGGACGAAAAGTGACGCCTTGTCGATCTTGCAGAGCCCGGTTCGGTACACAAAAAAGTAGTCGCGCAGGGTACAAGCGGTATCGGAAGAGACGTCGTACGTCCCTGCGTGGAGGTTATCGGACGGCTCCCGGCTGACTTCCTCTCCGTCTTTGGACAGATAGTAAGAAAAGGTCGTCCCGACAAGCAGCGCCTCGTCGTCCGTCCCCAAAAATCCCTCGAAGACGGGATCCGCCGTCACCGACCAGCCGGAGCCGTATGTGCCGGACCCGTCGGGCAGGACCACAGTGAGAGGAGCCGCTTCGATGGTCAGGTCCACGGTCAGGACGAGATCGAGATAGTTTTTCTTGGATAAGGTCGCACGGACTTCGTAGTCGCCGACGGAGACGTTCTCATTGCCGTCGTAGACGACCGAGACTCCCTCGGGACAAGTCGCAGCGAGCGTGATGGGACTCGCCGTATAGGTCTCCGTCAAAGAGCCCCTTTCGGTCCGGGTCGCGCCGTAGAAGGACACGCCCTCGGTAGATAAAGCGATCGGCAGGACCGTAAGCGTCCCGGAGGTCACCTCGAGATAGTAGTCGGTCCCTTCCGTCTCCAGTCCGACGGTGTACTCTCCCGTATCGTCGCCCGAACGGTAGTCGGTGACGAACTTGTCGCTATAGTCCCCGACAAGGGCGGAGAGCGTCTTATTTTCGTCCGCGGGCACCCGACCGCCCGTGATCGCAACCGAAACGGAGGACAAGTCCGGCTCCGTCAGATAGTCGCACGAAAGGTCCCCCACCGCGACGTACAAGGGTACGCGCTCGATAGTCACCGTTCGGGACAGGACGAGGTCCTCATAGTCGTCCGAACTTGCCGTGACGGTCTGCTCGTACTCCCCGCAAGACAGGGCGTAAGCGACCGCAACGTCGTCTTTGACGAACGCAAAAGTCAATCCGTACCCGTAGGAAACGAGTTCGGACGCGTTTTCGGGGGTGGGTTGCGCCGGGGCGAAATACTCCCCGTCATAGGGATGGGACAGGGACGAAAACGCCCCTTCGGAAAAGGTTATCGCACACGGAGCGAGCCCTTTTTCTATGCGGAAGGAGTCGAAGAACGATTGGTAGAGGTAGTGATCGTCTCCGGCATAGGTCGCCGTGACGGTATACTCTCCGGCGTGATGGACGTCTCCGTCGAACGTCTCTCCCTCGAAAGTCCATACATAGGTCGTGTCGGACAGGATCGCCGAGGCGGTCATGCCCGCCTCCAACTCCTCCTGCGTGTAAGATATCTCCTCCGAAAACCTTTCGCTGATGATCGGCACGGCGGAAAAGGCGTCGGGATAGTTCTCTTTATACTCCCCTCCGTAGACCCGTAGGACGGGCAGGGAGGAAGCGACGGGATAGGCGAACGAACCGTTGACGAAGTCGAAGCAGTCATAATCACCGAGAATATCCTCCGTCAATCGGGACTCGACGGTCTTGTCTTGATCGTCGATCACGGCATAGAAAGGGGTCGCCTTGTCGATATAGAGGGAGGAGAACACGCCGGTGTAGACGGTGGACGAGTCCTGCCCGTAGGAAATGCAGTCGATAAAAGTCCCTTCTTCCGATGGCGTAAAGGCGATATCCGCCGTCCCCTTGACCACGCAACGAGCGACGGAGCCGGCGTTATGTTCGCAGAAGGCGTAAGTCGCCGTCCCGGCAAAGACGCTGTCGGAGATATCTCCCTCGTTGTCATCGGCAAAACCGCTCGTCAGACTCCCCGAGCCGACCGTGACCGAGCGGATACTCCCGGTCAAAGTCCCGGCGACGTACCCACCGTGTCCGACGAGAGAGAAATTTTTGACCGTGCCCGAAAGGGTGGCGCAAAGCGGCTCTTCGTTCAGTCCGACGACGGATCTGCCGTTGCCGAAAAGGGTGACGGAGAGCGAATCGATCGAGAGTCTGACCGGCTCGTTTCCCGAAGCGTTTACGACCACGTCGGCGCACAGCGCGGCGTAGCCCGACTTCCCGTCCAGATACTTGAGTTCTTCTTTCGACGTGATCCGATAGGGATCGGCAAGAGTCCCCGACCCGTCGGGTGTTTCGGCGACGACTTCCGTCGGCGTCTCCCCCAAAGTATAGCCGAAGTCGCTCGCCCCGGTATAGGCTCCGACCGCCCAAGAGGAGGCGGGGTAGTGCGCGGTAAACCCGGTGGGCTCGACGGGCGCGCTCGACGATCCGACTTCGTCCACGACGTAGCCCGCTGCATAATCGTACTCGCCGCAACACTCGGCTACGCGGATCCGCATATAGTCGCCCACGTCCGAAATGACGTAGGGAGAAAGAGCAGTCCCCTCGCCGGACAGCAAAGTCGAAAGGATCGGATAGGTCCCTCCGTACAGGAATCCGTCGCCGAGGTTTGCTTCGATAAGATCGCTTGCGTCGGCGGCGACGGTCTCGGTCCCGTCGGACAGGAACAGATCGACGGAGTAGTCCGCTCCGTCATAGACGGAAAGGGCTCCGTACACGCCGGAAAGAGTCCCTTGCGCGATCTTCGCTTCGGCTTTATATTCGACGTAAACGGGGGTCTCTTCGTCGCCCTCGTTTATGGTGAAGGAGTACTCCTGCATCCGCATCAGCCCGAAGCTGTCTTCGATCGTCCCGCCGTCGGTCAGCGCAAAGATCGTGGGGAGCTTGGTGTTCGTCGCGCCATCGCGCTCAAAAAAGTCGATCTCCGTCGCCACAGCGCAACTTGTGATCGTGCCGGTGTTTTTGACGGCGATCCCGCCGAAAACGTACTCCATCGTGCCGTAATAGCGACAAAGGACGTCTCCGACGAACACGCAATCCGAGATCGTGCCCTCGTTTTCACAGGCGAAGCCGCCGAACTCGTTGAGGCGGGAGTCGTAATTCCCGCAAAAGCGCACGTTTGAAGTGGAATGAGAGATGACGCCGGTGTTTTTCGACGTCAAAGACGCCGGAGAATAGCGCACGGTGTTCGTCTCCGCCCGGACAGTCTGGTCTCCGTCTATGACGATCTTCTCCAATCGCCCGGCGTTGGTCCCGATCATCGCCCCCACCAAGTCGATATCCGAAAAACAGACGTCAACGACGCGCCCGTTGGCGGTCACCGTCCCGAACAAGGGAGAAGAGAGCCTTTTGAGTTCGTTGCCAAATGCGTCCAGCGTCCCGGAAAAACTCGTCAGATAAAAGGGCGTGAGCGTAAGGTCCACGTCGTCTGCGATAAAGATCTTTTTTCCGTAAAAGGTCCGATTGCTCCCGTTGTAAAGGGTGGCGAAAGAAGCGAAGTCCTCCTGCGACTCGATCAAAAAGACCTCGTTTGCGTCGTAGGAATAGTCCTTGTCCGACGCGGCGACAGCGGTCTCACCGTGGACCGACAGGAAAGAAAAAGCACACGAAAAAGCGGACAATAAGACGATTATTGCAAAAATCAGGCATAACTTTTGTGCGCGTCCGCTTGACACAAGCACTTTCCTCCTATTATTATCGGTCGGGACAAGTCCCTTTCGCGTACCATTATACCACATATGCGCGCATATACGCAATATGAAATTTTTTACTTCTATAAACTTAACTTAGGCGCGGAAAAGAAAAAACTTAACGTCTTTGTTTGACGGAGCGGACGACGCCGCGAACGGAGTCGTAGATATGGAGCAAAAAACCGATAAAAACGGGCAGATAAAACACGGCTATACGCCAAAACAGGACAGCCCAGAAGAGATAGCCGTCGGGCACGATCGTCGCAAAAACGGCGTAAAAACTGAGTTCGGCAAGACCCGCGCCGCCGGGCGTGGGCGCGACCCCCGACGCGTAAGTGACGTACACGCACAATACGAAGGTGCGCCAAAAATTCACCTCCGCATAGCCGAAGGCACGGATGACGAAATAGGGCAAAGAATTGGTGACGACAAGTTCTATGATCGCGGCGCAAGCGATCACCGGAAGCGCCCACCTGTTCTTGGTCAGATGATCGACTCCGAGCGAAAATTTACGGATGTTCTCCTTGAGTCGATCCGTGATCTTTTGCGGATCCTTTACGATCCTGACCTTGGTCAGAACGCGGATGACAAAGAGTCCGATCTTCTCTCCGACGACGGGTCTTTTAGCGCAGATCAGCATGAGCGTGGGGACGATCAACCCGAAAATGACGCTCAGAATCGCCGCCGCCATCACGACGGCGTTGGTGGAGATCCTGCCGATCAAGAGTATGGCGATCACGATCGGCGCCGTCGTAAAAAAGCGCACGATGTGCCTGCTCATCGTCACCGCGCAGGACTCTCCCGCGCGCAGCCCCCCGAAGATCAGATAGCCGATCTGAAAGGGTTCTCCCCCGACCGACCACGGAGTGATCTTGTCGTAATATCTTCCGTAAACAGCCGCTTTGGTAGCCAAAACGGATTTGTTTCGGCCCCCTAATTTGTAAATGAGAACATTAAAGACAAGGACGTCGGCAAGGAGCACCAATACATATCCAAAGAGCGCCGGTATGGCAAAGAGGAGATTGTCCGACAAATTTATTTTTACATTTTCCCAAAGTGCGCGATCTCCCGTCTTGTCCTCCTGTAGCAAAAAGACGGCGATGACGATCGCGTTGACGAGGAAAAACAAAAGATAAAGAAGCACGCTCCGCACGCGCTTGTTTCTCTCCCGCTTTTTTTCGCTCTCCGACGTTGGGGCTTCCTGCGCTTTGGCGGACGCCTCTACAGGAGCGGCTTTTTCGGTAGGTCTCTCTTTGTCCGACTCGTCCATACCCCTCCTACGACAGACTCGAAAGCACAACGCGGATCCCGTCGGCAGCCGCGCTGGTGATGCCGCCGGCATATCCCGCTCCCTCCCCCATCGGATAGAGTCCGGATATAGACGACTCGCCCCGTTCGTCCCGCAAAATGCGCAATGGGCAAGAGCTCCTCGTCTCCGGTCCGGTCAGGACGGCGTGCGGATCGTCGAAGCCCCTGATGCGACGTCCGATCAATCGGACGCCCTGCTTTATCCCCTCTGCGACGTAATCGGGCAATACGGCGTTGAGATCGGCGTTCTTGGCCCCGCCAAGACAGCTCGGACCGATCTCAAAAAAGCCGTCCGTGCGCCCGGAAAGAAAGTCGCCGTAGGTCTGCGCCGGGGCAAAAAAGCCGCCCGTCGCCGCATACGCCCGTCTCTCCCAGATCCGTTGATATTCCACTCCGGCAAGGGGATCGTCGCCGAACCGCTCGGAGTTGACGTTGACTAAGAGCGCGGCGTTGGCGTTCTTTCCGTCGCGGGCATAATAGCTCATGCCGTTGACGTTGATCCCGCCCGCTTCGCCGGACGCGTTAATGACCGTCCCGCCCGGACACATACAAAAGGTATACAGCTTGTTGCCGCCGCCGATATCCACCGCCGCCTTGTAGTCAGCCGGAGGCAGATCCCCCCTCTCTCTGCCGTACTGCGCTCTGTCGATGGTCGTCTGTAAGTGTTCTATCCTGGTGCCCATACTGAATGTTTTCGGGACCATTTTTGCGCCTTTTCTGTAAAGTACCTCAAAGGTATCTCGCGCGGAATGCCCCAAAGCGAGATAGACCCTATCGGTCAAGATCGTACCCTGATCGGTCACGACGCCGCTTACTTTCCCGTCTCGCAACAAAAAGTCCCTCGCCGCCGTCCCGAAGCGGACTTCCGCCCCAAGCGTATGCAAGCGGACGATCATATTCTTGACCACCTCGCGCAGTCGGTCGGTCCCGACGTGGGGCTTGTTGAGATAGACGATCTCCTCCGGCGCGCCGCACCGAGCGAGTTCGTACAAAACGGTAGAGACGTAGGGACTGTTGGTGCCGGTGGTCAGTTTTCCGTCCGAAAAGGTCCCCGCGCCGCCCGCGCCGAACAGGACGTTGCTGTCCGGGTCCAGTCGATGGGAGGAAAAAAAATCCTCCACGTCCTTGGCTCGCTCGTCCACATCCTTGCCCCGGTCGATCAGGATCGGTCTCGCGCCCAGTTGCGCCAAGGTGAGCGCGGCGAAGAGTCCGCACGGTCCGGCTCCCACGACGACGGGTCTTGTCCCGGTATACTTTGCGCCTTCGACGGCTTTTTCGATGGAATAATCGGGCTTTTCAAAAGTAGACGCGCCGTTTTTTACGGCGACCGCCTCGCGATCGGTCTCGAAAGCGACGGTGTACACATACCTAAGGTCCGACTTATCGCGAGCGTCCAGGCTCTTTTTTATGATCTCGCCCTTGCCGGAATACTTGACGCGGAGTTTTTTCGCCGCCGCTTCCGATACGTCCCCTTCGTACCCGACGGGTAGCGAGAAAGAAAACTTGATCATACGCTCTCCCCCACTATGATCCCGGACAAGAACGCCCAATGCATATTGTACCCTCCGCAGTCTCCGTCCACGTCCAGGACTTCGCCGCAAGCGTACAGCCCGGGAGAAAACTTACTCTGCAATCGGTCGTCGAACTCTCCTAAGGGGAGCCCGCCCTGCATGACTTGCGCCTGTTTGTGCCCCATCCGCTCGACGCTATGGACGCGATAGTCCTTTATTGTCTCGGCGACGGAGATGTTCCTCCGTTGGCTTTGCGCGAGGACGCGCTCGGCGATCGGCCGCTGCAACACCCCTTCTATACTGTGCTCCGACAAGAACGCCTCCGTCTCCCGCGCCGACCAATCGGGCACAAAGTCGATGGCGACGTCCCTTTTTCCGAAGACTTTTCGGGACAACTCCAGCGTGACGACCCCGCTTATGCCGTCTTCCTTGAAGAGGATCTCTCCGAGACGACGCTCGACGACCCTGTCTCCGTCCATCAGACTGAGCGCGCCTTTGACTCGCAGTCCGGATAGACCTTTTACGTCCGTCCGACAGCAACGGAGCGGACAAAGCGCGGGCAAGAGCCCCCGCACGGTATGACCGAAGGGTGAATACAGAAAATGGCTCTCCCGTCCGACGGTCGCTTGACTGCCGGTAGCAAGTACGACCGACCGAGCGGTCTCTCCGCATACGCGAAAAACGTCGCCGACTCTTTCTATCCCGTCCACAACGACGCCGGTACGGACGAACTTCTCCGGCACAACGGCGCGCAAAAGATTGAGGACGGTCTTCCCGCTCTCGGTATACGGATATATCCTACCGTCGATCGTCCTCGTCACCAGACCGATCGCATCAAAAAAGGCGGGTACTTTCTCACTTTTCTCCAAAAAAGGGGCGACTAAGGGGTCGTTATACCGATCGACGGAAATATGCTCGTTGGTGACGTTGCAACGGCCGTTGCCGGCGAGCAGGATCTTTTTGCCCACACGCTCCCCCGCCTCCAAAACAAGGACGGTCTTTCCCCTCGACAGCGCGACAGCCGCCACCGTCAATCCGGACGCTCCTCCTCCGATCACGATCACATCGTACGTCATATTTCTCCTCGTCTGATCCGAATGTTATCATTATACTCCAAGAAAGAAAAATAGACAAGTCATACCTTGTCCGAATCAAAACGAAGATACCGATCGCTATACCGCAACGATCAAACCGCCGCAAGGCTCGGCGCAAAAAGCGCGTCGAACAGCGCTTTCGAGACGGAGCATGGGACTCGACCGACACGGGAACGGACGAAACGTGATCTTGCGGACATATGACGAATGGGACATAAGAAAAGATGGACATATTTTCTTTCTTTCCCGACAATAATATGATAAGATAGTCCTATGAACGAAACGTCAAACGAGCGTATGCGCATAAGAGACGGCGCGGGAAAATTCTTCAAAGAGATACTCACCCTTTTCTTTACCTTTTTTAAGATAGGGCTTGTGTGCTTTGGCGGCGGATATACGATGATCGCCCTCATCGAGCGGGACGTGGTGGAGAAAAGGAAATGGCTGACGACCTCGGAGATGATGGACATCCTCGCCGTGGCGGAGTCCACGCCCGGACCGATCAGTATGAACACGGCGACATATGTCGGGACCAAGCGAGCCGGATTTTTGGGGGCGCTCGCCTGCACGTTCGGCGCCGCGTTGCCGTCCTTTTTGATCATCTTCGCGTTGAGCTTTTTTATCGAAGAATTTCAGAACCTGACCTACGTCGGGTACGCTTTCCGCGGGATCCGCGTGGCGGTACTGGTGCTGATTCTCAACGCCGTCCTGAAAATGTTCCGCAACGTGGAAAAGGGCGTGTTTTCTATCTTAGTGATCCTATTCGTACTGCTCATCAGTCTTTTGACCGACTTTTACGTCATCTATACTCTCCTCATCTGCGCCGCGGCGGGAATCTTGTATAACTTCGTCTTGCGGGCGGTCCGTTACACAAGGGGGTACAAAAAGAGATGACGTATCTGACGCTTTTTTGGACCTTTTTTAAGATTGGGCTCTTCACCATCGGCGGCGGATATGCGATGATCCCTTTGATCAACGCCGAAGTCATATCTCACGGCTGGCTGACCGAGGCGCAACTGATCGACTTTATTGCGATAAGCGAGTCCACTCCGGGGGCTTTTGCCATCAACATAGCGACCTTTGTCGGGACGACGGCGGGAGGATTTTTCGGTGCGATCTGCACCACGCTCGGCGTCATCGCGCCCAGTCTTCTCATCATATTCCTCATTGCGACGTTCTTCCGCAGACTCACCGACAAGACCGTCGTCAAGGACGCCTTTTTCGGTCTCCGCCCCGCTGTGGTCGGGCTGATCGGGTACGCCTTTTTGTCCCTGACGGCGCAGGTGATCTTCCATGGGGCGACCGTCACCGATCCGCAGTCCTTTGCCGACGTGGACTTTTGGGCGGTCGGGTTATTCGTATTTTTGTTCGTCTTGTCCAAAATGCGATTCCGTATGCCTGTGCTTAAACAAAAATACCCCCAAGTGCGGGAGTACAAACGAGTCAAGATCCATCCGATCCTTCTTATCCTCGTCTCCGCCGCACTCGGCATCCTTGTGTACGGCGTGATCTTGCAATAATCTTTGCTTTTTTAAAAATCTCCTGTTCCCCGACTACGACAAACTCTTTTTCAAAGTCAAAATATTCTTGCCGTCCACATACGAATAGGTGACTTCGTCCATATTCTTTTTGACCAGATAAATGCCCAGTCCGCCCACTTCCCGCTCGTCGGCGGAGAGCGTCAGATCGGGGTCCGGTTTTGCCAGCGGGTCATAGTGCATGCCGCCGTCCATGAAGGTCAGGTAGGCGGCGGTCCCCTCTTTTCGGATCGACACGCACACCGGCCCGATCTCGGGGTGATAGGCGTAGTTTTTGATATTGACGTAGATCTCTTCGGCGCAGAGGCGGAATTGTTTTTGCACCCTATCGGAGGCGCCGACGCCGATCAAAAAGTCTTGGACAAAGTCGTACACTTTCTGCTCGTTTTCGGCATTTGCCAAGACGGTAAGGCTCTCTTCTTGACCGCCGCCCTTATACTCGAAACAGAGCGTCGTCAAATCGTCGAATCGGGGCGCGTCTTTTACAAAGTCTTTTACGCTCGTCTCTATGCTTTCGACGATCTCTTTCGGCGCGGCTCCTCTCCCGGCGAAGAGTCTCGCCATTACGCGATCCATTCCGAACATCTTTTTGTCCACGTCCATCGCCTCGGGCAGACCGTCGGTGTACAGGAAGAGTTTTTCTCCACGCTTCAGAGAGAACTCGTACTCTTTATACCGCACCCCCTCCATCGCTCCGATCACAGGACCGTGCTTACTTTTGACAAATTCCACTTCACCGCCCTCTCTTACGACCAAAGCGTCGTCGTGTCCGGCATTGGCGAACTTCACCGAGCCGTCTTTCAAGTCGATGACGCCCAGCCACACGGTGACGAACATATCGGCGTTGTTGTTCGCTAAAACGCGCTCGTTGACGAAAGTCAAAGTCTCCGCCGGAGTCCTGTTGGTCAAGACGCTCTCTTTGATCAATATCTTAGACACCATCATAAACAGCGCGGCAGGGACGCCCTTGCCGGAGACGTCCGCCATCACCACAGCCAAATGATCTTCATCGACGAGATAGAAATCGTAAAAGTCCCCTCCGACCTCCTTTGCCGGCGTCATCATCCCGAAAAGGTCGAAGTCCGTCCTGTCCGGAAATGCGGGATAGACCGACGGAATGGCGCCCTCCTGAATGACGCTCGCCACTTGGAGTTCGGTCCCGATGCGCTCCTTTTCGGCGGTCGCCAGAGTCAAATTTTTCATATACTCCAGCGTTTCGGTCTCCATTTTCACCATACTGGTAGACAAAACTTTAATTTCTCGCAAAGAACGGAAGCGATGCGCTTTCCAGTCGATATCGCCTTTTTTGCTTTCCGAAGCGAAGCGTTTTGCTTCGGCGGAGAGTTCTCCGATGGGGCGGACGAGATTGAATCGTAAAAACAAGCCGAAGAGCGCCGCCACCACCGCGATGAGTACCGCCGTCACAATGGCGATCAGATTCAGGTAGCTTTGACGTCCCTGTCGCAGTTCTTCCATGGGACGCTGGACGCACAGGATCCCTTTTGTCGTCCCGTCGCTGCCGACGAGGGATTTTAGGTAGGTGATATGAGGCAAGGCGACTTCCGTCCGAACGTCGCGCACGACAGTCGCCGACAACAGACCGTTTTCGTACATATTTTTATAGATCGCGGCATACTCGTCGTTGGTCGTGGCGACGACTGTTCCGATCTCCCACGGCGTGTATGAAGTCGTATCGGGGTTGGGCGAATTGAAGACGGACACGAAGTGTTTGTAGTCGGTCGCGTCAGGGACGATGACGTAGACGATACTGACCCCCTGCGATACACAAAGAGCGTCCAGATAGCCTTTGCTTCGGACATAATCCTCGCTCTGTCCGTCGCTTTCCAGATACGCCTCGATCCTATCGACGTCGATGAGCATAGTCGCTGTCTTCGCGGTGGAAAAAGCCGCCGCTTCGTACTGCGCCGTCAAGCTCTCGGTGAACTTTTCATAGCCGATCCAACTGACCGACAGCCCGAAGACGCTCAAAAAAACGACTACGGACAAAACGACGCGAAATGTGATCCCTGTGAAAAAACTCTTTATTTTCTCCATATCGCTCTAAAAATACAGTTTGTCCATCGTCGGGACCAGCTCTTCCAGTCCGGAAACATACGCGGTCAACATCGCGCTCTTTTCCTCTTCGGTGGCTTGCGTCTTGTTGAGAGTCCGACGCACCAAGCGTGTAAAGCAGAGGACGCGTAGTTTTTTCTCCACCTCTCTGAGCTTTTCCTCGTCGTCGGTCCCGAAGTAAAAGCGCATCGTTTCGTCGAAGAAACGTCGCGCTAAAGCCGCTGGGATCCCCAAAAACTTTTCCACGACAGTGGGATCAAGTTCGGAAAAACCGACGTAAGCGAGATAGATCGCAGCCAACTCGAACACGGGATGTCCCATCGTCAGCGTATCCATATCGATCAAAAGATTCTCCCCGCCCTGACGCATGATGTTTTTGATATGAAAGTCTCCGTGCAACATATTGGTTGTATCGGGAATATCCTCGACGAGGCGACGGAGTTTGACAAAAGTCTCCCTCTTCAGGTACGGCTCGGTATGTGAAACCCAACTGCGCGCCTCGATCTTGACGTCCGGAAGGTCTCCGGGCTTCAACTTGGTGGCGTGTATGATTTTCAGGATATCGACGCCGGCTTTGGCGAGTTCTTGCACGCGCTCCGGCTGTCTTTGCAAGATCGCGGCAAAGGACAGTGCGTCCAGCATCTCGAAGACAGAACCGTACTTGTCCCCCACTTTAACGACGTCGTACGGTATGGCGGTAGGGACTCCCATCACGAACGCTTTTCTGGCGAGGTCTCGCTCTTTTTGTATCTCTTCCAGCGCGTCGGCGTTCCTGTACACCTTTACGATCATATCCGCTCCCACTCTGTAGACGACGCCGTTGGCACCCTCCCCAAGTATCTCGCATCCTGTGATATCGACGGTGCGATACGCTTTTTCTATTTCCATCATCTCGGTAAAACCGGTCATATCGAATATCTCGTACACGTCGGAACGGACGTTTGTGACGACCGTGTTTTTGTGCGCTTTCTTGACGCGGAGAACAACGCGGAGCCCCGCGCTGGAGACGTAGGCAAGATCTTCGGCGTCAAGGACGAGACGATCGGCGTCATCAAGACCTTCCATCGCGGAAAAGATCTCCCTTTCCACTGAGGAGGCGTTGCTTGACTCTATCCGTCCGGCTATACGAAGAATGACGCAACCGGGTTCGCTCTTTTTCTCTAAGGCAAACATATTTTACTCCTATTCGTAACGGTCAAAAATATCGTGGAAGATCGAAGAAAGTTCTTTGTACGCAGGGTACTCCGCCAAGACGCCCAAATAGGACAACACGGCGTCATAGTACCACTTGTGCATCAGAGGATCGTGGACGTTAAAGTGCAAAAAAGCGTCTTTCCCCTCTCGATCGTGGGTGCGCTTGAGACTCCTCAGATTGCTGAGTTTGTCCCCGAGCCAGAGCATTTTTTCCTCCATCCTACCCTCTTTGAGATAGTTCAGCGTCTCTTCCTTGCGGACTTTCCAGGTATCTCCTTTGGGGAGACCATCGCGCTTATTTTCCGTTTCGGCGAGGACAAGAGAGAGCACTCGATCGCCGAAAGCCGCTCTGATCTGCTCCTCCGTCGTATCGGTGTCCTCCAATACGTCGTGCAGGACCGCCGCGGCAAGGACTTCCGGGTCATGCGTCATCGTAGCGACGATCGAAGCGTCCTCCAAAGGATGCACGATGTAGGGCGCGCCGTCTTTCCTGACCGTGCCCGAATGCGCTTCCGTCGCAAAAACGATCGCTCTGTCCAAAACACTGTTATCCATATCTCCTCCAAACGATTCCCGTAACTCAAAAAACAAGCAAAAATGTTCTTCCCCCTACAAGGACAAAAACATTTTTCATCGTCTTTACTGTAATGATACCATAAAAACACTATCCGTCCAAACAAATGAACGGCATTTGTCTTGCATCGCACGCCGTGCATATGGATAAAAATCGTCATCCTGCAATTTGCCCAAAGGGCAAACTAACGAGGGAAAACAAAAACCCAAAACCGTATTGACTTATACGCATAGACCAAACCCGAATATATAATCGGTAAATACGAGTGGCGTAGCCGAAGAATCTCCGGGGATACTTCGACTTCGTGCTACGCACTTCGCTCAGTATGACGGCATTCGCCGTGCGCAAGGATAAAAACGTCATCCTGACCAAGCGAGTGCAACAAGCGCGTGGAAGGATCCCGGGGATGGTTCGACTACGCTCACCATGACGGTTGTGTCCCGACCGTTCTTTCGATTCCTTTCTTTGCGCCAAGAAAGGAACATACTATTTTGATATATAAATTCGTGAAAATTTATGCGCCCAAGGCGCCCATGATCGATATCGCTATGTTGCAATAGACCATCAAGGACAGCGCGTCCACAATGGTGCTAATAAACGGACTCGCCACGACGGCGGGATCCAACTTCAGTTTTTTTGCAAGCAAAGGCAAGATACAGCCGACGGTCTTGGCGATCGCCACCGTCACCACCATAGTGACGCAGATGATCGCGGCGATCCAGTAGCCGTTCTCCACCCGGAAGAGTTGATCCACAGCCATGAGTTTGGCAAAGCACGCTACGGCGAGTGTGACGCCGACAAGGAGTGACACCCGGATCTCCTTCCAGACGACTTTGAACAGATCAGAGAAGTGTATCTCGTCCAGTGCTATCCCACGAATGACGGTAGCCGAAGCCTGCGTACCCGCATTACCGCCCGTCCCGGTCAGCATGGGAATGCAAGCGGTCAGTGTGATGGAGATGGCGAGGGCGCTCTCGTAATGTGTGATGATAATACCTGTCGCCGTCGCGCTGAGCATCAAAATAAGCAGCCAGGGCGCTCGATTGAGCCACAGTCGCCAGACGCTGGTCTTCAGATACGGCTTGTCGTTGGGGATGACGGCGTTGATCTTACTGATGTCTTCGGTCGCCTCTTCGGTGATGACGTCCATCGCGTCGTCTACGGTGATGATGCCGACGAGTCTCGTCTCCTTGTCTACGACCGGCATCGCCAAAAAGTTATATTTGTTGAATTGGTTCGCCACCTCTTCCTTGTCGGTGTCGGTGGAGATGGAGATGATGTTGGTCTCCATAATGTCGGAGATCTTGGTCTCGTACTCGTTTAGGAGCAGCGTCTTGACCGAGACCATGCCGAGAAGAAATCTACTTTCGTCGGTGACGTAGCAGGTGTAAATCGTCTCCTTGTCCACGCCGGTCGCGCGGATGCGGGCGAAAGCGTCCTGCACCGTCATATCCTGTCGCAGGGAGACGTACTCGATCGTCATCAGACTCCCGGCACTGTCTTCCGGGTACTTTAAGATTTCGTTAATAGCGGTTCTGGTAGCCGGATCGGACTGGTTCAGGATACGATTGACGACGTTTGCCGGCATCTCTTCGATCAGATCGACCGTGTCGTCCAAAAACAGCTCGTCGATGATGACCTTCAGTTCTCGATCGGAGAACGAAGCGATCAGAAGCTCCTGCAAGTCGGGATCCATTTCGACGAAGGTCTCCGACGCGAGATCCTTCGGCAATAGCCGAAAGACGATGGGGAGGTCCTTTTCGTCCACCTTGGTCAAGAACTGCGCTATGTCGGCGGGGTTCATCGCGTCAAGTATGGGCTTGAGCTCTCTGACGTTTTTTTGTTCCAATAAGGAAAAGAGTATTTCTTCATCCATGGACGTCTTCCCTCCGTTCTGTTTGGCGTAACAACGCGACTACTATATTATATGACAATTCACGGTCCATCGTCAAGCCTTGCCGCCGACGGAAAAAAAGAAACGCGCCCTCGGCGCGTCCGAATAAATCAGTCGATCAAGAGATCGGTATACAGTTTGTAAAACTCCGTCGCCTTGTTCTGCCATTTGTTGCGGATGTCGATGGCTTTGGCGAGGGTGGGGACGGTGAAAGTGATCTCGAATACGGGGGCGTCCACGTTGAGGACCGAGCAGTTGACCGCGAAGGTGCCGTCGGGACGGCGGGAATAGTTGCAGGCGAGCTCCTGCTTCTTTCTGTACGTCAACTTGTTGGTACGGATATAGGTGGTGACTTCGTCCCGGACGGACTTGTAGATATCCTTATAGAAATGGCTCAGGCACACCTTGCCGTCCTCGGACAGGCTCAAAAGGTAGTCTCGCGCCGGGCTCTCCTCGTAGACGCGCTTGATGAATCCGGCGCCGGCGAGTTCGTTGACGTATTGAGAAAAGCAAAGATACGGGATCCAGTCGTTGTCCAAAGAGCACATCTGCAAAAGGATGTCCTCGTTGATGGGCATCTCCAACTTCTCCAATATAAACAAAATCAGTAGTTTGCTCTTTACGTCTTCGTCGTTAATCATCCGAAAAAACCAATCCTCTGCGACGGTATGACCGCCCTTCCCCCTTGTGACCGCTCAAAGTGCGTGTAGCGCAATTATACCACTCCGCGCAGCAAAAAGTAAACGTAAATTTGAAAAACGGAAGAAAAATAATTTTTTTCGCCACTACATATAGTGTTTGTTGCGATCGGCAAAACACAAAAGGCTCTTCAGCCTTTGTCCAAGGGCGACGAATCGACGTTCGGGAGGAGGTCCTCCTTCGGGTCGCCGAGCGTGTGAGGCGGGCGACTGACGTCGGACTTGCGGTAGATGAACTTCAAAAGCACCGGCGCAAGAAAACTGGAGACGATGACGAGCAAAACGCCCATCGCAAGGTAGTCCGGCTCGATGAGACCGGCGGCGATGCCTTTTTGCAAGACGATGAGGCAGACCTCCCCGCGAGCGATCATACCGACGCCGACGACGAGACTCTCTCCCCAGCCATAGCGCAAGACCTTGGCGGCGGAGAAACAGCCGAGCGCTTTTGTCAAGATCGCAACCGAGACGAAAGCGAGCATAAACCAGACGGTGTTGGCGTTAAACCCGGCAAAACTTGCGTTGATGCCGATGCCGGCAAAGAACACGGGCGCGAAGAACATATACGCGTTGATCTCCACCTTGCGGTCGATGTACTCCGTCTCCTTGAGTCCCGACATCATGATCCCGGCAAGATACGCTCCCGTGATATCCGCCACGCCGAAGAACCTTTCGGCGCAATAGGCGTACAAAAAACAAACGACCAATCCCAAAATAGGCAAACGCCGGGTGTGGGGGAACTTTTTGTTGAGCCACTTGAAAAGGAAGTGAATCCCGATCCCGACCGCGACCGCCGCGGCAAAGAATCCCACCGTCTTTAATATCGCCTCCAACGGCTTGACGTCGGGGTTTTTGAACCCGATGACCACGGACAAGAGGACGATGCCGATCACGTCGTCGATGATGGCGGCGGACAAAATGACCGTGCCCGCACGGGACTTGAGTTTTCCCAATTCGCGCAAGGTCTCGACCGTGATGGAGACGCTGGTCGCCGTCATGACCACGCCGACGAAGACGTAGCGAAGGATCTGCTCGGTATCGACGCCGGAAAAACCGCCGTGAAAAGCCGCCGCCAGCAAAAAGCCGAACACCAGGGGCAAAGCAACCCCTGCCGCCGCGACGAGAAGGGCAGCAAGACCGCACTTTTTCAAGTCCTCCACGTTGGTCTCCAGCCCCGCCGAAAACATGATTAAAATAACGCCGAGTTCGGCTATTATCTTTAACGTCTCGGAGGGGTGGACCCACCCGAGGACGCAAGGACCGAGTAGAAGACCCGCTATCAAAAAGCCAACCACTTGCGGCAGTCCGATTTTTTTGACCACGATACCGAACAGTTTGGTAAAAAGCAGTATCAGTGCCAGCTCCAACAAGATCGTATAGTCGCCCATTTCTTATTCGCCTCTTTTTTCACATACTAAGGGCGACCGCATTTTCCGTCGCCCGCGCTATCGCTTATTATTTCTTATCCGTACTGCCGAAACCGCCGTTCCTGACGCCGGACGCGTCGTCGTCGAACGTGACGCCGTACTCGTAAAAGATTCCCTGACAAAAGCCCTGACCCGGCGACAACGTTAAAGTTTTGTTTTCTTTGCTGTCGTCGGTTATTTTGACCATGAGGTGTCCCTCGTTGTCGCTATAGTAATAGTCGCTGTCGATGATGGCGACGGTGTTGTTGAGTTGGAGCCGGTACTTGAATCCCAGTCCGCTCCTCGGATAGAGTTGAAGCACCCACCCTTCTTCCATATAACTGCGGATCCCGGTCGGGATACGAGCGCTTTCGCCCGGTCGGAGAGTGAGCGCAAAGGGCGTCCCTATGTCGTAACCGGCACTGCCCGAGGTGGCTCTTTTCGGCAATTCGATCGCGTCGTACGCCGCACGGACGTCCTCTTCGGTCAGATCGAGCCCGCGCTCTATGACGAAGTCCTTCGCCGCGGCGAAAAAGATCGGGTACGAGACTTTTTCAAACCTTGCTATGCGTTTCATCAGTTCTTGTTCGCCCATACCGGTGCGGGTATGCGCCCTCCTCTTTGAATGAATCTTGCGGGGGAGACGGTAGAGAGCGGCATAACAGGAGCGGTCCCCAAAAGTCCGCCGAAACTCACTTCGTCCCCGACCGACTTGCCGTAGACGGGTATCACGCGGACGGCGGTGGTCTTGTTATTGACGACGCCGATCGCCGCTTCGTCGGCGATCAGAGCGGAGATGACTTCCTCTTTCGTGTCGCCGGGGACGGCTATCATATCCAGTCCGACCGAACAGATGGCGGTCATCGCCTCCAACTTTTCGATCCTGAGCGCGCCCGACTTGGCGGCGTCTATCATACCGACGTCCTCGCTGACCGGGATAAACGCCCCCGACAGACCTCCGACGTGACTGGTCGCCATAATGCCGCCCTTTTTGACGGCGTCGTTGAGGAGGGCGAGACAAGCCGTAGTCCCACAAGCGCCGACCGACTCCAGCCCCATCTCCTCCAGTATGTGCGCGACGGAGTCCCCCATCGTCGGCGTGGGCGCCAAAGAGAGATCGACGATGCCGAAGTTGGCGTTCAGTCGTCTCGACGCCTCCTGCGCGACGTATTGTCCCACGCGCGTGATTTTATAAGCCACCTTTTTGACCGTCTCCGCCACCTCGGTCAGGTCGCCGCGGACCCTTTCGAGCGCGGCTTTCACCACGCCCGGACCGCTGACGCCGACGTTGATGACCACGTCCTTTTCTCCCACTCCGTGGAACGCCCCCGCCATAAAGGGATTGTCCTCGACGGCGTTGGCGAAGACGACGAGTTTGGCGCATCCGATGCTACCGTTGTCCCTCGTCGCGTAAGCCGTCTCTTTGACGATCTTGCCCATCAGGGCGACCGCGTCCATATTGATGCCCGCTTTGGTGGAGCCCACGTTGACGGAAGAGCAAACTCTGTCCGTACAAGCGAGCGCCTCGGGGATCGAACGAATAAAGTCCTCTTCATAAGAGGTCATACCCTTCTGCACCAGCGCCGTATAGCCGCCGATGAAGTCCACGCCGATGTCCTTTGCCGCACGGTCCAACGCTTTGGCGATCAAAACCGCCCCGCCGGTATGCGCGGTGATGATGGAGACGGGCGTGACGGAGACGCGCTTGTTGACGATGGGGATCCCGGTCTCGTGCGCGATCTCTTCGCCCACTTCCACAAGCCGCCCCGCCTTGTCTACGACCTTGTCATAGACGCGCCGAGCGGTGACCTCCGCCGTCTCTCCGATGCAGTCCAATAAGGATATACCCATCGTGATGGTCCTGACGTCCAGATGCTGGCTGTCCACCATGCGGTTGGTTTCCAATACTTCGTTAATCGAGATCATACTACGTCCCCGTCCTAAATCCTGTGCATCGTCCGGAAGATATCCTCGGTCTGGATGCGGATCTCCACGCCGATCTCTTTGCCCAAGTCGGACAAGACGTCCGCCACCTCGGCGAACTTTTTGACGCAGTCCGTCGTATCCACCAACATGATCATAGAAAAGTACTTTTGCATGATCGTCTGCGAGATGTCCTCGACGTTAATGCCCAGTTCGTACAGCTTTCCGCTGACTTTGGCGATGATCCCTTTTTGGTCGGTCCCGAAGACCGATACGATCGCTCTCATGACGCTCTCCTGAAAATGATTTTTTATTTTTGTCCTATTAGTATATCAAATTTATTCACGATAGACAAATATCTACAAAGATTTTCGGTTTTTTTATGAAAAAAACGGTCCATAATTGTGGTATGAAAAAATTACGCAAAAAGAAGGCATCACCCGTCGCCGATCCGTCCGTCCTCGTCAAAGAACAAGCGGCGCGCATAGCCGAACTGAAACAAGAAAACGCTTCTCTCGTCAAAAGGCTGGACGAATACGTCGCGCGGGAAAAGGAACTCGCCGATACGATCGCTTTTGCCAAAAAGAAGTGTGACGAATGGGTCTCCAACGCCAAAATAAAGTACGCTCTCGAATGCGAGCGACTGAAGACCTTCCGCGCAAAGTGGCTCTCCGCAGCCAAGGACGGCTACCTCAAATACGGGGTGGAAAAGACGGATCAGATCCTGCAAGAGTGCCGGGCGGAACTGGAAAAAGCCTTCGCCGACGATCTCGGCGTGACCGACTATCTGTTTGAACGCGACCGGATCTCCGCCGAGCCCACGCTGGACTACCGCGCCATCATCTCCGACGAAGTGAAAAAGTCCCCGTCTACGTCCGACCAAAGACGAAAAATCGAGGAACTGTCGGAGTCCGACCTCGCCGAACTGTTAAAACAGCTATAGTAAGGACAAAAACGACGTAAAATAGGCAGACTTCTATCCCATATCCAATCCGAGGAGTAAGAATCTGCCTTTTTCGGCGACTCTTCGTATCTCGGACTTGTCGTATCGATAGACGAACTTCTCGTCGTCCTTTCTCCACTCCATCTCCGAAAGAAAGTCCTCCACCGTATCGTAACAGAGGAGCTGTCGTATCGTCGCGGTCAAGAAGTCCGTCGGGACGTTCTCTTTTACGATGGTGACGATATCCTCCAACCAGTAGTAAGAGCCCTCCTGCGGCAAAACGGGCAAGAGAAAAAGGTTCGTCTGCATATTGTCGTCGTAAAAACTGTCCGTATACTTGTCCTCATCGGTCAAAAGATAGTTCTTATCCCCCGTCTCCGATATCCTCTTAGCAAGCAGCGTCGCGTATCCCGACGCCTCGAACATCTCCCGATAGAGGGATTTTGGCACCGAAAACTCGGTCTTGGGGGGCGTGACGTTTGCCAAAGTCCGCTTCCCCGTGGGTCTCACGAGATCTTTCCGGTCCATTCCGAAATTCCAAGCGTAGGCAGAATAGTTTTTTTTCGGGTCCTCTCCGTGCGCTTTCGCCATCACCCAGCCGAAATGGCGGGTCGAGTAGCGTATCATACGGTAGTCGTCCAGAACGGGCGCGCAGTCATAGCCGTCCTGATGCTCGTTGCCGCTGAAAAAATACCCGTGCGCGCGGATATCCTCCGCCACCGCCTCGTCCTCTTTATCGGTCCCGCCGTAGCCGAGCCGGTTGCACTTGTTGCCGACAAAATTGTGTTCGTCGAAGGTCGTCCACCCAAGCACCCGCGGCCTTTTCTTCTCGTCAGCCATTTTCTCCTCCTCGCGCCGCTTGCGCGTAGATTGCGATCGTTCTTTTCCTATTGTATCATACGCCTCCGATCGTGACAACCGAAAAAAATCCCTGAATTTGCGCCCGAGACGAGCGACCTTTTGCATAATTCTTTTGCATATTTGAATATTATTTTATTTTTATGCGTATATTGTGAATATTTTTAGATTTTTTTTGGATAATTATAATAAAATGTTTGACGAACGGGACCGAGTGGGATATAATCGAATCACAAACGTGCCGAAAGAGCGTCATCTCTTTCGGGCGACGGAGGAATATGAAAAAGATAAAGAAGATCGTCCTTGCCTACTCGGGCGGACTGGATACGTCCATCATCATACCGTGGTTAAAGGAGAACTTTGACGACCCGGAGATCATCGCGGTCAGCGGCGACGTGGGGCAGGGGACCGAACTGGACGGACTGGAAGAAAAGGCGATCAAGACCGGCGCAAGCAAACTGTACATCGCCGACTTAAAAGAAGAATTTGTGCAAGACTACGTATACCCCACCCTGAAAGCGGGAGCGAAGTACGAAAACGAGTACCTTTTGGGCACGTCTTTCGCCCGCCCCATCATCGCGAAGAAGATCGTGGAGATCGCCAAAGCGGAGGGCGCGGACGCCATCTGTCACGGCTGTACCGGAAAAGGAAACGATCAGGTGCGCTTTGAATTGACGATCAAAGCCTTTGCGCCGGACATGCAGATCATCGCCCCGTGGCGGATCTGGGACATCAAGTCGCGCGAAGAGGAAATAGCCTACGCCGAGGCGCACAACGTCCCGCTGAAGATCAACCGCGAGACCAACTACAGCAAGGACAAAAACCTCTGGCACTTGTCCCACGAAGGACTGGACCTCGAAGACCCGGCGAACGAGCCGCAATACGACAAGGAGGGTTTTCTCGAAATGGGCGTCAGTCCCGAACAGGCACCCGACAAGCCGACCTATATCACTTTGCACTTTGAAAAGGGCGTCCCCACCCACCTCGACGGGAAAAAGCTGAACGGCGTCGAAATGGTCTCCGCCCTCAACGAACTCGGCGGAAAGAACGGCGTCGGTATCATCGATCTGGTCGAGAACCGCCTGGTCGGAATGAAGTCCCGCGGCGTATACGAGACCCCGGGCGGCACCATTTTGTACAAGGCGCACGAACTCTTAGAGACCCTGTGCCTCGACCGCGACACCCAACACTACAAGTACCTCGTATCTCAACAGTTCGCCGAACTGGTCTACTTCGGAAAGTGGTTCACCCCGCTACGCGAGGCTCTTTCCGCTTTCGTCGAGAAGACGCAGGAGACGGTGACCGGGGACGTCAAACTGAAACTGTACAAAGGTAACGTCATCCCCGCCGGGATCACCAGTCCGTATTCTCTGTACGACGAGGAGATCGCCACCTTCGACGAAGATCACGTCTACGACCAAAACGACAGCGCGGGCTTCATCAACCTCTTTGGTCTTCCGATCAAAGTGCGCGCGAAGATGGAGCAAAAAAACAACAAATAATCGTCATCAATCTCTTCTCCCTTTTGTAAAAACGCGTCCCATCCTCCTTTGGGGCGCGTTTTCCTCTGTTTCATTTTCCGAGGACGTCTTTGATCGTCCGTCCGATATCGGCGTCGATCAGGACGCTTCGATCGGCGATCCGATCGGGGCAGACCGCCTCGCCGAGATTGATACAGACGTAAGTCGCCTGCGTATTGGCGGCTGCCATTCGCCAAAACGGGTACTTGATGATGACGGGGGTATTGCCGCCTACGCCGAGTTCCAATAAGACGATCTTTTTGTCCGCGAATCTATCCACGAAGTCGGAGTATCGCTTGGCGGCGGCGTGCCAGCCGGCGTCCTCGACGAAAGTATCGTCGCATCGGAGATTGGTCTCCATCGGTCCGCCGCAGACCGGACAGCGCGGCAAAAGACTTTTTGGCACGCGCATATCCTTTTGCTCCGCGCACATCTTTTTGACGATCTCCTCGTTGTCGTACGTCCGCTTGTGACAGGGCTTTTTGCACTGAAAAAGCCCATAGTCCCCTTGGGTATAAAACAGCCGCTTTTTATCGAACCCACTTTTTTGAAAACAGTGGTCCACGTTGGTGGTCAGGACGAAATACTCCTTGTTTTTGACCAGCTCAAACAGATCGGAATATACGGGTTTGGGTATCTCGGAATAGCGGTTGAGGAGTATATTCCTCGACCAAAACGCCCATTTCTCCTCCTCGGTCTTATACGGGTAAAAGCCGCCGGAATACATATCCGTAAAGCCGTATTTAGCGCGGAAGTCGGAAAAGGTATTCTCAAACCGCTCGCCGGAATAGGTATATCCCGCCGAGGCGGACAGTCCCGCGCCGCCGCCGATAAGCACTGCGTCCGCGTCCGCAAGGGCGCGTCTTATTCTATCGATTTTTTTCGAGTAACTGTCGGTATAATTCATAGTCATACTTCTTAAAGACGTCAAAGATCACTTTGATCCCGCTCCCGGTGCGCGCCTTGAAGTCCCGCACGGTGCGGACGGCGATCTTGGCGGCTTCGTCGTTGGGGAAGCCGAAGACCCCGGTGGAGATACAGCAAAAGGCGACGGACTCCAAGCCGTTCTTTACGGCAAGATCCAGACAGCTGACGTAGCAGGACCGCAGGTCCGACTTGTTTTTTTCGGTCAATCGTCCGCTTACGATGGGTCCCACCGTATGCAGAACGTACTTGGACGGCAGATTGTATGCGGGGGTGATTTTGGCGACCCCGGTAGGCTCGTCGTGCCCTTGCGCGCGCATCAGTTCGTCGCACGAAAGCCGCAGTCGGACGCCGGCATAGGTGTGGATGCAGTTGTCGATGCAGGCGTGACAAGGGGCAAAACAGCCGAGGAGTTCCTTATTGGCGGCGTTGACGACGGCGTCCGATTGCAGCCGGGTGATGTCCCCCTGCCAAAGGGCGATCCCGTCCTCGTCAAACGTCAGATCGGAGAGCCTCACGATCCCGCGCTCGAAAAGGCGCCCCTGCAAGTACTCGTCCTCCTTTTTGAGATACTCTTCGGAGACGGGGTAGGGCGGACGCACGTTGACGAGCGACCGATAAAGACGTTTTTCTTCCTCCGCCGAAAGGCGTCCGTCCCATTTCTCCCCTCGCTCTTGCAAGAGGTAGGATATCAGATCCGCTCTGCTCATTCTTCGATCCTCTCCGGCGCGGCGTAAAAGTTGTATTTCAGGGCGACTACGTCCTCCAAACGGAAGACGACGAACCTGCCGTCCCCCGCTCTGTAAAGCTGTCTGGGTCCGGTCGGGTCGGCAAGGACCGCCTCTTGCGCCTCTATACGGTCGTCTTGGACCGCTCTCGCCGTCACGCGGAGCCAGGTACCGCCGTCGTACATCCCGGAGAGCTCCAAAAGCGGATTCTTCGACAGCTGTTTGTAGATCTCCTTGTGATTCCCACAGCAGATATACGCCTTGTCCTCGAACTCCGCGACGGTGGAAAAAGGTCTCACCCGCGGCTGATCGCCCTCGACGGTCGCAATGTAAAAGATCTTCACTTTCTTCAATTCTTGTACGACTTTGTTCATATTTTTCCTCCTATGATTGTTTTTCGATCGCTCTTTTTACATCCTCGTAGACGTCGGAGAGGTATATTTTTTTCATCTCGCCCTCCATCGCCAAGCGGACTTGGGTCAGTCGGTCGTCCAAAGCCGCGTGTACGTTCCTCCCCACGGGACAGAGAGGATTGGGCTCGTGAAAGTGAAACAGTTCTCCCTCCGCTCCGCTGTCCACGGCGGCGTAGACGTCGAAGAACGTGATCTCCTCCAAGGGTCGGGAGAGCGTGATGCCCGTCTTGCCCTGACTGGACGTCAACAACCCGGCTCTTTTCAAGTCGGACATCACCGTCCGCACGATGACGGGATTGGTCCCCACGCTCCCGGCTAAAAAGCCGCTCGTCACCTCTCTCCCCTCGAAATACTTCACGGCGACAAGCAGATGCACGGCTATGGTGAATTGATTGGTGATACGCATACGCACTCCTTTTTCTCCTCTATCTTACCGCGGGAAAGTCTACTTGTCAATTATTTTTTTACAAGTGGAGCGAAAATTTTTTTTGCAAAAAAAAAATTGGGGGCGAGCCCCCAATGCTATGCGTTTTTCTTTGAGCCCTTTCGAGCGAAAAGGAAAATCGCCGTCGTAACGGACAGATAGAGAAAACAGGCAACGGCGACGATAACGATCACCGCGATATTGCCGAGGACTTTTTCATTCAGCCCTCGATACAGGAACAATAAACACCCGATGATCGGCACCGCAAAAGCGGCGCAGGAAAAGAAAAGTTTTCTCTTCCCGACGGCATTCCGGTGTTCCTTATCCTTATTTGTCTCGCAATTCGATTCCCAAAACAACTTATCTACGTCCCCTTGATAGTCCAACAACTCCGCGATTTTACTTTCCAACTCTTTGAGAAAATTATGTAATCTCTTATGCATTGAATACGAATAGAGTATCTGAATCGTGTAAAAAACGGATATGATCGGCATAATGAGAAAGGCGAAAAGCGCATAATCGAAAGACGTGAATCCGATCGTCAACAAAGCGCATATCGCCACCACCTCCTGTATGGCGAAATGATCGCGTTGCGTGATCCGCATCTGTATCTCCTTGCGACAATCGAGATAGGACGCCTTAAAAAAATCAAGCTGTTTTTCTTTCATCTTTTTCTCCTTTTCGGAAGGATGTTTCTCCTATCCGACATATACTTTTTTCGTTATTACTTTGCAATATCCCCATCGCTACAATGGATCGTATAGGCTCCGGTAGAAGAATTCCACCCCGATTTCTTGTCGATTGCGTTCCACCGCGTTTTCGTCCCTTGGTAGATGATGCTCGTAAGGGAGATGCAATTTTCGAACGCACGCTCAGCTATATACCTCACGCTGTTGGAAATCGAGACACTGTCTAAACTAAAGCATCTATAGAACACCCGCTCATCTATCACTGTCACGCTGTCCGGAATCGTTATACTTGTTAAACTAGTACAACCGCGGAATGCCTGTTTCCCTATGCTCGTCACACTGTCAGGGATCGTGATGCTTGTAAGAGAGGTGCAATAGGAAAACGCAGATTCCCCTATGCTCGTCACGCTATCCGGGATCGTGATACTCGTAAGGGAGGTGCAATCATAGAACGCCCATTCCCCTATGCTCGTCCCACTCGTGATGGTCACCGATCGCAAAGCACTATTTGCAATAAAACTACATGCTATCGCAGGGATTATCGCTGTCTCAATCAGACACCCCTCAAACGCATTCATCCCTATTCTCGTCACACTGTCAGGGACCGTGACGCTCTCTATACTTATTTTTTCATTATGATAGAACGCCCCTTGATTGATCTCCGTTATCCCTGCGGGTAAAGTTAGTACGGTATCATTTCCGGTATATCCGATCAAAGATATCTCCTCTCCGTCGGTATACAGGATATAGCCGTCTTCATCGGTGGAGAGTTTGCTGACGTAAGGTTCGGTATAAACCGCTTTGGCATAACGTCCAACGTAGCCATTATCTTCACTGCCTATCGTAATATTCAAAGAGGACTTATTGTAGACTTCCACTAATTTATAGCAATATCTGAATGCCGCACTCCCTATGCTCGTCACACTGTCGCCGATCGTCACGCTCGTAAGTCCCATGCAATCACGGAACGCATAATTCCCTATGCTCGTCACCCCGTCATCGATCGTCACACTCCTAAGAGAGGTGCACTTATCGAACGCATACTGTCCTATACTCGTCACGCTGTCAGGAATCGTAATGCTAGTAAGAGAGGTGCATCTCGCAAACGCACTATTCCCTATGCTCGTCACGCCGTCGCCGATCGTCACGCTCGTAAGTCCGGTGCAATTAGAGAACGCAATACCCCCTATACTCGTCACGCTGTCACCGAGTGTAATAGACGTCAACATAGAGCAATAGGAGAATGCTCCGTACGGGATATTCCCACCCGTGACCGTTACGCTCCGCAAAGTGGACGGTATATAGTAGGTTGTCTTTGTGGTGCTCGTCGTGGAAGAACCATAGTAATATTGTGTTACCTTAGTCCCGCCGGTATAGGAATCCGTACCAAAGATATATCCAAAGGGATATTGATACGTATCACTACTCGTCTTGCCGGCAACAGCTCCTATGAAAGGTATGGTTATACTCTCTAACGAGGAACAACCGTAAAAAGCATCGTACCCGATACTTGTCACGCTGTCCGGGATCGACACACTCGTTATGCTCGTATTGTTATTGAAAACATATTGATAAATCTTCGTTATCCCTGCGGGTAAAGTGAGTTCGGTATCATTTCCGGTATATCCAATCAAAGAGATCTCTTCTCCGTCGGTATACAGGATATAGCCGTCTTCATCGGTGGAGAGTTTGCTGACGTATGGTTCGGTATAAACCGCTTTGGCATAATAGCCAACGTAGCCATTATCGCTACTGCCTTTCGTTATATTCAAAGAGGACTTATTGTAGACTTCTACTAATTTATAGCAACCATAGAACGCACGCTCCCCTATGCTCGTCACACTGTCCGGGATCGTGATGCTTGTAAGAGAGGTGCAACCGGAAAACGCAGATCGCCCTATACTCGTCACACTGTCGGGGATCGTTACGGCCGTTGATGTCATATCTTTTATTCCCGTTAAGGTACAAGTCGTTTTTGTAGACGTAAAAGTAAATGGCTGCAAATCTTCTACAACTTCCCATTTTGCAGAATATAACTTATTATCTGCAGACGTCATAAATAAATAAGTATTATTCGTATTGTCGCTGACCTTTGTTTCTCTTTCATACCACCCGAGCCAAGTGTACTCGATATTGGTGTCTATCACAAGGGACACGGACGTATCTTTCGGTACAAAGACCGCCTGTCCGCCGATCTTGCCGCCGGAAGTCGGGGTATTGGCGCCGGATACGCAAACGTAGAAGGTGTTGCTGTAATACCCTTTGGTGCACTGTAATTGATAGACGTGCCCCGCGGTCCCCGTAAAGGTGAAAGAATTCGACGAAGTGGACGAGCAAGTAAAGGACTTGATCGTTTCGTCAGCGGTGGCGTCGTACAATACGACGGACACGCTATAGGAAGAGCCGCTCGATTCGACGTAGTAGCGGGTCGTGAACGTGCCGTCGGCGAGAATGGCGAACTGCCTGCATACCAGCGTCCCGACGACTCCGACGGCGGTGTACTTGTAAGACGAGGACTCCACCGGCAATATGCTCCCGACCGTCTCTACCCAACCGGCATAGACCTTGGTATCATTGCCGATGCCTTTGGAGAAGTCAAAGAGTTCTTCACACCCTTTGGTCGTGTACCACCCGGTAAAAGTGTATCGGTCGGAGGTGGGAATTGTCGGATAGCGCATTCCGCTGTCTTTGGTGATAATCTGCGGCTCGATAGCCTCCGCTTTGACGCCGTTGAGATCGAAGGACAGGACGTAGCTATCCTTGTTGACGTACACGATCGCCTCGCCCGCTTCATCTATGTTCTTTTCCACGGCAATTTTGTAGAGTTTTTCGATCGTATATTCTTTTGCCGGGGAGATGAGATAATCGGCGTTATCGTCGAATGCATGTACGGTGAAAGTGATGGCTTCTCCCGACCATAGCGAGGCGTCTTTGGCGACTTTGTACGTCCGTTCTTCCTGCCGTATCTGTTTTTCTCCGAACGTAAGGACGTACGTGGTGGCATACGTCACGGCGTCCCACGACAAGGTATACTCCTCCGTCGTATAGTCATAGTCGATATCCACCGTCGGCATTCTTAATTTCATCTTGTTACAACGCACCGAGGAGGAAGACGTCACCCAATTCTCTCTCGCCGCGTCTACGACGATGGTATAACTGCCGGCGTCATAGGCAGACATATCGAAGGTGGTCTCCGTCTGCTCGGAGAGGAGAGTGTTGCCGGTGACTTCTCTGTTATAGACCCGGTATACCGAAGCGTTTTCCACCGGGTTCCAACTGACAATAGCCGTCTGCTTGTCAAAAGACAATCCGGTCAGGTTGTCCAATACGCGGAGTTTGTAGGTGTATGTCCTCGTGACGTAGGAGGAGTTCGTCGTCGTGTTACCGTCGCCGCGTGCTCGGATCCCGACCGTATAGCGGTACGTCCCCTCCAGCGTGGGAAGAAGATTATACGGGAAGACCCATTGCGTGCTGTTGTTGTTTTCATTCAGCGTGTTCTCGTCCAGATACTTGACGTACACTTGATAGCCTTCCGCCCCGCTGACGGGATCCCACGAGAAAGTCCTGTCCTCGACGGACACCGACGGCGCGCGGAGTTGTCCCTCTTCGGTGATCTCCTCCACCCAGTCGGCATAGAGGACCAGGTCGTCGGTAGTCACTTTTGCGCTCATGTTCCATTTGATATTCAACGTTTCGTCCGTATACCAACCGTTAAACTCATATCCTCTACGGACGGGGACAAACGTGACAAAGCCGTTTTCGGTGGTTTTTATTTCCCGTCCCGCGCCGGAATAATTCAATACAAAATCAACTTGATGTTCGACCAAAACCTTTGTCCACATGGCGTACAAAGTCAAATTTCCCGTGACCTTGTCAGTCGAAAAATCCCATCTTACATTGCCGCTCTCATCCTTCGCCCAACCGCCGAATTCGTATTCCTCTCTGGAGGGGGAAGCGGGTTCGGAAAGGGTCTCGTTATTGTTGACTCTGACGGTCAGTTGCGATCCGGAAGAAAAGCGTCCGCCGTTCCCATCGAACGTGACGGAGTATTGTATTACGGTCGGCGTAGGATCGGAAGGTGTAGACGGTCCGGAGGGTGTGGTCGGATCTCCGCCCTCTTCGCCGGGAAGGAGGGGCGTGGAGTCCTTGTTGGTCGCGGAGCTCTTATCGGAGTAATAGCTTCGATAGGTCAGTCCTGCCGTCGTCCAACGGAAGATCCCGTCCGAAGCGGTCCCATAGCAGAAGACGTCCTCTTCTCCGAAGACGGAGACGTACAGATACAGTACGCCGTTTTTGTTTTCCAACCGTCCGCTTTCGCCCTCGTTGTCCGACCAGGTGTCTCCGGAGAGGCGGATCCAGTCGTTCGACTGTTTGACGTTATTTTTATAGGCGTAATAGGTGCCGTCGATCCCGCTATCCGAGCCGCCACCGCTGCCGCAAGCGACCAAGAGCAAAGAGCAGACCATCAGCAGACACACCACCGACAGAAAGGAAAGACTTATTCTTCTTTTAGACGACTTCATAATAATAACTCCTTTTTTATAAATATAACCAATTTTATAAATATAACCAAATTATATAGTACTAACTAACAGTTAGCTTGTCAACAAAAAACTAACCATAGGTTATATCTTGAAGTAAAAAAGGAGATAGGACAATGTACGAAATCATCAAACAACGTCTGCGTGACGAGATAAAAAACTCCAAACTGACCACGGTGGAAATAGCGCGGCGAATAGGCGTATCCCCCGAGATGGTGACCCAGTACGTAACCACCGCGAAACTGCCGAAACTGGACACCTTTGCCAAATTGTGCAAAGAGCTGGACGTGTCTGCGGACTATATCCTCGGCTTAACCGATTATCCCCTCTGAGAAGGTCGCCATAATTATTTTCCGCCTGCTCTTTAATAACTTTTTCTTGACTTTCAGAAAAAAATTCCCTACAGTCGTTTTACAAATCACGATTTGACAAATCG
>JAFVAC010000045.1 GCA_017476265.1 Clostridia bacterium
TATTATGTTAAAGATGGGACTACGGTATGACGTAGCCCCAGAGCCCCCCAACTGTATGGTGGGCATTATAGGGCTCCCGAAAAGTCGAAAGACTTTTTGGGAAATTAGATAGGGCTCCCAAAAAGTCGAATGACTTTTTGGGAAAGAGGAGGACTCCCGGAGTGCTCCGACGTCCGTTTGCGCTTCGCGTAAATGGGCGCAAACGATGGGTAGTCCGACGAGTAGCGGGGGCTGTGGGGCTTAAAACATATATAGATGTTTACTCCCTTCCTCGGTAAGTATTATGTTAAAGATGGGGCATAGGGTCCGTATAGCCCCACAGAACCCGCTACGAAATAAGGGGTCCCCGCAAAGTCGATAGATTTTGTGGGGAGAGGAGCACCGCCGGAGTATTTTACGGCAAGCACGCTTTGCGTGGTCGCCGTCGGACAAAGGCAGGTGCGACGAAGCGGGGGCAGTGAGATGACATAGCATCACACTATATTATAAGCGAGGAATGTCCCTTCCTCGGTAAGTATTATGTTAAAGATGGGACTACGGTATGACGTAGCCCCAGAGCCCCCCAACTGTATGGTGGGCATTATAGGGCTCCCGAAAAGTCGAAAGACTTTTTGGGAAATTAGATAGGGCTCCCGAAAAGTCGAAAGACTTTTTGGGAAAGTAGGTAGGGCTCCCGAAAAGTCGAATGCTCGATGGAGAAGAAAGAACTACTCTTCGGCGTCGAGCGGGGTTTGTCCGTCGGAGAGCGTAGCGCTCGGTGAAGACGCGTCGTCTTGCCCCGGGTCGGCACTATTGTCTTCGGAAGAAGGTTCGTCGGGATCTTGGGGTGCGGAATAGAGATAGACCTTGCGGTCTTTTTTGTTTTCGTCGAGCGGCAAGAAGAGGTCGGGATCCACTTTGTCGAGGGCGGCGTTGGATTTTCCGTAAGCGATCTTTTCGCGGACCTTTACGTCGATGGAGAGCCCGATGGTGTTTTCTTGCCCGGAGGTCCCGCAGACGCTGAGGACGTTCATAAGATTGCTGACGAGGTCGAAAGCGTCCGGCTGATCTTTTTCGTCGTGAATAAAGTACCGCAGGACTTCGCAGAGGTCATTGTAAGGGATATCGGCGCTGACGCGGAGGTCGGTGGTGATCGCGTCGGGGTATTTGCCGTAGTTGACATCGGCGTTGACGCTGCTGTTGCCGACGTTGATCCATTTTTGCAAGTAGGGCAGGACGTCGTCGTAGGCGTCGGCGTAGTCGGCGAGAGGTCTCACCCCTTCGACGGCGGAGACCAGTCTGCCGAGGTAGTCGAAGAGGATACGTTGCATTTTCTCCCGGTCAAGAGAAAAGGCGTACAAGAAGTGATTTTTGCTCGTGTCGAAGTACTTGTCCGCGGAGTCCTTTTTGGACCAATTTTGGGGAGTGCCGAGTTCGGACAGGGCGTTGGCCATCAGAAGTTCGGGCGCGGTCATCTCGAGGTCAATTCCTTGCGATTTAAGGAAGTGCGGCAAAGACTCTTTGTCGGTCGCCAGCCACACGGATTTGACGGCGGAGCCGGACTTCTGGTAATAGCCGGCTTTCAGATTGTAGACGGACCCGGTATAGCCGAGTTTGGCGCGGTAGGCGGTCTGCCCGGACAAAAAGAGATCGACGTTGTCGGTGGACGGATCGTAGTCGGTGGTGACGAGATTGCGGAAGGTGCGGTATAGAGACTCGACTCTGTTGTCGGAGTCTTCGTCGATGTCGATCTCGGTCTCGACGTAGATCTTATCTTGCGAACGGACTCGCGTGACTGCCACTTCTCCGATGGCGGCGATGGGGGTTACGGCGCCCTGATAGCGCTGGTAGATGGACAGGATGACGTCGGCGGCGTAAGTGGTCTTTTTTTCGGTGGAGTTGTCGTAGTTTTTCATCGCCTCGTCGAAGGCGGGCTTGACGGTGGAGGCGCGATTGTCCACTTTGCTGCCGCTATCCCCGAAGCACGCCGTCAGCGATAGCAAAAATATCACGCAGACGGAAGCGCACATGATTCGCAAAAAATTTTTTCTCATAATTCCCTCATATTTCTATAAAATATTTTGAAAGTAGCTTAATTTATACTCATTATACTTACTTAAAATTAGTTTGTAAAGCAAAACGCCCGTTTATAGCGGGTGTTTTATATGAAAAATGCGCATTTTTTCGACAGGCGGTAAAATTTTAGTAAACTACTTAGAGAGGGACAGCAGTTTGTTCCGCAAAAGGATGAACGCCTGTTCCGGGTCGTCAACGGAAAAAACAGTCGCCTCCATCGGGCAGGGACCGTCTCCGGATCGATTGACGATATATCGGGTCAAAGTCCCATACGAAAAGGGTACGCCGGCTTTTCGGAATACCGCTTCCGCCGGCTCGCTCGCCACTTCGGCATAGACCGACTTCACTTTGGCTTTGACAAACAAAAGCGCCGCCGCCTTGCCGACTATTTTGTCGGCGGCGGAGTACCCCTCGTAAGTCTTTCCGTCGTTTATAAGATCGATCAGCGGTCGGATCCCGCGGGCTTTCGACACGATTTCGTCGTCGCCTTTTTTGAGGACGCACGTCACGTCGTCGGACAAAAGCGCCCGCGCGAAAACAAGGTCGTCGTTTTCTATAAAAGTCATAGTTTCAGTTCTCAAACTCTTTCGCTACGGATACCAAAAGGTCCCTTATGGGCAATTTTTGCGGGCAGACTTTTTCGCACTTTCCGCACTTAATACATTCGCTCGCCTTGCCGTTGTGTTTGGTGTAGACGCTCTCGTAATAGTAGTCGGCGTTCCAGTCGTTGAAGTGCTTTTTGGCGTTGAGACAGGCGAAAAGATCCGGGATGGATATGCGCTTGGGACAGCCGTCGATACAGTATCGGCACGCCGTGCAGGGGATCATATTTTTGCTCTTCAGGACCGTCCGGACGGCGACGGTGGCGTCCCACTCCGCTTGTGACAGCTCCCGCAAGGAGGACATAGTGCGGAGATTGTCGCGCATCTGCTCGATCGCGCTCATCCCGGAGAGTACGGCGATAACGTTTTTCGGGGCGGCGGCAAAACGCAACGCAAGTTCCGCCGGGGCGTCGCTGGACTTACGCACTTCCGCGAGGGCGTCTTGGGGCAGGTTGACCAGACTCCCGCCCTTGATCGGCTCCATAATAAAGACCGGTTTGTTGTATTTTTCACACACGTTGTAGAGTTTTTTGCTCTGTACGGCGGGGTCCTCGTAGTCGAGGTAGTTGTACTGTATCTGGACGACCTCGATCTGCGGATATTCGGACAGGATCTGTTCCAGTACGTCGGCGGTGTCGTGGAAAGAGATGCCGAAGTGCTTGATCTTTCCTTCCGCTTTCAGTTCGAGCGCGGTCTCGTAAGCGCGGCACTTTTTGAAGAACGAAAAGAGCTCTTTGTTCTGCGCGTGCATCAGATACACGTCGAAGTAGTCCACGCCGCAGGCTTTCAGCTGGCTCTCGAAAAAGGGTCTTATGTCCTCTTGCTTTTTGAAGTATACCCCGGTCAATTTGTCGGTGAGGAGGTACTTCTCGCGGGGATAGCGATCGGTCAGACAGGCTTTGACGGCGAGTTCGCTCTTGCCTCCGATGTAGCCGTGCGCGGTGTCGAAATAGTTGTTTCCGGCGGCGATAAACTCGTCTACCATCTTTTTGGTCTGCTCTATATCAATGTCCGCTCCCTTCATTGGCAGGCGCATGCAGCCGAATCCGAATTTGTTTTTGATGCCGAAATTGTTTACCATATCCGTTATCTCCTTTTTTTCGATAGTAACAGTGTATCATAAAAAGATCTCTTCAGGAAGTTTTTTTTCACGGTTTTTCGTGATACAATGAAAGGGAAAACAACACGGGAGAAATCAATGTGAACAAGACCAATGCAATGCGCATCTTAGACGCGGCGGGCGTGCGATACGCTTTTCGGGAATATGACGAGGAAATAACGGACGGAGAGAGTGTGGCAAGCGCCGTCGGCGTGGAGGTCGATCGCGTCTTCAAGACTCTCGTCACCATCGGGAGCGACCTCGAGCACTACGTCTTCGTCGTCCCGGTCAACTTCTCCCTCGACCTGAAAAAAGCCGCCGCTTCCGTCGGAGTCAAACGGGTGGAGATGATCAAGCAAAAAGAACTTTTACCTCTGACCGGCTACGTCCACGGCGGCTGCTCGCCCTTCGGAATGAAAAAGAAGTTCGTCACCGTCGTAAACGACACCGCGACGCTGTTTGACTCGATTTGCGTCAGCGGCGGGAAAAGAGGACTGCAGATAGAACTCTCTCCCGACGACATCGTCCGTCTGACCGAAGGAAAGTACGCCGACCTGCTTCAGTGACGATACGCCGAGCGTATCTTACACGACGAAAAAACGCGACCCGGGAAGGTCGCGTTTTCGGTGACTTGCTTTTTTGGGTTAAGCCTCTTCATTGCCGGTTATTACCGCTTTGATACGGCGCACGCCTGCCGAGGAGGACTGCTCTTTGATGATCGAAAAGTGCTTCAGTTCCGCCGTGTTGGCAGCGTGCGGTCCGCCGCAGATCTCCATAGATACGTCGCCGATGGTGTACACCTTGACGATGGAGTCGTAGCGGTCGCCGAAGACGCCGACGGCGCCCTTTTCTCGGGCTTTGGCGAGAGGCATCTCTTCGCAAATTACGTCGATCTTGCGCTCGATGGCACGGTTGACTTCGTCCTCGACGGCTTTGATCTCTTCCGGGGTGAGAGGACGGGGAAAGTTGAAGTCGAAGCGCAAGCGTTCGGCGGTGATGTTCGACCCTTTTTGCTGAATGTCGGGGGCGTTGAGGACCTTTTTCAGAGCGGCGTTCAGAAGGTGCGTCGCGGTGTGCAGACGGCTGGTCGCTTCGGTGTGGTCGGCGAGTCCGCCCTTGAACTTCTGCTCGGCGCCGGCGTGGGACTTCTCTTGGTGCTCTTTGAAGGCGCGCTCGAAACCTTCCTCGTCTACGGTCACGCCGTTGTCTTTGGCGAGTTCGACGGTCATCTCGATGGGGAAGCCGAAAGTGTCGTACAGTTTGAAGGCGGCTTTTCCGCTGATACGGTTGTTCTGAATGTATTTCAAGAGTTTCTCGAACTCTTTCAGACCGGTCTCGAGGGTCTTTTGGAATCTTTCGATCTCCTTTTGGAGTTCGGTGACGATCTTGTCGTGGTTCTCGGCGAGTTCGGGATAGTACGCCTTGTAGGACTCGACGTATTTTTCGGCGATCTCGATAAGAACGGACGAGTCGATCTCCAGCGTGCGGGCGAAGCGTACCGCGCGGCGGATGAGGCGGCGCAGGATGTAGCCTTGATCGACGTTGCTGGGGGTGACGCCCTTTTCGTCCCCGATCATAAAGGTGGCGGTGCGGACGTGGTCGGCGATGATGCGCATCGGACGGATGAAGTCCTCGCCCTTGCCGCTACGCTCCCGCAAGAGGTCGATGATCGGCTTGAAGACGTCGATCTCGTACACCGTCGGATAGCCGTTCAGCATAGCGACGGTCCGCTCCAGTCACATGCCGGTGTCCACGTTCTTTTGCTTTAAGGGTAGGAAGGAGCCGTCCGCCTGTTTGTCATATTCCATAAAGACGTTGTTCCAGATCTCCACGAATCTGCCGCAGTCGCAGGCGGGCGTGCAGACGTGGTCGCCGGCGTCGGGCTTGGTGATGATGAAGATCTCGGTGTCCGGTCCGCAGGGGCCGGTCATGCCGGCGGGTCCCCACCAGTTGTTTTTCTTCGGTAAGAAGTAGACGTTCTCTTTTTTGATGCCGAGGTTTATCCAGGTCTGCGCCGAAAAGTCGTCCCGCGGGGCGTCCTCGTCTCCGGCGAAGACGGATACGGCGAGTTTGTCCACAGGGATCTCCAAGACCTTGGTCAAAAAGTCATAGCTGAAGGTGATGGACTCCTTTTTGAAGTAGTCGCCAAGAGACCAGTTTCCCAACATCTCGAAGAAGGTGCAGTGCGTGGCGTCGCCCACCTCGTCGATGTCCCCGGTGCGGACGCATTTTTGCACGTCGGTCAAGCGTTTTCCCTCCGGGTGTTTCGCGCCCATAAGATACGGCACGAGGGGATGCATCCCTGCCGTCGTAAACAGCACGGTGGGGTCGTTGTCGGGGATCAGTGACGCCGACGGGATCACTTTGTGCCCGCGTTCGGCAAAGAAGTCGAGATAGAGCGAACGAAGTTGTTTGGTGTCCAGTTTTTTCATATTCGGTACTCCTTATTGCGTTTTTCGCAAAAGTATGATGTGTCGTTTTGTTCCGCTTTTCAGCTGCGGAGCATATATTGTATGAGCGCGCGCCCGTTGGAGAGGAAGAGTCCTTTCTGCGCCTCCTCTTCGGTATAGGCTATGCCGGAGCGGGTGGGGCGGGCGGAATTGTAGACGATATAGGGGATGGGGTCGGACGTGTGCGTGCGTAGGACAAGCGGGGTCGCGTGGTCGGGCAGGACGGCAATACAGTAGTCCTCGCCGGACCTCTCCAGTCCTTCCCGGATGATGCCGAGGACTTCGTCCACCTTTTCCACGGCTCTGATCTTGCCTTGGGCGTCCCCTTGGTGCCCGCACTCGTCGGGCGCTTCCATATGGACGTAGACGTAGTCGTGGTCTTTCAGCGCCTCCAGGCAGGCGTTGGCTTTGCCGACGAAGTTGCTATCCAGCGTCCCCGTCGCGCCGGGGACTTCGACGACGTCCATATTCGCCCCTTTGGCGATGCCTTTCAAGAGGTCTACCGCGCTGATCATCGCGCCCTTTAAGCCGTACTTACTAAAAAAGTCTTCCAGCTTCGGTTTGGTGCCTCTCCCCCAGAACCATATCGCCGTGGCGGGGTTTTTGCCGGCGGCGACGCGGGCGACATTTATGGGGTGGTCCTTCAGGACGTCCATGGATCTTTTGATAAGGTCGAGGTAGTACTCCGCGTCCTCGCCCTTCGGGAGATAGTCGCCGATCTCTTTTCCGGAGATGTCGTGCGGGGGCGTGAAGTCGTCCGAGCAAGTCCCGTTGTGCAAGATGGCGCAGTTCCTGTAGCTGGTCCCACCGTGGAAAGTGATCTTGCCGTCGGACAGAGCGTCGTGGACGGCTTGCATCAGTTCGTGCGCCTCGTCGGTGGAGATCTCTCCCGCCGAGTAGTCGAGCATCTTCATCCGCGCAAAGGTCCCGTCTTCGGAGTCGCCCAAAGTCACCAGGTTGACGCGGAATACGGTGTCGTCGAAGGTGAAAGGCACGCCGATGGACAGCGCCTCCAAAGGAGACCTCCCGGTGTAGCAAACTTTCGGATCATAGCCGAGGACGGAGAGATTGGCGACGTCGCTACCCGGCTTCATCCCCGGATCGACCGTGCGGATGAGTCCCACGGTCCCAAGGAACGCCAATTCGTCGATGTGCGGCTTTTTCGCCAGTTCGAGCGGGGTGGCAAACCCCAGCGGTCCGCGCTTGTAGTCCGCCATTCCGTCGCCCAGAATTACGATATATTTCATAGTACCTCTTTTTTTGTCGAAAAATTATCCGAAGATGGATTATCCACAGATGGATTACCCACAGATGGATTACCCACGATCGGATTTTCCGTATGCGGCTAAAAAATACTATACCAAATCAAAGAAAAAAAAGCAACAAAATAGGGACGACTGCCCCCGAATCGGTCGATTCTCCCAACCCACCCGCCCCACAAGGTCCGTTCGCCCCAATATAGAGACGCAACGGAGGAGAAAACAAATTCAATTAAATATTCGTTTAATCGTTGACACATACGCGTCGGTGTGCTATCATATAGATGATTAAACGAACGTTTAATCGTATGGAGGTAATATATGGAAAAGAAATACGCTGTCAAGAATATGTGCTGCGCCAACTGCGCCGCCATCGCCGAAAGAAAGGCGAAGAAGGTCAAGGGCGTCAAAGAGCTGGAATTGAATTTCATGATGCAACGTTTGACCGTCGTGTACGAAGAGGGTGCGGACGTAGCCGCGGTGGAAGCGGAAGTCATTAAGGCGATACGGAAGATCGAGCCGGAAGCGGAGATCGCCTAGGTCGCTTGCGCGACGTGCAAATTTGCCGGTAGGCAAATCTGATGAGGCGTATAGCCGAATGTAAGCTTGTTGCGCTTGCGCGATATGCGTGCTAAGCGCGCGTGTTTTTGAATCTTTCGTTATGAGTATTCGTAAGCTGTTAAAAATTTGGGACATTGCCAAGATCCCGCTTGCGGCGGTGTTGACGGTGATCGCGTGGGTGGCGCCGATCGGGAAGATCGCGTCGCTCGTATTGTTCGTTACGGCGTTCGTCGTGATCGGATACGAATATGCGATCAAAGCGTTCAAGACGGTGATACGGGGCAGGATATTCGATGAAAATCTTTTGATGTTGATCGCGGCGGTGGCGGCTTTTGTCCTCGGCGAATACCCGGAAGGGATCGCGGTGCTGATCCTCGGGTCGGTGGGAGAACTCTTCGAGGACTACGCGGTGAACCGTTCGAGAAAGAACGTGCAGACCCTTCTGTCCGTCCGTCCTGAAGTCGCGCACGTCAAGCGCGGAGAGGAATACGAGACGGTGGACCCGTCCGAAGTCGTCGTGGGCGACGTCCTTTTGGTCAAGGCGGGGGAGCGAGTGCCGGTGGACGGCGTGGTCGTCAAGGGCAAGACGCATCTGGACACTTCCGCTCTGACGGGAGAGAGCGTCCCGCGCGGGATATCCGAAGGACAAGAGGTCCTCTCCGGGTGTATCGTACTGGACGGCGTGATCGAGATACGCGCCGAAAAAGCGGCGGGAGAGTCCGCTATCGCCAAGATCGTGGAGATGGTCAGCGAGGCGCTGGGAAAGAAGGCGAAGACGGAGAGTTTTATCGCCAAATTCGCCGCGGTCTACACCCCGACGGTGGTAGGACTGGCGGTCGTGGTCGCCGTCGTGGGCGGGCTGGTCACAGGCGCGTGGACGGACTGGATCTACCGCGCGGTCAACTTCCTCGTCGTGTCCTGTCCCTGCGCTCTGGTCATCAGCGTACCGCTTGCCTTTTTCAACAACGTGGGACTGGCGGGCAAGCGCGGGATACTTATAAAAGGTAGCGGATATATTGAAAAACTGGCTAAGATGAACGTCCTTTTCGCCGACAAGACGGGGACGATCACCGAGGGGCGGTTTGTTTTGACAAAGACCATCGCAAAAGACGAAGAGCAAGCGCTTTCCTTGGCGCGCGCGCTGGAAAAAAACAGCAATCACCCCGTGGCGAAAGCCATCGTCGAAAGCGGCGAAAGCGACCTCGCGTTCGACAAGGTGGAAGAGATCGCCGGATATGGTATAATGGGCGAAATGGGTGACAAAAAATACTATATCGGGAACCGAAAACTGTTAGAAAAACTCAACATAGCCGTCTCTCCGTACGAGGGGAGCGGGACGGCGACGTACCTGACCGACGGGGAGACCTTATTAGCCACCTTCGTCGTAAAAGACGGCGTCAAGGCGACGTCTAAAGAGGCGGTGGAGAGGCTGTCGAAGCGGGGGGTCAAAGTCCGTATGCTGTCCGGGGACGGCAGACAAGCCGTGGAGGAGACGGCAAGAGAGGTCGGCATAGAAGAATTCGGGTACGAACTGTTGCCGCAGGACAAACTGGCGACTCTGCGTCAAGAAAAGAGCGACAAGAAGTCGGTGGTGGGATTCGTCGGAGACGGCATCAACGACGCGCCGGCTTTGGCGAGTGCGGACGTCGGGATCGCTATGGGCTCGGCGGGGACGGACGTCGCTATAGAGACCGCCGACGTGGTCGTGATGAAGGACGACCTCAACAAGATCGACGAAGCGGTCAGAATATCCCGCTTCAATATGCGCCTGGTGTGGGAGAACATCGTCTTTTCTTTAGGCGTCAAGGTCGCGGTGCTGGTCCTGTCCGTGATCGGGCTCGGGAGCGTGTGGCTGGCGATCTTCGGCGACGTTGGGGTCTCTGTCATAGCCATCCTGAACGCGATGCGACGCCCCGGACTCCGCGAGGGCAAAAGAGGCTGAGCGCGCGCGTTGTTGATAAAAAAAGACATTATTTTATGAAATACCCCTTGACGGCGCGAGGGGTATTTTGATAACATAGTGATATATCGGCAGTTTGCTTTCCGGAGGGAGGAATCATGGCAAAAAAGAAGAACGTACAACACACTGTCATTAAAGGCAACGTGGAGATGAAAGGGGCTCCGGCGAGCAAAGCGTTCGCGTATTCCTCTTTCGGATGGGTCAGGGCGAAAGGTCCGGCACCCGAAGGGACGAAGATCAAGACAAAAGAACAGGTGATCGCCCTAAAACGTCGCGCGCAGTACGGACAGGACCCTCAGATCCGCGCTTACGAAAACGAATATCTGCAACGGGACAAGAAGAGATATCGCCAGCTGCCGATCCTGGGCATCTTGTGCTTCTTGTTGATGCTCGTATTTTTGGCGGTAGCCGGGGTGGAATTGTACTACGGCATCAGCCAAGGGCTGGATCGCGTCAAGTATGAAAACACCTATAACTTTTATGATGAAAACGGGGAAAAGCTCGAATATCCTCTGTTTGAACTGACCAAAGACGCCTGGGCGTATCGCACGTCCGGCGCCGAGACGCCCGAGATGAGCGGGACGATCAAAAACGCCGTCACGACTCTCGAGTTTTATAATGCGACCGAGTCGGAGGATGAGGAAGCCGAACTTATTTTCATCGTGTATATGAACCGCGGCACGCTCAAGATTTTGGACGCTCCGAGCAACGCGATGAAGGGGCAAGTCTACTTCTCCGAAAAGAGCCGTCCGGGAGACAAGTTCTCGATCGCCAAGGTGGAAGAAGAACAACCCGCTTCCGCTCCGAGTAACGCCGACGAAGAAGTTGACGAGGACGAAGAGGGTGAAGAGACGGCGGAAGCCTCCGGCGGATTTTTGGACAAGATCGTCGGGATCCTCGACAAGGTCCACGACGACTATATCGTCAAAGTGACCGGCATCTTCGACGGCAAGGTGACGGAGACGACCGTGGACGAAGAGGGCGAAGTCGTACCCGCAAAGGGCGGAGACGGATTCCTCAGCAATCTCGCCACGAGCATGGGCGCCCCGATCGGGTGCTTCATCTCCGGGGACACCGTGGTCGCGTTGATCGCATTGATCCTGTTCGTGATCGTGACGTGCTTCTTTGCGGCGATCGCCAAAAAGAAGTCCAAGCGCAGACAAAACGAGGCGCGCAAAGCCGAACTTCAGAACGCCGCCAGACAGCGTCTGGAAGAGATGCGCCGCAGCAACCCCGCTCTTATGAACAAGATGGAGCGCAAGGCGTATATGTGGGAAAACATCCTGACCAACGCCCTCAGGAACGCCGGCGTCGGCGGGAGCGGACCGGTCTCGGATGACGAAGAAGAATTCGACTTCGATTGATAGACGGATATTTCGGATAGAGAAACGCCTTCGGCAAAACGCCGAAAGCGTTTTTACGTTGTAAAATTACGTCGGGCTATTTGAGAGGGAAGCGCCTTTGCTCTCCGAGCAGCATATCCTCTACGAGGGTCAGCGTGCGGTACCACTCGCGGAAGACCAAACACTCTTTCGGGGTGTGTTCGTGATAGTAGCCGATACTCAGATTCACGCCGCATACTTCGGTACACAATGCGACGATATCGGTACGAGAGGACTTATCCGGCTCGGAAAAGTTCGTTTTTTCCTCAATAAAGCGTTTGAATTCTTTGGGCACGGGGAGTTCGTAGACCTTATAGTCGGACTTTCCGCGGCGGTCGAGTTGGACCATATACGCGTGCGCGTTGAGTTCTTTATGGAGACTTGGGTAGGCGCTCTTTATGTAGTTGGCGCCGATTTGTCCGTGTTCTTCTCCGTCGAGGACCAAAAGGGAGTGCCCGGAGTCTTTCAAGAGCCACAGCATAGCGCACCCGGCGCGGTCGTCGGCTCCTATCCCGTAGCCCTTTTCGACGGCGGAATATACGCCGTCACTATATCGGACGGTCTGCGGAAGGTCGGGCTGATCGAGGTAGTATTCGTCCCAGACCGTATCGGCGTGGGCGACCAAAAGGACGCGGTCGTCACGCGCGCCCGGGACATAGACGAAGTTCCGTTTTTCCCCGCCGAAGCGAGCGATCGCTCCGTGGAGTGAGGCAAACCGATCCAAAATAGCCCTCGAGTCCGTCAAGGGATAGGACAGGAACTCTTCCAAGACCGCTTGCGCTGTACTTTCGTTCATGATCTTTCCTCCGTATCCCTTTTATCTTAGTACCGTTTTTTGTTCCTGTCAATCCTCCCGCGACCCGGTCCGTCGGTCCCACCCGCCCACCCGAAGGGCGTATCGTCCCGCAAAAAACAAGTCATCTATGACTCAATAGGTCGATCAAATCGTTGACGACCGATTTTTCTTTTTCGGTCAGTTTTTCGTATTTCAAGAGAAGATCCAGATCTTTCGGCGCGATGGTATGATCGGTCTCTTCGTAAAACAGGTCCGCCAAAGACATATTATATGCCTCGCAGATCGCTCGTAGCGTAGAGAGTTTCGGCTCGCTGCCGGAAGCGAACATATTGGCGACGGTGCTCTGTGTGAGCATTGCTTCGGAAGCAAGACGATTGACCGACCAGCCCCGATCCCGACGTATTTTGTCTATCTTTTTTACGACGTCCATAAACAAGCATCCTCGTAATTATTGTATAACAGCACGCCGATAACGTTATAACGGTCTATTGTTGACAAAATAACGGTGCAATGGTACAATTAGCATATATTCTATTATGCGAGGTAAACATGAAAAAATCCGTCGTGAAGATGATCGTCGCTATCATTATGTGCTTCGTGGCGTTTTCTTTGACCGCTTGCGGCAATCAGGAGACCACTTATGACGATGATATATATTCCGTCTATCGGTTATATTTGGCGAATGGCGGAGAACTCTCTTACGAAATGTGGCTCGCCACCATCAAGGGCGAGAAAGGCGACAAGGGAGAAAAGGGCGACCCCGGAGAGCAGGGTATACAGGGCGAGAAAGGCGACAAGGGAGATAAGGGAGATAAGGGAGACCAAGGAGAGCAGGGGCTCCAAGGTGAAAAAGGCGACAAAGGCGACCCCGGAGAACAGGGGATCCAGGGTGAAAAAGGAGACAAGGGCGACCCCGGAGAACAGGGGATCCAGGGTGAAAAAGGAGACAAGGGCGACCAAGGAGAGCCGGGCATTCAAGGCGAAAAAGGAGGAAAGGGCGACCAAGGTATACAGGGAGAAAAAGGAGATACGGGAGATCCCGGCGTCGCGGGCAGGGGAATAAAAAAGTTATATATTGACAATGAAGGTTTTCTCGTAGTGGTTTATACCGATGATGAGGAAGAGAAACTTGAGCGATTAAAAGAAAAGCATGCGCACGACATAACTGAAGAGATTATTATCGTGGAAGCCCCATCTTGTACGAAAACGGGAATAAACTATCTCATTTGTAAAACATGTGGAGAGCTGTTAAAAACGATTATTACCGAAAAAATTCCGCACGATTTCGAAGACGTTGTGACGCTTCCCGGATGCACGGAAGAAGGGTATACCAGTCATATTTGTAAAGATTGCGGCTATACGGAAGTTGATGCTTTTGTTCCGGCGACAGGACACAGTTATGCCGACAGCTATATGTTTGACGATATAAACCATTGGCTCGCGGTTATTTGCGGACATCAATATGCCGCGATAAAAGAGGGACATACCCTTGTTGACGGAAAATGTTCCGTTTGCGGGTATGACTCTTCGGCGACTCTTGCTTTACAGTATAGCAAAATAGACGGCAAGGAAGCATATGCCGTAACGGGAATAACGGATGACGCCGTTACGTCCGTCGTTATTCCGGATAGCTATAACGATTTACCCGTGACAGTAATCGGCTCCGGCGCTTTTTTGAACAATAATAATTTACAAACGATTGTTTTGCCGGAAACAATTACTACAATCGAGGAGCTTGCGTTTTATGGTTGCAATAATTTAGTAAACGTCAACATTCCCGAAAGCACGACGGAAATTGCGACAAATGCTTTTGAGAAGTGCGAAAAATTGACAAGCGTCTATTATAGCGGCAGTGTTGAGGCTTGGTGCGGAATAGAGTTCGGCGGTTATGGCGCTAACCCGTTGCATTATGCGCATAATCTTTATATTGACGGAGCATTGGCTTCGGAAATTGAAATCCCCGATACAATAACGGAAATAAAAGCATATGCTTTTTATGGATGGAACGGGACAAAGATAACCCTTCCTGCGACGGTGACGTACATCGGAGCGTACGCTTTTTGTAGCTGTAATTATTTGAACGGCGTCTATTATTCGGGCGACGTTGAGGGGTGGTTCAGAATAACGAGTTACGACGATCGGTGGTCACATCCGTTATATTACGCCCACAATCTTTACATTGACGAAACTTTGGTAACGGAGATTGAGATCCCCGATACAATAATGGAGATAAAAGCAAATGCCCTCACGGGATGGCATGGGACAACCATAACGATTCCCAATAGCGTGACGAGCATAGGAAGATGGGCATTCGGAGGTTGTACTGCGGCTATAGTATGGGCAGAGGATGCGGTTATTACGGAAATAGGGGAAAGAGCCTTTGAGGAGTACAGAGGGACAAGCATCATTGTTCCGGATAGCGTGATAAGCATAGGTGGGTTTGCCTTCGCCCGGAGCGTCAATTTAACGGAAGTCACCCTGGGGAAAGGGATAACGTCTATCGGCTCCGCAGCGTTTTCCGGTTGTGAGTCTCTCGAACGCGTTTATTATCACGGGGACGTAACTTCTTGGTGTAATATATCGTTCAGAAAAGAATATGGAGGAGGTGCTAATCCTTTAGCGTATGCGCATAATCTATATATAGATAACGAGTTGGTGACGGAAATAGTCATACCCGATACGATTACGACGTTGGACCCCTCTTGTTTTGATGGATGGAGTGGGAATAAAATGACGATTCCCAATAGCATAACGAAGATAGGTGTGTTTTTCGGGTGCAATAATTTATCTACTTTTATTTATCAGGGAACAAAAGAGCAATGGTCGGCTATAGAAAAATATACGAATTACACACGGTGGGATGAATATTTGGGATCTTATACTCTAAGATGCACAGATGGAATCATTGTTAGGGAGAAATAGCCTTATGCAATATATTTTACCTGAATTGCGAGATAGTATAGAAAAAGGACTGCCCGATTATATCGTCAGCAAGGATATAATGAATGCCGGCGGGCGGGAAAAGAACAATCATTTTCAAATTCGCAAAAGTGAGGAATGGGGAACGGGACGGTATGACTTTCACTATGAGATACAACAGAACAAAAAGGATCCTAATGTCTTTTATATTCGGATAGATTGTCATTTTAATCCCTACGAACCGCATAAAAACAGGGCGGAGTATATAGAGCGATACGGCGAGGCGGACGTATGGGATAGACTGGACAAAATGAGGGAGATCGGCGATATGGTTGACGAAACGGTCGGTCGGGTCCTGCGCCGCCAATGGAGATACAATTCTCTTTGGGCGGCAAAATGGGACCTGTCCATATACAAAGGGATGGAACAGGTTGAAAAGAAGGTCCTCGCCATTATCCGGGACACGACGACATTGATCGACAGAGTCAATAAGGACTGATCTTCCGGTCATTTTCAAAGTTATAGATACGACGCTTCGATATTACTTCGGGGCGTCGTTTTCGGATGGCGAAAAGCGTGGGATCTTCGTCGGGCGTTTGCCCTTATCGGTTGCCGTTTGCCCTTATTTTACCGAGTTTTAGGGGGTAAATATAGACGTGACGACGACCGGGAGGAGGGGAAAACTTGCGCGGAGAATTGTTGTGGGGAGTGGATACGGTCGCTTTTCGCCCTCTTAGCAAATTAAAGTTTACAATAAGGCGATTTTATGTTAGAATGAGTAAGAGTATCCGTTTGAATGTTTTAGGAGGGTTTGGATATGGCAAAGAAGGTCAGCAGAGGTATTACGGCGCTCCTCGCCAACGTGGAGGACGTTCGAGAGGAAAAGACCGGCGACGAGGTCGTCGTCAAGTTGCCGATAGAGAGGCTTAAACCCAACCCCAATCAGCCGCGAAAGACTTTCGACCCGGAGACCATACGGGAGCTGGCGGCGTCCATCAAAGAGAACGGCGTGATCCAACCTTTGGTCGTCAAAAAGGACGGCGAGGACTATATGATCATCGCGGGAGAGAGACGGTACCGTGCGTCCAAAGAGGCGGGGCTATCCGTGGTCCCCGCCATCGTGCGCGAGATGTCGGAGCAGAAGATCCGCGAGGTCAGCCTGATCGAGAACTTGCAAAGAGAGGATCTCAACGCCATCGAAGAAGCGGAGGCGATCGCCGAACTTATCGACAGCTACAACGTCACGCAAGAGGAACTTTCGGGCAAGATCGGGAAGTCCCGCTCCGCGATCAGCAACTCCGTGCGCCTACTGAATCTCCCCGCTCAAGTGAAGGAGATGTTGAAGTCCGGGGCTCTTTCCGCCGGTCACGGAAGAGCGCTCCTATCTATAGACGACGCGGACGTCATCATCGAGGTCGCAAAAAAAGCCGCCGCCTAGGGATGGAGCGTGCGCGAGATCGAAAAAGAGGTCAAGTATATCCTGAAGCCGGAGAGCCGTCCGACCAAGTTGACCGAGACGGTCAAAAAGAAGATGTCCCTCGAGATGCGGCACTTTGTAGACGATATGACCGAAGTCTTCGCCACCAAAGTCCGCTTGATGGGCAACGAACAAAAGGGTCGCATCACCATCGACTATTTCACCAACGACGACCTGCAACGCATCTATGAGATTATCGAGACGTTGAAAAAGTAGCGCGCAATATACTCCCCAACGTATAAAGGACGCATCGCTTTTTCCGCGGTGCGTTTTACTGTTGAGACAGACGTTGACTCAGCGCAAACGGGAAGAGAAAGTTTTTATGGTTTTGACTATTTTGAGCAAATAATTTGACGAAGAATCGGGTTGATTGATATAATATTGATTCGATTGAGGGTATTATGAAGAAGAGATCGGTTTATTGGGTTTGGGAATTTTTGAAGGGGACGAAGGCGGCGTTTTTGATTGGGATCGCGTCCACTCTTATTACGGCGTTGACGGGGATGTTGTCTCCGCAGATCATACGGCTGTCCGTCGATCAGATCATCTTGGGAGAGCCGACGGACGACGTCGGCATCAACTCCTTTTTGGAGTCCTTCGGCGGAGCGGCGTATCTGAAAGAGAACCTTTGGATCCCCGCTTTGATCTTGCTTGCGGTGGCGGCGGTGGCGTTCTTGACCAACTATTTATACAGGGTCAGCAACACATACGGCGCCGAGACGTTGACCAAAAATATGCGCGAAAAGTTGTTCGATCGGGTCAGTCATTTGCCCTTTTCGTGGCATATGAAAAATCATACCGGCGACATCATTCAGCGCAGTACTTCGGACGTGGAGACGGTCAAGAACTTCGTCTCCGAGCAGTTGACGGGGATCTTCCGCATCATCATTATGGTGGTGATGAGCCTGAGCTTTATGTTCTCGATGAACTGGAAGATGGCGTTGATCGCGGCGTCCTGCATGCCGCTTATTTTGATCTACTCGCTCGTATTTCACAAGAAGATCAAGACGGCTTTTACCGAGTGCGACGAGAGCGAAGGAAAACTTTCGGCTATGGCGCAGGAGAATCTCACCGGCGTGCGGGTAGTCAGAGCCTTCGGCAGAGAGGGGTATGAAAAGGACAAGTTCGTCAAATACGACCGCTTTTATACCGGACTCTGGACCAAACTCGCCAAGATCATGGCGCGGTTTTGGGCGTCGAACGACATCATCACCGGACTGGAAATATTGATCGTCATGGTCAGCGGCGCGGTATTCACCGTCAATGGGGAACTCTCCGTCGGGGAGTATATCGCTTTCATCTCCTACAACGAGATGCTCCTTTGGCCGATCAGGATGTTGGGGAGGATGTTGTCGGAGATGAGCAAAGCCGGCGTCTCCCTGAACAGGATCGTGTACATAATGGACTCCGAGCCCGAGCGGGACAAGGAGGGCGCAGGGGAGTGCGATATGACGGGGGACATCGCTTTCGAACACGTCAATTTCGCCTATGAAAACTGCCCCGAACTGTTGCACGACGTGTCCTTCCGGGTCAAGGCGGGCACTACGGTCGGCATTATGGGCGGGACCGGGAGCGGCAAGTCCACGCTCATGCTATTATTGGACAAGGTGTACGACCTGGAGGACCCCGACTCGAAAATAACGGTCGGAGGCGTGGACATCCGGGACGTCAGGACGGAGTATCTGCGGTCCAACATCGGCATTGTATTGCAGGAGCCGTACCTCTTTTCCCGCACGCTCGCCGAAAACATCGGCATCAAGCGGGAGGGGACCACGCTGGAAGAAATACGGGAGGCAGCCAAGGCGGCGGCACTGGACGAGACGATAGAGAGTTTTACCGACGGGTATGATACCTTCGTCGGAGAGCGAGGCGTGACTCTGTCCGGCGGACAGAAGCAGCGCACCGCCATTGCGCGGGCGTTGACGGGGAATACGCCGGTGCTCATCTTCGACGACTCGTTGTCGGCGGTGGATACCGAGACGGACGCCAAGATCCGGAGGAGTCTGGAAAAGAAGTTCGGCACGGCGACGGTCTTTTTGATCTCGCACCGTATCACGACTCTCAAAAAGGCAGACCTCATATTGGTCCTCGATCACGGGACGATCAAGGAGTCCGGCACGCACGAAGAGCTGGTAGCGCAAGGCGGTATTTACGCCGAAGTCTACCGTGCGCAGACGGACGGGGTGGATGAATTATGAAAAAAGAACGTACGAGACTGAAGTTCTTCGGGATCCCGAAGCTATTACCCTTCCTGCATAGATATCGCTGGAGGATCCTCTTTATGATCTTCTGCGGTCTGATGGGGAGTATGGTGGACATCTTTTTGCCGGTGTATCAGCGGTACGCCTTCGATCATTTCGTCGGGCTTGGTACACTGGACACCTTGCCGTACTACATAGCGGCGTTCGTGGCGACGGTGGCTTTTTCCGCCGTGGCAAACTATATCGCCATGAGTTCCGCTTTCCGCACCGAAGTGGAGATCAATCGGGACTTGCGCGACAGCGTCTTTTCGCACCTTCAGACGTTGGGGTTTTCTTACTATAACGGCAACAGCGTCGGCTATATCCACTCCCGCGTGATGAGCGACACCTCCAAGATCGGCTCTTTGGTGTCCTGGAGCCTGATGGACGGCGTATGGCACCTGACCTATCTCCTCGGCGCGGTGGTCGTCATGTTGGTCGTCAACGCGCGCCTTGCGCTGCTTGTTTTGACGATCGCACCGCTGATCGTGCTGATGTTCTCCATCTTCCAAGGCAAACTCATCCGCAGTAACCGCGAAGTGCGGGAGATGAACTCCATCATAACTTCGGACTTCAACGAGGGGATCACGGGAGCAAAAACGGTCAAGACGCTCGTCATAGAGGACAAAATGCAGAGGACCTTGCAGGAGCACACCGTCAAGATCCGCAAAAAAGCCCTCCGCGTGGCGCACCTGAGAGGTTTGTTCTCGTCCACCATCAACATCGGGTCGAGTATCGCTCTCGCCATCGTATTGTGGCAGGGCGGGTACATCGCCGAGGACGAAGTGGGGACCTTCAGCCTGTTTATGTCCTACGCGCAGGGCATTATCGAGCCAATGCGCTGGATCATCGACGCGGTCAGCGACCTCATCACCTGCCAGGTCAATATCGAGCGTGTGGACAAAATTTTGCATACCGAGCCCGACGTCGTCGATACGCCCGAAGTGGTGGCAAAGTACGGCACCGTCTTCGAGCCCAAGACGGAGAACTTCGAGCCGATGATCGGAGACATCGAAATAAAGGACGTCACCTTCACCTATCCCGACGGTCACGAGCCGGTATTGGAACACTTCAGCCTGAAGATCCCGTTCGGCACCAATGTCGCGATCGTGGGAGAAACGGGTGCCGGAAAGTCCACTTTGGTCAACCTGATCTGCCGCTTTTACGACGTCAACGAGGGCGCGATCCTGATCGACGGGAAGGACGTAAGGGAGCGGTCGCAAAACTGGCTCCACTCCAACGTGGGGTACGTCCTGCAGACGCCGCATCTCTTCTCCGGCAGCGTGCGAGAGAACCTCTTGTACGGCAATCCGAACGCCACCGACGAGGAGATCAATCGTGCGCTCGCTCTCGTCAGCGCGGACGAAGTGGTCAACAAACTGGAGCGCGGCTTGGATAGCGACGTCGGGGAGGGGGGAGACCTTCTTTCCACCGGAGAAAAGCAGTTGATATCCTTTGCGCGCGCCATTCTGTGCGATCCGAAGCTCCTCATCTTGGACGAAGCGACCGCCTCGGTGGACACTCTGACCGAAGCCAAGATCCAGTCCGCGATCGACCAAGTGATCCAAGGCAGGACCTCCATCGTCATAGCCCACCGCCTCTCCACGGTCAAGAACGCCGACTGCATCCTCGTCGTCAAAAACGGCAAGATCGTCGAGCGCGGCACGCATAAGGAGCTGTTGGACAATAACGGCTACTACCGCGCCCTCTATACCCGCCAGTACGAGGACGAGAAGACAAAAGCACTGCTGGGCTGATCATTTATCGAAAAACGTTTATCCCGGTCCTTTTCTTGCGGACAGCATACGTATAAGCGATTGCGGTACCGCTTTATCTCATCTTTTCTCATTGCGTCAATGTTGAAGAACGTCGCAAGATCGCCCTTTCAAGCAAGTGATTTTGTCGTATCGGGAAGAAAAGATCTTTCGACGCAAAGACCGACGAGCGTTCCTCGTTCGTATGTATTGCGGAATTTCAAAAATGTATGGACGAAAAAAGCGTGGTCGGTCGACCGCGCTTTTTCTCTTGGAGTGGGGTGGTGTTTTACGCCATCAGATATTTGTCCATAAAGGCGAACATCTTGGGCATGCACTGTTTGCTGGACTTCCGGAAGAGGTCGAGGTGGAAACAATGTCCGTCGTTTTTGGTCAGACCGTAGAAGGACTCCACGTCCACGCCGGCGTCTTTGAGGGCTTGCTCCAGCATTTCGCCCTGATTGGGGCAGAACATATCGTTGGTGCTGATGATGAGGAAAGCGGGCTGCCAGTTGTCGTTGACGAACCGGGCGGGCGCGATCTCGTTTATGTACTTGTAGTCGGAGGTGTTGGAGCAGTCCTTTTTGAGGGTGAATTCTTCGGTGGAGCCGAGGAAGCACCTGCCGATGTCCCAGACGTAGTGGAAGGGCAAGTGGAGGTCGCCGATGGACTTGGGCGGGTCGTACATTCCGCATCCGCCGACAAAGAGCGCCGGACGGACGGCGAAGTCGTTGACGCCCAGCGTTTGCCGCAAAGAGGCGTCGTTACTTAAGGCGGTGACGTGGGCGGCGTAGTACCCGCCGGCGGAGTCCCCGGTCACGCAGACTTTGCTTAGGTCGATGGGGTAGTCTTTAGCGAGTTTCTGCAAAAAGTTGACCGCGTTGACGCAGTCGCGGCTCCCTTGCGGGAAGATGTCTTTCGGGCCCAGTCCGTAGTTGACGTTATAGACAAAGTACCCGTGGTCGGCGATCATCTTGCAGAAGCTGTTGCGGTGTTTTTTATCCCCGCGGACAAAACCGCCTCCGTGATAGTAGACCACGACGGGGAGCTTTTTCCCGCTGTCAACGAGGTCTTGTCTGAAGTACACGTTACCTTTGCAGACGTCCTTTCTGCTCTCGTCGTAGACGACGTCCTTTTTGATCGTCACGGCTTTGTAGCGGCGATAGTTCTGCCACGGGTGCCAAACGGTGTCGATGAACTGAAACAACATTTCCGAACGGGTCATATTTTATTTCTCCCAAAATAGTTTTATACGTCTATTATAATATGCGTGCGCGGACTTTTCAAGACCGAGTCGAAAAATAGAGAAAAAGTTCTTGCAAGGGGCAAGAAAAAACGACGTCCGACGGAAAATGTCACCGTCGGAGGGTAGACAAAAAACTTCGGATAGGGTAAAATGAAAATAACATTTTTTCAGGAGGTCATATTATGGCTAAATATGTATGTGAAGTTTGCGGATACGTTTACGACGAAGAGGCCGAGGGCACCCCGTTTGCCGAACTGCCCGAGGACTACACTTGCCCCTTGTGCGGCGTGGGCAAAGACCAGTTCGCCGAAGAAGCGTAAAAACTTCGGAGGGAGTGATGACGGTAAGAAAATTGACGAAAGACCTCTTTTATACCGGGGTCAACGACCGTCGGATCGAGCTGTTTGAGAACGCTTACCCTGTGGCAAACGGGGTAAGCTACAACTCCTACGTCCTTTTGGACGAAAAGGCAGTACTCTTGGACACCGCCGACGGAGCATACACCAACAAGTACTTGGAAAACGTGAGAAAAGTCCTCGCCGGACGGACGGCGGACTATCTTGTCGTAAGCCATATGGAGCCCGACCACAGCGCGTCGATCCGCGCCGTGATGGACGCCTATCCGGAATTAAAGCTCATCTGCAACGCGAAGTCGAAGGGGATGCTGGAGAACTTTTTCGGCGATATCTCCTCCCGCGCGGTCGTCGTGTCCGACGGAGAAGAGTTTTCGACCGGACGGCACACGTTGAAGTTCGTTTTTGCGCCGATGGTACACTGGCCGGAGGTCATGCTGACGCTCGATCTGACCGACAATGTTTTGTTCAGCGCGGACGCTTTCGGATCCTTTGGCGCGATAGACGGGACCCTATACTCGGATGAAATAGACTTTGACGCCTATCTGCCGGAGGCGAGACGGTACTACACCAACATCGTCGGCAAGTACGGCGCGCAGGTGAAAGCGGTCTTGAAAAAACTCGCCGGCGCCACGCCCGCATTGGTCTGCCCTTTGCACGGCGTGATCTGGAGAAACAACTTCGACAAGATCGTCGAAAAGTACTCTCTTTGGGCGGACTACGAGCCGGAAGAGGTGGGCGTGGTCATAGCCTACGGCTCCGTCTACGGCAATACGGCAGACGCCGCCGAAACGCTGGCCGCCATCCTCGCCGACAAGGGGGTCACAAACATCAGAGTCTACGACGTCGCCAAGACGCACTATTCGTACCTGGTCGCAGAAGCGTTCCGGGCGAGCAATCTGGTATTCTGCTCGGTCACGACCAATATGTATTTGTACTCGGCGATGGAAAAACTCCTGGACGAACTCACCAAGCACGGCATCAAGAAGCGCACGGTGAGCCTGATACAAAACGGTACCTGGGCGCCCGCCGCCGGCGCGCGTATGAAAGAGATCGTCTCCGCCTGGAAGGACTCTTTCGTCTGCGGAGAGCTTTTGACCCTGACCAGCCGTCTCAAGGACGCGCAGGACAAGGCTATGGACGACCTTGCGGAAGCGATCAAATTGTCCACCGCCCGGCACGAGCCAGAAGCCCCCGCGCCCGAAAGAAAGCCCGTCGATCCGAACGGGAACGCCCTCTTCAAACTGACCTACGGGCTCTTTGTCCTGTCGGCGAAAGCGAGAGACAAGGACAACGGCTGTATCGTCAATACCGTCCAGCAGGTCGCCGACGGAAAGATTGCCGTCGCCGTCAATAAAAAGAACTTCACCTGTGAAATGCTCATGCAAAGCGACGACTTCAATGCGTCTGTTCTGAGCGAGTCCGCGACCTTTGAGACCTTCCGTCACTTCGGATTCCAATCCGGCAGAGACGCGGACAAGTTTTCCAAAGACGCGCCGCGGATGAAAAACGGCGTCGCCTACGTGGAGTCGGGCGTCAACGCGGTCATCTCCGGCAAGATCGTCTAGCGTATCGACTGCGGCAGTCATATGCTCTTTATTGCAGAACTCGGCGAGACGAAGATCTTCACCGACGACGCGTCCTGCTCTTACGCATACTACTTCGCCCATATCAAACCCGCCCCTCCCGCCAAAGAGGAGAAAAAGAAGGGTTACGTCTGCAAGATCTGCGGCTACGTCTACGAGGGCGATACCTTGCCCGAGGACTTCGTGTGCCCCCTGTGTAAGCACCCGGCGAGCGACTTCGAGCCGCTGTAAAAGTTCGTTCAGTCGTTACGATCTATAAAAACTCCTTCGAGATACGGTCGGGGGAGTTTTTTGTTGTGAAATCATTCGACGTGTACACATTCGGTCACATCTTGCTCTTGCCGTGGAGGGGAAAAAGGGATACACTGTAGGCATCAAGAGACAGGAGGATGACCGAAATGGAAAGGACGATCGAAGCGGGAAGGAAAGGGACGACGTATCTGATCAACGACAAGAGGATGATGGACGCGGACAAGAGCGCGACGTACGAGGAAGTATTGGAGCGGATCCGCATCGGACTGATGCTTTGGAAAGCGACCGAACGCGAGGCGACGGACTTTGTGGGGGACCTGCAAAAGCACTTGCCTTGCCGCAAGACGACCATCGGGATCGAGGAGTATCTGCATAAGACGGCGTATCTGTTGCGCATTTGGCTGGTGAGTCCCGCCGAGGCGGAGGAGTTCTGCGCCTTTATGAGAGAGGAGCTGTCCGACGTGTCCCGGACCCGCCCGCCCGTCCCCAACGCGCTGGAGGCGGTGGACAAAGAGCGTTTTTTACAGACGTTCGCGCAGGGCGCCAAGTGGTTCGTCGCCTGATCTCGTCCGCCGCCTCTGATTTTGGCAAGGAGGTTCTTTCGTCGTCTCGGGGGGCGAGCGAAAGACGAAATTGTGCTTGCTTATTATCCCTATGTGGTATATAATGGTAGCAATCACGTTTTTTTGCGAGGAAAGCATGGAAATAGTACCGAGTTATTTGGTGGATCATACGAGATTAAAGGCGGGATTGTACGTCGCCCGGAAAGATCGGTTGGGGTACGAAACGGTCACCACCTTCGATTTGCGATTGAAAAGACCCTATCACGACGAAGTGATGGAGACGGGGAGCGTGCAGGCGCTGGAACATATCTGCGAGACTTTTTTGCGGAACGACGAACTATGGAAAGATAAAATAATCTTTTTCGGACCGATGAGCTGCCGAACGGGTTTTTATCTCATCGTCGAGGGGGATATCGATACCGATACCATCTATCCGCTGGTGGAGAGGACCTTCGACTACGCCGCCGACTTCGAGGGAGAGATCCCCGGATCGTCGCCCAAAGAGTGCGGTTTTTGTATGGATATGGACTTAGACAAAGCCAAAGAGGACGCCGCTCTGTACTACAATCTGTTGATCTCCGCAAAGAAAGAGAACTTCAACTACCCCCAACCGAGAAAACCGAGAGCCAAAAAGGCGTAAGGGTCGTATTGCGATTGCTGTAAAGAAAAAAATAAGCTATCCGATTCGGGTAGCTTTTTTACAGATAACAAAGAGAGACTATTTTCTTCCGACGAGTTCGTCTATCGTGACGTCAAAAATGTCCGCTAAAGCGATCAACGTATAGATATCAGGGGTGGAGTATCCGTTCTCATAGTTGCTTACCAAACTTTTTTTACCTTGTAAAAACGTCGCAAGTTGTTCTTGCGTGAGTCCCATACTTTTACGATAGGTCCGGATGTTCTCTCCGATTTTGTTTTCTTTTTTCATGCTTCCTCTTGACAAATTGTACATTTTACTTGTACAATCATTGTTGTATGTACAAGCAACTTGTACTTTATTCTGTAAGGAGAGAGTTTATGAAAAAAATAAAAGCATTTATGATTTTTATTTTCGTTATTTGTTGCGTAATTTCGTTGAGTGCTTGCTCGTCCGGCGAAGACGTGAGCAATTCTGCCGGCGAAGAATAATGTCTCTTACGACGGGGTGTTTATAGCGAATGTCGTTGTTGAAGAGATATAAATTGTCGCTACGCGACGTGAATTGACGCTTTTTGCATCATGAATTGGGGCGTGTGCGCCCCATGAATTCTCGCATTTTTTGCAAAATGCACCATTATGGAAGCGGCCCCTTTAACCAAGGAGCCGCGATTTTATTATCCATAATGCAGTTTTACAAAAATTGCAATTCATGACGTCCTTGTGACGTCAATTCATGGCGACAGCCAATTCATGCGAGGAACTCGCAATTCATAACCTATTATGCGAGGGACTCGCAATTTATGGGCTATTCACAGCCCTTATTCGCCTATTATCTTGATCAGAACCCGCTTATCCCGCATTCCGTCGAACTCTCCGTAGAAGATCTGCTCCCAAGTGCCGAAGTCCAGTTTGCCGTCGGTGATGGCGATGACGACTTCTCTGCCCATTACGGTGCGCTTCAGGTGGGCGTCGGCGTTGTCTTCGTAGCCGTTATGGGCGTATTGAGAGTAGGGCTTTTCGGGGGCTAATTTTTCCAGCCAGCGTTCAAAGTCGGAAAGGAGCCCGGACTCGTTGTCGTTGATGAAGACGCTCGCGGTGATGTTCATCGCGTTGACCAGGACCAGTCCCTCTTTGACGCCGGACTCTTTGACGGCGTCAGCCACTTCGTAGGTGATATTTTTATAGCCGCGACGAGCGGGCAGGTGCATCGTGAGGACTTTTCGGAAAGATTTCATTTTCTCGGCTCCTTTTACGCGACGGTATATCGCAGACCTTGATTGATGACGATGAGCGTGACGTCGTAGTCGGCTTTTTTGTAGGTGACGGCGACTTCTCGCAGGGCGGCTCCCAGTCCGATGACGGTTTTAGCGGACTTGTAGACGATATTCAGAGTGACATATTCGTCGTCGTGGTCGATCACGAAGGCGTTCTCCACGTCATCGGGCGTGATGTACTCCGACTTGAGAGTGGGGAGGATAGAGGACGTCTCCACTCTGGTGTCGGCGCCGACGCCGGTACGCAAGGTCTTGCCGGAAGCGCCTTTTATGATCTCCGCCGAGGCATAGACGGCGTAGGGAGTCCCGTCGCCGGGTAGAACGGTCGGCTCAAGGGAGTATTCCTCTCCGACGGAGTAGGTGTAGTAGGCGGAATAGCTCTTTTCGACGCCGTCTTCGGTGACGGTGGTGGTCAGATAGGTGGACTTGATCTCGTCTTTGTCGTAGGTGACGGTGTAGACGCCGCCGGAAGCGTTCCTGCCCGATGAAAAACACCTCTTTACGCCGGCTCCGCCAAAGGTGACGACAAGGTGGTCGCTCGTCGCGTAAGCGCTCTCGCAGTCGTCCTCGTCATAGGAGAAGAAGAATGCGGAAAAGGGGAGATTTTTTAGGAATGCGGCATAACTTGCCGTACAGGAGAGGACTTCATATCCGGACTCCTGCTGTAAAAAGAGGTACTTGGCATAATAAAAGTAAGCGTCTCCGTCGATGGAAAGGCGCATCGACTTGTCTCTCGCGTTCACCGTGCCGGAGATCTCCACGCGATCGGACCCCTCGGTGACGACGCCGTGTACGTTGATGATGTCTCGCCCGTCGAACGCCGTCTTCAAAGTCGCCGCCCGCTCCTTCGCATCATAGGTCTCCTCGACGTACGAGGCGGCGCACCCGCCGACAAACAGTGCGATCATCACGACGCACATCAGAAGGGAAAGGAGCGATGATTTCTTCATAATATCCAAGGTTTAGGGTCCCGAAAGTCTTGATTTTGAATGACGAACGAACATTATTCGTCGGTTTCGTCAGGTTCGTCGGTGACTTCTTCCGGCTTTTGCATCTTGCCGCCGGAGATCTTGTCTAAGGGGTACGACTTTATTTCCTGACTGCCGTCTTCGGATAAGAACTTGACTTTGACCTCTTGCCGGAGCATATCGTGCCCTGCCACCAAGCCTTTGCCGTCGGGGGTATTGACGGAAGAGTTCATTTTCGGCATCTTTTTGAAGACCTCTTGGTAGTAGGGGTTTTCATACTTGAGACAGCACATCAGTTTGCCGCAGCACCCGCTGATCTTTTGCGGATTGAGGCTGAGCCCTTGGACCTTCGCCATCTTGATGGAGACCTTCTCGAAGTCGTTCAGGAAGGTGGTGCAACAGCAGGGACGACCGCAGGTCGCCAGCGCGCCGCGCATCTTGATGTCGTCGCGCTCGTAGATCTGTCGCAACTCGATCCGCACGTGGAAGACGGAGGCGAGGTCTTTCACCAACTCGCGGAAGTCCACCCTTCCTTCGGCGGTGAAGTAGACGACCACCTTTTGTCTGTCGAAGGTGTACTCCGCGTCCACGATCTTCATATTCAGGTTGTGTTTGGCGACCTTCTCTTGCGTTGTTTTGACAAGATACGCCTTTTTTTGCAGATTTTCGGCGTGGCGTACTTCGTCTTCGTAGGTGGCTTTACGCAAGATCGGACGGAGAGGCTGGACGATGGACTTGTCGGGGACCTCCTTGTTGGCGGTGCTTACGACGCCGTATTCCTGTCCGCGTGCGGTGTCGCATACGACGCCGTCTCCTTCGTTGTATTGTTGACCCTTCGGGTCGAAATAGTAAGTTTTGCCCGAGTTTTTGTATCGGACTCCGACGATTATTGCCATTTATACCTTGCCTCCAGCATATCGAACAGCACCCCTTCGGCGACCGAGAGGGCTCCGACGTTATAATACAGTTTTTTCCTGCCCTCGTTTAGTGCGTAGAGGGAGGCAGACGCGCTCTGTGGGGAGAACTTTTTTGCGATCTCGGTCAGATCGAAGTCTCTGCCCACGTTCTTGAAGGGGGCGGTGCTCCCACTCGTCTTTTTCAGGACGTCCGAGAGGATGATCTCCAGAAAGTCGAACGTCGAGAGGATGTTTTCTTTCGCAAACAGGTCGGTGTATAGCCAGTCCACGATCTGCGAGCTGTTGTTGAGGTCGAGCATCAGCCCGAAGCACCTGTCATACCGATCGGAGATCTTCGGATCGGTCAAAAAGTCGTCTGCGAGCTGAAGTTTGCCGTCGCTGATTGCCGCCGCCGTCCGCGCGCTCTTTTCATCCGCGCCGCCGCTGACGAGATAGTCCACGACTTCTTGGGGCGTCAACTCTTCCAAATGGATTTTTTTCGCACGGCTCTTGATGGTCGCAAGCAGCCCGTTCTCATTGGTCGCTCCGAGGAGGATGACAACGTATTTCGGCGGCTCTTCATAGGTCTTTAGGAGCTTGTTCTGCGCCTGCGGACTGAGTTTGTCCGCGTTGTTGATCAAGTAGACTTTGTAGTCGCCCATGACAGGTCGGACGGAAGCGCTCTCGGTCAAAGCGTCCACGTCGGGGACCTTCATATCCGCCCCGTCGAAGTACTTGACGTCGAGATAGTTCTTCTCCTCGATGGCGCGGCATACGTCGCACTCGCCGCAGGCGTTTTTACAAAAGATCCTCTGCGCGGCGAGAGTCAAAAAGACGCTGCGCACCACATCGTCCTCGCAGTAGACGAGGTAGGCGTGCCCGAGCCCCCCGTCGCAGTCGGCGGCGAAGGTCCGATAGGCGGAGCGCCTTTTGATAGCCTGCGTCAGGTCGAACGTCACCGTATCAGCCCCCTTGACCGCAGGGCGTCAACGATCTTGCGATGGGTGGCGTCTTTTTCTACCTCGGGGACGATGGAGAGGAAGTTGCTCCGGTTTTTTTCCGCGTGCTTCAACCCTTCGTACACGCGCAGATGGAACTCGTCTTTTTCCCGCTCCATACGGTCGTTTTCGACGACGTGTCCTTTCCGACGGCGCCAGCTGTCGAGCGGGTTCATGTCGATGAAGACGACTCCGTCGGGCAGACAGTGCTTGACGGCGTAGTCGTTGATCTCGAGGACCTTGTCGTAGCCGAGATCTCTCCCGAATCCCTGATAGGCGAGCGAGCTGTCAAGGTAGCGGTCGCACACGACCAGTTTTCCCTCGTCCATGGCGGGCAAGATCTTGTGTTGTATGTGGTCGCACCGCGCCGCGGCGAAAAGAAGGGCCTCGGTCTCGGCGTCCATCTCGCTCGTCAGAATGATCTCGCGGATCTTTTCGGCAAGCGGCGTTCCGCCCGGCTCCCGCGTATAGACGGCGTCCTGTCCGGTCCGCTCCAAGTATTCTTTCAAAAAGCGCAACTGCGTGGACTTGCCTACGCCTTCGCACCCCTCCAACACGATAAATTTTCCTCTCATAGTATGCCTCATTATCAGTTTATCACACGCAGCCGTCCGTTTTCAAGACCGAAGGTCTTTTCCGGGTCGCTTTTCAAAAATTCGACGATCCGATCGGTCACGACGTCCCCGGCGTATAGAAGCGGTACACCCGGCGGGTACAGACCCACTTCCGAAAAGGACCGTTTTCCGACCGCCTTTTCCAAAGGCACAAGCGTCCACCCTGCGCCGAACGATAACTCGGTCGGGTGGGGGTGCGGACGGAAGGGACTCTGTCGTTCGACATACGCCCTTTGCGGGGGAAGTTCTTCCAGCACGCGACGAAGGGTGGGCAGGAAGAAAAAGTTGGCGCAGGTGACGATAAAGACCACCTTGTTTTCGTAGCTTGTCTCGCAGACGAATCCTCTTTCGTACAGCGCCTCGGCGACCGCCGCTCCGTCATAGGGAGACTCCACGACGAGGCGTGAAAAGTCGTCTGTAGGCACTACCCGATACGGTGCGGAAAGGCTTTTCGTAAAGTCGTCGATCGCTCGGTAGATATCGTCGTAAATCTTTTCTCCTTCGGACAAGAACCGCTTGACGGCAAGTTCTATCGAACACATCACGATGTAGTTGGGACTGGTGGTGTGTAAAAGATTCCGCGCGTATTTTGCCTTGTCGAAGAACTTTTCTTTGCAGACAAGGACGCTCCCGCCCGTCAGGACGGGTAATGTCTTGTGGACGCTTAAGATAACCAGATCGCCATATTCGGAAGCCGAAACGGGCAGTTTTGACGAAAAAGCAAAGTGTGCTCCGTGCGCGGAGTCCACGATGAGAGTCAAACTCTTTTGCCGAAGATTTTTGCCGATACTATCCAGCGGCAACGTCTTTCCGAAATAGTCGGGCGAAGTGAGGACGACGGTCTTGACGTCCTCCGGTACGTCGGAGTAGTCGTACGGCTCGTCCACATGATACGCCTTGGTCCCGAAGAGTCGGAGGGCATTGTAGACCGAGAGGTGGGCTTTTCCCACGACGAGGAAGGCGCCGTCGTCCTTGGTCGCATAGATCGCCTGCATAATGTTGTGCGTTGCGCCCTGCGTAGATAAAAAGGCGGCTTCCGCGCGATAGGCGGAAGCCAAAAACTTTTCCAGATCCTTGATCGCACCCGTGGGGGTGGCGAGGTTGTCGGAATAGGGCAGTTCGGTCACGTCGGTCTTCCACAAATCGGGCGGTAGTTCTCCGTGCCCGGGGGTGTGGAAGCGGATCTTCTGCGCGTTGGACAGGACGCTGTCGTACAGCATTATTTCTTCGGTTTCATCGTCGGGAAGAGGAGCACGTCGCGGATGGAGTAGGTGTCGGTCAGGATCATCACCATGCGGTCGATCCCGATCCCCAGCCCGCCCGTCGGGGGCATGCCGTACTCGAGCGCGTTGACGAAATCCTCGTCCATAAACTGCGCCTCGTCGTCGCCTTTGGCTCTTTCTCTCGCTTGTTGCTCGAATCTGCCCCGTTGGTCGATGGGGTCGTTGAGCTCGCTGAACGCGTTGCCGATCTCTCTCGCCATCATGAAGCACTCGAAGCGTTCGGTCAGTCTCTTGTCGCTCGGTTTACGCTTTGCGAGAGGACTGACTTCCACCGGATAGTCGATGATGAAGATGGGCTGGATCAGTTTTTCTTCCACCTTTTGGTCGAATACTTCGTAGAGCGCTTTGCCCCAGCTCTCGCCGTCGTCGATCTCCACGCCGATCTTTTTAGCCTGCGCGATAAGATCTTCGGTCGTCCCTTGCGAAAAGTCGATGCCGGTGTACGTCTTGACCGCGTCGAGCATGGTCATACGCGGCCATTTTTGACCGAAATGAAGGGTCTGCCCCTGATATACGACGTCTTCCGTGTGCAAAACTTCTTGCGCGCAATAGCGGAACAGTCCTTCGGTGATGTCCATCATATCGTTGTAATCGGCATACGCCTGATACAGTTCGATGGTGGTGAATTCCGGGTTGTGGTTGACGTCCATACCCTCGTTGCGGAAGATCCTGCCGATTTCGAAAACTTTGTCGAAACCGCCGACGATCAAACGCTTCAGATACAGTTCGGTCGCGATACGCATGTACATATCGATGTCGAGCGCGTTGTGGTGCGTGATGAAGGGACGGGCGTTGGCTCCGCCGGGGATGCTGTTAAGCACGGGCGTCTCCACTTCGATGAACCCGATACTTTCCATATACGAACGGATGCAGGAGATGATCTTGCTACGCTTTTTGAAGACGTCCATCACTTCCGGGTTGGCGATGAGGTCGACGTATCTTTGGCGATATCTGAGGTCGGTGTCCTGCAAGCCGTGGTACTTTTCGGGCAAGGGCAGGAGGGACTTGGACAAAAGCACCGCCTTGGTGATCTTGACGCTGACCTCGCCCGTGTGGGTGGTGAAGACTTCGCCGGTCAGGCCCAAAATGTCGCCGATGTCCCACTTTTTGAATTCGGCGTATTCCGCTTCGCCCACGTCGTCGCGGCGGAAGTATGCCTGAATGGGGGTGCCGCAGTCGAGGATGTGAGCAAAAGACGCCTTGCCCATGATGCGGCGGCGGATCATACGCCCGGCAAAGGAGATCTCCTTGCCTTCGTAGGACGCGTAGTCGTTGAGGACGTCGGAAGCTTTGGCGGTCACGACGAACTTGGTGATCTCAAACGGGTCCTTGCCCGCGGCGACCAGTTCGTTAAGTTTCATTCTGCGGACGGCAGCCGCTTCCGTGACGTCGATTTCGGGTGCTTTGTTTTCGATTTCTGACATAGTTTTCTCCGATGTTTGCCGTTTATCGGCGCAAAAATGGTGTTTTTGGACTACTTGGAGATCTTGACGATCTTCATTCCGAGGGGACCGGCGGGGGTCTGCGCGTAGACCGTCTCGCCCTTGGAGTGTCCGACCAGCGCCTTCCCGATGGGGCTCTTGTCGCTGATCTTCAGCTCGCGGGAGTTGGCTTCCAGCGTGGAGACCAAAGTGTAGGTGACCTCTTCGTTTTCCTCCAGGTCGAGGACGGTGACCACGTTGCCGATCGAGATGGTCTTGGTGTTGATGGCGCTTTCGTCCATGATGATCGCGTCGGACAAGATGCCCTTCAAGCGTTCGATCTCGATCTCGTTCGCCTCTTGCTCGTTCTTGGCGGCGGAGTACTCCGCGTTTTCGGACAAGTCGCCGAATTCTCTCGCCACTTTGATGGCGTCGGAGATCTCCTTCCGTTTGGTGGTGGAGCGATAGTCGAGTTCCGCTTGCAGTTCGTTGTACTTGGTCTGCGTGATAGTGTTGCCTGCCATGATGTTGTTCCTCCGTGCGGTCTTTCCGCAAAAAATTTCATAACGCGCAAAAAACCCTTTTCGGGTTTCGGGGCTTTGCGTTTGATTATTATATTATATATATTTTACAAAGTCAAGCGGAAAGCCGTCCTTTCTTCGGCGTATCCGCAAAAAAGAAGGAGTCGGAAAGCCGCCTTTTTCGTACGCTGCCGAGGCCGTCGATCGGGAGACTTCCCGTTCCGCGTCAGCGGGGAAAAGGTCTTCGATTGTGAAATCGAAAAACAAGATGTCGGGTCCCATAATTTTATTTTAGGGACCCTAAATCAAGAATTACAATCTGTCAAACACTTCGGCGATGTCATCGTGGAAGACGAGGTCGGCATAGCCGTCGGCACCCGTCACGGACTTGTTGATGAGGACGAGGTGTTTGCCGTGGAAGTCGTAGACGAAGGACGCCGCGGGGTAGACGGCGAGAGAGGTCCCGCCCACAATCAGAAGATCCGCCTCCGACGTGTAGAGGGCGGCGAGCGTCAGATCGCGCTCGTCCAACGCTTCTCCGTAGAGGACGACGTCGGGCTTGACGATCCCTCCGCAGGGACAGACGGGGACGCCTTTGCACTGCAAGACGTACGACAGGTCAAAGGACTTGCCGCAAGACAGACAGTGATTTCTGTGGGCGCTCCCGTGCAGTTCGACGACGTTTTTACTGCCGGCGATCCGGTGCAATCCGTCGATGTTCTGCGTGATGACGGCGCGGAGTTTGCCGGCTTTTTCCAGCTCCGCCAACTTGCGGTGCGCAGCGTTCGGCTTGGCGTTCGGGAAGAGCATTTTGTCGCGGTAAAAGGCGTAGAAGTCGGCGGTGTTGCGATAAAAGAACGGCGCGCTGACGATCTCCTCGGGCGACAGTTCGGCATTTTTGACGAAGACGCCCTTCGCGCTCCGGAAGTCCGGTATGCCGCTTGCGGTGGACACGCCCGCCCCGCCGAAAAAGACGGTGCTCTTACTCTTGTCGATCATCTCGCGGAACCGCGCCAGTTTTTCTTCCGATATCATTTTCACTCCAAAGGACAGAAGTCTCTTTTTTCAGCATACCACGACGGAAGCGTTTTTGCAACGCGATTTCGGCAAAGTGGGTCCGTCCGCTCTGCGGGATCGGCGACCTCAACATATTGTGTCCGTCCGGACTTTAATATATAATATTAAGGGGGTTGACTTTTTTTTGTGCGTGCGTTATAATATCCGTAGGGCAAAAGGGCGAACTATACCCTTTTCGGCCCGGACGAGAAGCGTAAACAAGAATCGGAGATAAAAATGAAGTCCAAATCAAGATCGATCCTAACGAAAATTTTGCTGTTGCTGTTGTGCGCGGCACTGGCTTTTGCCGTGGCGGCGTGCTCGCAGCGCGAGACGGCCGGAGACGGTACGGGTGACGATAACAACGGAGGAGGCGGGATCCAAAGGACCTCCACCTTTGAACAGCTCGATCTGAAAGCGGCGCAAGAGTATATGCGCCGTTACGCCAACAACATCGCTCCCGCGTTCGATACCGACGATCCCGAATGGTTCAGCCTGGACTTCTCCATCGGGTTCAACGTCAACGCGTACGAAAAGGTGGACGGGGTGTATACCGATTCTCTCAACCCCAACGCGACCCAGATCAATCTCGTCCTTACCGTGCAAGCGGTCTTCAATCTGAAAGACAACGCCAACACCTCCGCTCTTATCCAGCTCGTCGATTCCAACAGCGGCAAGACGGTGTTGGGCATTTATTACTACGACTCTACTCTCTATCTGAGCTTCGGGCGTAAGGTGGACGGACGTTTTGCCGAGACCAAGTACTATCTCGAACAGATCAATATGAGCCAGGTCGGCAACGCGCTCTATAACGTCTTCAAGGGACTGAAAGAAGAGAAGGATATCGACCTCGTACCTTTCATCGCCAGGATCCTCACCGGTCAGTTGGATATCTCCGTGCCTTTAGGCAAGTTCGACCTCAAGTCCATGATGGGTACGATCTGGTTGATCCTGTTCAGGACCGACGCCATGATGGAGACGACCTACGACGAGATGACCCGCATCATCACGCAGTACTTCAATATCGACATGGTCATGGGCATGATCAAGTCCCGCAAGATCGAACTTTTGGGCAGCACCATCATAGAAGACATCTCCTGGACGGGATTCGGCCTGCCCGATCTCGACCCGCTCTTGCATAAAGTTCTCGGGTTCGGTCTGGACAGCGTCTTAGCCAAAGATTGGCCCTCGATGACGATGGGCTGGAACTTCATCTCCGAAAAGAAGGGCGTCAAGGCGAACGACGGTACCATCGTACAGGACTACGTCTTCCGCGGGTTCGACATCAACATCCTTGCCGAGACGGGCGAGTACGACGTCACCATCAAGGCGGATCCCTTCCGTCTGGCGGCGGGCTCCACCAACGAAATGCGTATCACCGACTTAAAGAACTACAAACTCGGCGAGGCGAACAAGGACAAAGAGTGGTTCCGCGGCAGTCTGACCAACCTGGAAGCCAACGTTCAGCTCGCCGTCAACGCGGAAAAGGAGGAGCAACTGACCATCAACAGCCTGCTTGGCAATCTCTTGGGCGATCTGGGCGCCGTTGGGCAGATACCGCTCAATATTTCCGGCAATTCGCACTATGTATTCGACCTGAAAGCGGCGGTCAGCCTGGATCTTTTCAACAACAAAAACAACAAAGCGCAGGTGACGTTGAAGTACAACGGAGCCGAAGTCTTTTCGATCTATCTCGTGCCCGATCTGCAGATGGAACAGGGGAGCAGTATCCTCTACAACACGCTCTATATAGACACGAGCAATCTGACCAGCGGAGGGACGCAGATGATCCCGCAGCTACGCTGGCCCAAGTTGAATCTGACCGAATTGTTGGTCCACCAGGACGATGATCCGGCGAAGTGCGGACCGCTTGCCAAGTACATGAAGTACATAGACCCGTACTACGCCAACACCACGACGGCGACCCGTCCGTCCAATGCCGCCGGCGACGGCGAAGAGGAGGGGCTGGACATCAAGGCTCTGTTGAGCGTCTTCCTCGAACAGGACGAAAATCACGAACTGAAGCACTTCACTTTCCCGGAAGGGAACAACAGGAAGTTCGACATACATCTGGACAATCACGCCATCAACGAGTTGATCGACGTCTTCGTCCCCGCGAAAGCCGGCGCCAACGTCGGCATCTACGGCGTATCGGTGGGACTGGACTTTGCCAAGCCCTTCGACTCCATTCGGGTCAAACTCAATGTCACCGAAGATATGAGCATTTCCGTCGGGATCGGCAGCGACAATCCGGACGGCACCTACAACAGGGGCATCAGCTATCTGAAAGATCCGGTCTTTGAGATGACCGCGGTCGGTATCGACGCAGACGGCAATATTATGGAGAACGCCGAGGCGCTCCGCAGCGACTATAAGAGCATAGAGGGTGCGCTGGACTACGGCGCGACGGTGACCGGGCACTTGACTCTGGGCAGCAATGCGGGCACGGAGATCGACCTGTCCGGCATTATGCAGTCCATCATCGAAAACGTATTTTTGGCGATCGGCATCGAGTCGTCGAGCGCGCTTTCGATCGAGTACGAGATACAAGCCGGTATCAACCTCCTCCGTATCCCGGACGTCGGACTGCTCATCAATCTGTATCTGACCGACCTGAACGGACGCAGACTGTTCGCCTATCCCTTCCTGACCCTTTATTACGAGGGCTCTTCCGACACGTTGTACATCAATACGCAGGTCAGCGCGACGGAGGATATGGTCACGCAGCTCAACTCCGTCCTGCCGCTTACCAAGGTCATAGACGGCAAGATACCCAAGTTGTCGTTAGCCAACGTGGGCATCCGGTCCGCTCTGTCCAATCTGGGCATAGACCTGTCCGGCATCTATAACGTCATCAACGGCGTCGGGACCGCGTATAATCTGGCGGTCAACGCCGACGGCACGATAGACGTCGAATACGACCGCGAGGGCGAGCATCTGTTCTCCTTGATCGGTTCCATCGTCAGGATGGCGCCCGGCGAATCGGACGGCTCCAAAGAAGATGGTCCGGATATCATGGGACTGATCGGCAGCGCGATCCACTCCGTGGACGTGACCGACGGTCTGATCGAAGTGGTCGTCAATGCCGAACTGCTCGGTGTCGTGCTGCAACTGGCGCACGTCGATATCACGGGCGAAGTCCCGCAAATCAACGGCAATCTCCGCGTCCACCTCGGCACGCAGAGAAGAAAGGACGCCGAAGGCAACTATCTCTATAAAGAAGTCTATACCAACGACAAAGGGGAGAGAGCCGTCCGCGTCTTCTCGTACTACTTCGACGAAGAGGAACAGCGCACGATCATCCGCGACGAATCCGGCAACGTGGTCGATTGGACGGTCAATTTCGACAACGTGACCGACGCGCTCAAGGACAGCGAATACATTTCGGCGCACCTCGCCATCGTCGATACGGCGGGACAGGAGAAAGAAGCGTTCTTTATCGACCTCGTTCTGATCGACACGCTCAGCGTCAAGAAAGGGAGCGAGTTGACCTTCATCGGAGGACACAGCTCCAGTAGTTATACCGAGATCCACGACTGGGTCAAAGAAGCGGTCATCTCGGTCAACGTCGAGCTTGAGCTCTTCATTTCGGCGGACGAAGAGGAATATTTGCCCGAAAAACTGAACTCGGAATTGAGCGGGCTGTTCGACTCCCTCCTCGGGACCGATTTGACGCACTCGTCCGACTATCTCGAGAGGCTCTTTCAGACGCTTGCGGTACGGTTCAATAACGGCTACTATGTGGAGAACGGTCTCCATCTCGGTATCGCCGTCAAAGGCAATATCCACGTCAACGAGATCTTCGCCAGCAACCTCGCCGTCGTCATCTACGACAAAAACAGCACCGACACCACCGGTTATGAGGCGTCCGACGGGACCTATTCCGTCGTCGTCGGTCTGTACGTGCAGGACGGCAAGGGCTACATCGATCTGTCCTATCTCGGGATCGACCCGATCCTGATAAGCGACCTTGAGGGTACCTACATCGGCGCCATCTCCCTGTTGTGGAACAACCTCTACAACAAGACCACCGACAGCTCGATCGACACGCCGGAGACTTACGCCAACAACACCTTCCGCGATAGGATCGAAGACGCTCTGTATCAGTACTTTATGAGCAACTTTATGAGCAACGTCTACTCCGACTACTATATGGCGTACCCGACCGATCGCTATAAGTACGTCCTCCAAAGCGACGGATATATCTATATTTATGCGCGCTATGCCGGAGGCGCTCCGAGCGACTTCACCAACGCTTTCGAGTTCACGACGGAGTCGAACGTATTGACGCTGATTTATCCCGGCGCCACCGCTTACGAGGCGGTAGACGGCGTCATCAACATCTTCGGCGTCAATGGCGTGCGCCTGTTGCAGATCTTCCCGGTCAGCAACTCTTCGGGCGTCGTCAGGATCTCGGCGTCCACTCGCTACGAGTCCAAGCGCGATCTGATGGACTTCGTGATGAAAGAGACAGTCCTTAAGTACTTCGGCGAGAACTTCTATGCGCAGATGGGCTACAGGAACTTCTACAATCTGAACGACTTCAAGTACCTGCTGCAAGACGACGGATACATCTATCTGTATATTTCCAAGTCCTTCTACGACGTCTTCGACGGAGAGGATTGGTCCAACGACATCTACCTCAAAAAAGCGGGTCAGACCTACGTCGTCGACGACAACGCGGTCATCACGGTCTACTCCTCCGACGGCGTGATGGTCACGGCGTTGGAGCCCTACTACGACGGCGGCGTGCCGCTCCGTATCAGCGTGTCCGAGTTGGAAGAAAGAGCGAGAGAAGAGGCGAAAGAACTCGCCGTGCTGGAAGGCAACGATCCGCCTAAGGAGATCGACTTTGCCGCTTATCTTGCCAGCGAGGCTTACTCCGCCTACAGCAAATATGAGACGGCTTACGACGCCATCTGGAACGCGACGAAAGCAAAAGACGGACTGAGCGGATCGGTGTCCTTACTGATGGACGAAGAGAAAAAACTCACCGTCAAAGAGATCAAAAAGTACATCCGTATGGTCCTCATCGCCAACAACATGGCGACGGTCCAGGCCCGTACGCAGAACACCCTTGTCGAATATCTCCGCACCGACGAAAACTACACCACGAAATTCGCCAATATGGGGCTTGCCGCGATCCAGGCGAGCTCTGAGTACAGGACTCTGTATCCGAGCTTTGAGGAGAGCACCATCAATGAGATCGTGGAGGAGAGATACGCCTCCCGCAAGGTCAAGGACAGCGAGCTCAATGCCGTGACCTACTTCCGCATGAGGCAAAACGCCGCCTTCCGCGCGGAGATGGTGGATCCCAATGCGACCGAGCCCTCTTCCGCGCCCGTCGTCATCAGCGACGCGGAGTCCCTGCGTTTGGCTCTGGCGCCCACGTTGCTCGCCGAAAATCTCGAGTACAAAAACCTCGAGATCGACCATCCCTCCATGGCGATCGCCAATCCGACCGAAGTCAGCCTGCAGATCCTCTACAACAAGAGCGTCGTCACGTTGGAACTCTCCAACGTAGCCATCCGCGCCATTCTGAACCTGATCGGATTCGGGGTGGTGGATCAATATATCACCATCAACGACATCAACCTCGGCTTAGACTTCTCCGACGGTATCAGTCTGGAAGTCGCCGTCGCTTTCGAGAACGTGTACAGCCTCGGGCTGAAGCTCAATACGCTCCGCGCCAGCTTGGATCCGTCCAGACAAGAGGACTACTACGCCAAGATCAACTTGCAGAACTATACCGACAAGTCCACGACGGACGGCGTGCCTGACGCCGTGCACGTCGGTGTGACCGGAAGTTTGTTTATTCAGAACCACTCCACCGAGGGGACCCCGGACAATCGTCCCGTGTTCCGTTCCAATGACTACGACCTGACGCAAGCGTTGAGTCTGGCGTTGAGCTACTCCGAGTTCCGCGTGTCCGATCTGGACGCCATCTTTGCGGAAGTCAAGGCGGACAATGCCGACGTCACGATGACCGACGACGCTCTCAAAGTCGCCTCCTGGAACCGCTTGTATAACAGCGAGTTGACCGAAGAACAGCGCGCGGAGATGGACCGCACCTATCAGTGGGCGATCCGCGACATCAACGAGTATCAGAAGTCGGAAGCCGGCGCCGAAAAGTTCAAGGACGTCGCCACCGACGCATGGGCGGACGCCGTCGAGGGAGACGACACCCACTATGCGTACGCTTGGGACGTCTTGAAAAAGTACGCCGTAGTCGTCGACTTGGAGGAGATGGGCGTCAATATCATTCTGCAATTCTTGGGAGAGATGGACGACAGCGTCACCTTCGACGTCGAACTGTGGCTCAACTTCGCCAAGTATCGCCGCAGTATCCTCAAGATACAACTGACCCGATACCTCGCCGCCGAGGGAGAGGCCGAACAGGTGATGACCCTCATCTACAACGGCGAGACCGCCTCCGAAGACACCAGCGCCTTCACCGGTGACGTCCTTGTGTCCACGAGCGTCTTCAATATCGGCAACGTCATTTTGCACAACGTGACCGGCATCATCACCGGCGTCACTGAGATCTTCAATAACGAGTTCTTTAACGCCGTCGGCAACGCTTTGGATAAGTTCCTCGGGCTGAATGAAGAGACCGAGGAGACCGCTTCCAACGCCGACTTCGACGGAGCGGTCGCCCGCACGACGGCTTTGCGCAACGCCGCCTCCAACGCCGACATGGACGTCAAGACCTATGTCGACATCCTCTTCAAGGACGGCAGCATCGGCGTCGCTTTGGCAAAAGCCGCTCTGATCTCCGCGATCGGACTGACCGGAGTCGATCTGACCGAAGCACTGTCCGCAATAGACCTCGGCGTACAACTGGGACTCGGATTCAAGACCGACGTCAGCGTCACCGCTTCCGTCTATGTGGATCATGAAGGAAACATTGTCGAAGAGGACGAACACGCTACGCGCTTCGGACTCAGGATCGGCAATATAGAAGCCGACTTCGACAGCGACATCGTCACCGACGAGGACCTCGACAAGGACTACGTCGAAGTGGAAAGACTGGAGTCCGTGGGCGTGTCCTGGGGCGGCAGAGCGACCTTCGAGATGACCGACGTGACCAGGAACTACAACTTCGACTATGCGGTCAAGATGTTCACCAACTATTGGTTGGACGGCAGAGACCCGGAGATCGGCTTGCAGGTGGATATCGCCGACGGCGAAGTCTTCCGTCAAGCGACCTACTTCTCCGTCGCCGCCAACGTCAATCTGACCACTTTGAAGAACTTGCAGAACGTAGAACTCTACGTCAACTTCACTTCGGAAAAGAACTATAAGATCTACGAAGATCTGACCGCTCGTCGCCGGCAGATGCAGAAGATCCTCAGCGACAACGGCAAGAGCAAAGTCCGCGCTTGGGACGTGTTGAAGAGTCGGCTCGCCGACGCGCCCAACGTCAATTCTCCCTACGCCGACGATTTTGACCGTGCGATCATCGACGACTATCTGTGCTTCCGCAGGATGCAGGACATCGAAAACGAGATGCTCGCCGACGGTACCTACTTCACCGAAGAAGAGCGTATGATCGCTTGCTGGGACAAACTCTACGGACAAGCCGGCGATTACTATTTGGGCAACGCTATATCAATATATATAGTGATCGACGCGGAGGGCGTCGCCGACGTCTACGTCAATCTCGGCTTCCTCGGCGTGGAAAAGATCCGTCTGCACGACGTGAGCGCCATCATTCAAGCGCTTGCAAAAGAGTTCGGCGTGGACGTGGCGAAATTGCTCAACCGTACCTCGACGGAGAGCTCTTCCGGGACCGCCGGACAAACGAGCAACGCTGCCCTCGCGCTGAATGCAGCCGTGGCGGGAGCCATCGCTAAAGACGTCTTAGTGAGCGTCTCCACCAAGGCGGACGGCAGCTTTTTGGCGGCACGCCTTGCCGGCGGAGCCATCTTTGCGCTCGTAGCCGCATTCGGCGTGGATATCGAGAGATATTTCGGTCAGTACACCCCCAACGTGTACGTCAGCGCTCTCGGCGAGGACCTCGCCGTCATCGATCTCGAGCTGACGGGATTGTTCGATCTGTCCATCGGCGTCGAGTATCCCAAACTGTCCGTCGCCGACAAGATGGAGTATGCGATCAACAAGTCGGAATATACCGTCATCGACAGCAGTTGGGGCACCGACATCAAGCTGTTTATGGACGGCGAATTGAATTTGGGTATGACCGGTGAGGACGAGAGAGAGTCCGCCGAGGACATCACCAGCCTCAACTTCGGAGACCTCCTCCGCGGTATTTTGGGCAACGACGACTTCGCCGTGGACATTATCCTCGAAGCGTTGCAGAGCGTGGGTGCCGATCTGTCCTTCTATCTGGAAGTCAAAGCCAACATCATTCAGTTGTATCAGGTCATCACTTCGCTTACCGGCGCGCAAGCGGAAGAGGGCGAAGAGGAAGAGGGCGAAGAGGAAGAGGGCGGTATCAACAAGATCTTGTCCATTCTCAGCGCCTCCGGCGTGGAGTTGTACGCCGAGATCGTCAACCGCACCCCGACGGAGGACGGTCTTATCAAAGAAGACCTCATCCTCGGCGTTTATCTTGTGAAAGAACTCGCCCCCAACGGTATAGACGAGTATCTGTCCCTGTACGTCGATATGACAGCCTTCCACGTCGGCAGGATCAAAGTGGCGGACTTCCAGTCCACCGCTGCGGCTCTGCTTGACCGAGTATCCGCCATCTTCGGCGGAGAAGGGGAAGGCGACGAGCAAAACGCCGCCGTCACCGCCGAAGGCTTCCTTGCCGAAGACGCCAAGAAGATGGAGTTCCTCCAATACGTCGCCTATACGAGAATGAAGGCGTCGGAGACCTACGGCACCATCGACTACAACGAGTATTTCTTGAAGGAAGAGACCGGCAAAAACGCCGACGGAGACGGTGAGATCGAACCTCTTGCCGACTTCATCCACGGCGTCGTCGGCAATACGTACGGCGTGACCATCACCGCCACCGCCAACGTCCTCATCAAACTCCTGAACGAGGCGTACAACGACGACAAGTCCCGCTCCATGAGAGCCTTTGCCAACTACGTCGGGGATCTGTACAAGACCGAGCGTACCGAAAAGCGCACCGTCATCAGGAACATTCGTACCCGCATGGAAGAGTATCTGCAAGATACCGCCACGGTGGACTATCCGGACGGTATCAAATACCTCGCGTGGGACGGCTTGATGGAGAGCGAGACGGCGATCGACGCGGCGCACTATACCATCGCGCACAACATCTATCTCGACCTCGCCGAAAAGAATCAGACCCTCAGCGGAAACGAGATAAAAGTCCTCGCGTGGGACGCTTTCGCCGATTCCCTCGTCAAAGAGGACGAAGTGTTGGAGACCGAGTACAACGACTCCAACGCGATCGCCGAGTTGGTCAGATCGACGGCGAACGAGTACACCTCTTACTACATTCAAGGGTTGGCTCTCGACCGCTACAACGCGAGCATGGAGACCAAACTTAACGCTTTGGACGCGGCGTATGCGCAAGCGGTGCAGACCGTAGAGGCTATGACCAACATCAGCGCGAGCGAACGCGACGTCTACGTCGCCAACTTCTCGTACGAGTACTTCACCAAGCGTTATACCTGGTCCAAAGAAGACACCGACTCTTACGGGCAGATCTATACGAAGTATTGGACCTCCGAGGAAGCGCAATTCGGCGGCAATATCGAGAGCAAGCGCAGACAGGCGTCCGCCAACGCGTGGGACGAGATTCGTCTCAACATCCGCTCGACTTACGCCAATCTTATCAGCGTCCTTGCGGAGACCAACGGCATCGCCAAGGACACTTACGGATTGGACGTGGACGTCTTTGATATCGCAAGCGGCAGATACGACGACTACAACGAGACCGTCACTTACGTCTTTAAGGCGTACGCTTGGAGAAAACTGATCCAATCGCAGGGTATTGGCGAAGGGCTTGCCGCGCAGTACGAAAAGGCGAGCTTAGACAACTACGTCGCGCCGCGCCGCGGGACCATCGGAGAAAACGAGTACCGCTTTGCCGCGTGGAAGTTCATGCAAGAGGACGCCGACCGCGCCTTGACGGGCGCAGCCAACACCCACTTCATCCTCCGCAGCCGTATGGACGGAGATGTGGAAGTCTGGGACAAAGTAGAGATCGACGAGACTTACAAAGACGCCTTTACGACGTACTTTGAGGCGTCTGTCGCCCGCGTGCCGGAGCTGTTTATCGAGACGGTCCACGGCGTGGGCATTCTGACCATCGGCATTTTGCACGAAGGCGCCGTCATCGGTGCGGACGCGCAGGTCGCCAACGCGTATATCGGGCTACGCTTCAACAAGGCGGGCGTGAAAGTGGAGCAGAACGAACTGGTCCACCACGAACTGGTCAGACACACCGACGAAAACGGCAGAGAGTATCAGGTCGAAGAGGAGTTCGCGGTGACGTCGGACTACCTCGACGCAAGGGGATTCGATCTCCTTGACGCCAACTTCGGCTACGTCTACGCCAAGATGGACATCGACTTCGGTTGGGAACTGGACGAGGGCGCGGAGTACAACTTCGCCACGCTGGTCGCCACCTTACTGACTCTGGTCGGACAGGTGAACGTCGGCGACGGCAATCCGCCGCTTGTCTCCATCAACGAGCGCGGACTCTACCTCAACGGGCAAAAACTGGACATTGCGCCTACGCTCTCCATCCTCGACCGCATCGCGGACGATTTCCGCCTGTCGCTTGAAGCGAGAGTGAACCTCTTCTCGCTCTTTGAGAAAGGTCCGTCGAATGAGAGTTCCATGGACAAGATCAGCCGGATCCTCGCCACCACCGATATCAGCATGACGCTGTACGCCTTGGACGAAACCGGCGCGATCAAAGAGATCGTACTGCAACTGGTCCTGGGGAGGACGAAGGACGAAAACAACGAGGACACCAGCTTCGTGTACGTTGACGCGCACCGCTTCAGCATACAAAAACTGTACATCAAGGACGCCATCGACTACGTCAAGAGCCTGCTCAACAACAGCAACGCGCAGAACGTCTATCCGACCGGGTACGACGTACAGAACGGCGACTCCATCGCAAAGACTCTGGTCGCTATGATGGCGTACGACGTCCTCAAAGACAACGGCGGCGAGGACGGGACGATCTTCGACTTCTTCGCCGAAAACGCTCCCGCCGGCACGGTCAATCCTTCGATCGACATCGAACTGTCCAAGAACGGTCTCGCCGTGCAGATCGCCAGCAACGCCATCTACACGCTGCTCACCTTCCTCGGTATGGGCAACGTGGGCAGCACCATCAGCGCGGTGGGCGATCCGTCGATCGAACTGGACATCTTCAGCGCGCCCGTCATCGGGACCGACGACGCCGGCAGACCCATTTACGGAGATATCGACGGGGACAACGACCGCGACCTGATCGGAATACAGCTCAACTTCGACAGTATCAATGAGAACGGCGTGTCCACCGGACGCGGCGTGTCCGTGGAGCTGTCGCTCTACAACGTGGAAGTCTCCTTGGCGCAAGACAGGTACATCAGCTTCAATGAAGAGACTTCGCTCAATCGCAAAGAGAACGGCGATCCCGAAGACTTCGCCGAGATCGACGGCAAACTGCCCCCGATCGTATTGAGCACGACCTTGTATCTCGAGATAGAAGAGGGCGTCTCCACCGCCAATCTGTATCAAGACCCGATCAAGAGCATCATGAACGAGAAGCTCGCCGGGCTGGTCCTGGATCTGGCACTCCGTATCGCCGACGGCAAAAAGATCACCGTCGCCATCGACGTCCTTGCCAACCTCAGCGTCGGCAACGGGGAAGACACCGACTATATCAAGCACCTTAAGGAGAGTTCGGTCATCCGTATCGCCCTCCGCGTCTTCCGCGTCGCCAACGAAGTCAACGACGACAAGAACAAGGAGTGGGCGGTACTGACCTACTTCAACGGCAACCTCTACGTCGATCTGACCAACCTGAACTCCAACTGCATTGTGGTGGAGAACGTGGCGAGTATGCTGTTCGGCAATGACGCCGACGCCGCAAACGCGCCGCTTATTGCCGCCATCGACGACTTGCGTAACGCCGTCTCCGCGGGAGCAACGGTGGGGATCAACGCTGAGATCAACAAAAACGGCATCTTCCTGATCGTCAAACGCGCGGCGATAGCAAGTCTTTTGAAGATCTTCGGATTCGGCGGGTTCGATATCTACACCGACGCCGCTTTGCAGGTGTACATTAAGTCCATCGAGACCAATCCCGTCACCGGCGGGGAGAACCCGGATCCCGAGTACAGTATCGCGCTCGGTATTCAGATCGCTATGGGCGACTCTTTACGCACCGGCAACGTGGAAATGAAACCCATGTTGGGTGTGTCCGTGTCCCTCTACGGGCTGACGGTGGGCTTCACGTCGGTGGCTATCGAAGTGGAGAACATCGAAAAGTACATACCGTTCGAGCGTATAGATACCATCTATCTGTCCACGCAGATCATTCTGCAAATCGCCGACAGACGCGGTATTTACGACATAGCGAGACTGCTTGCCGTCCTGAAGGAGAAGAAGTACTTCGACATCAACGAGCTCCTCGGCATCGAGACGATCGTCGAGCCCATCATTGAGCTCGTCAAGTCCATCAACTCCGAGATCGTCATCAACGTGGACGTCACGTTGGGGCTGACCGCCATTCTCGACGGTATGAGGAGAAAGGAAGAGGCTACGACGGAAGAGGAGAAGGCGGCTATCGACGCCGAAGTCACCAACGAAGTCATCAAGTCCGTCCAGGCGCGTCTTGGGCTTGCCGTCAGACAGTCCGACGGCTCCATCGGTCCCGATGTAGTCAGTATCACCTACATCCGCGGCGATATCTACATCGACGCCGAAGGGTTGACTTCCGAAGACGGCAGATTCTCTTTAGGCAGAGTTCGTATAAAAGACGTTTTTGATCTGGTGAGCGCACTGACCGGGAGCGGCGCGAGCAACGCGTCCAAAGAGATTTATGCCTCCTTCAGCGAGTACGAACAGACCATGATCAAGCCGATCGCGTCCTTTGCCGACGTCACCGACAAAGCCGCCGGCACGATCAACATCCTGACCGACATCAACAACGGTCTCTCCGTCGAACTGGTCAAAGGCGCCATCTTCGGTCTCGTCAAGTACTTTGTCAAGGGCGACAAGGACGAGGATGATCTGGACGAAAACACGCAAAAGACCTACGGCATCATCACCGACGTGGAGACGATGGTCACCAGCACCATTGACCCCGGCATCGGCTTGAATATCACGCCGTCCATTACGCTCCTTTTGACGATCGACCTGCCCAGCACGGTCTACAACAGCGAGGACGAGGACGCGCTCGAACTCATCGCGGCGCTCGACGCCTCGGCGAGCAAGTGGTACAGCGCCAACGAGATCACCTATATGGTCTATCCGGACGAGTTGTGGAACACTCTCCTGTCCGGCAGTGCTCTGTACGACGCCTATTACATCAACAGCACCGAAAAGGTGAACAAGGCTATGGCGTGGGTCGCCGCCGGCAAGCAGAACGCCGATACGGCTTACGCGAAGTTGCGTTCGCTCTATCCCGACTGCACCGACAGACAGCTGTACGTTATGCTCTACGACTATATGATCGTCGAGATCTACGGCAACGCGTCTCTGTCCACCGTCTACGGCTACGACTTCTCGTCGGACGACGCAACCTTCGGGACGAGCGAACGTTCGGTCAAGTTGGAGTCCTTCTATAACGACACCCTGAAGACCAACGCTTGGGACGCCTACAAGCAGTCCTTCCTCGACGACGGGGACGTTCAGTCCGCGGCGGAGATGGACGTCTATCTGGCGCAGGCGTCCGGTAACAAGGTCGCCGCCTTTGACGAGTACACCGCGGGCACCGGCGACAAGCCCGCCGCGCTGAACAAGTTGTATGAAGAAGACGTCCACAAGGAAGTCATCGACAACCTGCGCAACAATCCCGGTCTGACCGACGTCGCGCGCTATCGCATCCTTATACAAGGGCTCATGCGGAGCGTCTTCGCCGCGGAGGACAGCTGGGTAGCCTATCTGTCCGGCAAGACGTACGTCACGTCCGACGGCACCGTCATTCGACTGTCGAGATACGACGAACTGTATACGCAACAGAAAGCCAACGCTTTCCTCGCCTACAACGAGATCGCCGACTATTACGAACGGGCGATGATGATCAACGCGTTCAACTACGCTATGGGTCGTTATGAAGGCACCTATGAAGAGCTCCTTGCGCACGCTTTCGACAAATTCGTAAACGATCTCAAGTCCGGCGTCACCGGATATCCCGACGCCCTTGTCGAGGACGACGCACGCGTGCTGAAGTTCTTGCTCTGGAACGGGATGAACCTGTACGCCTACTACGACAACTTTGACGATATGGCGACGGAACTCGGCATCACCGAGGACGACATCTACCGCGTCTTTGAGGCGGGCAGATTGATGACCTCCGTCTACGAAGGGATCCAGGAGTATTCGCTGAAGCACAACGTCATTCTTAACGAGTACAGCGAGACCTCTCTCGCGTACGACCTGATCTTTGACGTGCAATCCGCGACCGACCTCGCCGACGCCATCTACGTCGGAGACGCCGTCACCGTCGTGTCCGAGATCAGATCCGGCATCGTGGACCTCATTCTGGCGTCCGGCTACAACGCGCTCAAGCAAAAGTTGGCGTCTGTGGACAACGATGAGAACGTCTACTCCGACTATCAAAAGGCGATCGCTTTCACCAATCTGGTCGCCGCATACGAGGACATTCTGGTCGCTATGCGCGGCAATGATCGTATCTATCAGAGACTGCTCGCCGTCGAGAGCGGAGCCAGCCTGAAAGCCGACGCTTTCGACAATCTGCTTGACCTTGAGATCAAGTCCGTCCTGACCGGCATCGACCTATCTTCCGGCGAATCTACGAGCGGAGCCGTCCATTCCGGCTATGCGCAGTCGAGCGAAAACAACGGATATGAAGTCAATCCGAAGGTCTACTTTGCCAATCATTACGGCATAGAGATTGAGGACGATCTTTTGACAATGTACCTCGTGTACGCGCAGTTGAAGCAGAACTCTTCCGACAGATTCGCCGCGGCTGACGCTTACGTCGCCGACACCGCCAACATCGGCAATGCGACCACGATCTGCGCGACCTACGTCGAAGACTCCGCCGACTATCTGCCGACCTACTACCGCGGCGCCAGGGCGCTCGCGCGCTTCCTGTATACGACCGGGACCTCTTTGACCGACGAGGACGTCGCCGTCGTGAAAGCGTTCGCCGCAGGGAAGTACAGCGCTCTGACCAAAGAGGCGTACTATGCGTACTTTGCCACGTTCAAGGGCGTGGGCGAAGTCAACTTCGGACAGATCGGCACCGCGATCGAAAAAGTGCGCGAGATGTACGATATCCTCAGCGAGGAGCTTTCTCAAGCGGAAAAGAACGCGCTGTCCTCCGTCAATGAGATCTTGAAGAACATCATCACCGACGACAAGGTGACCGCGATCGGCACCGGCGAGCAGAGATCCAATCTTGCCGCCGCCCTCGGCGACGCCGTCCGCAACGGCAGCATCGAGAGTGTGTCCGAACTGTTGGTCTATCCCACGGCGTTGGCTTTTGGAGAATACTGCACGCGCCATCCCGCGTCCGCGATCGTGACGACGGCGATGGAATACGCCGGCTCCAATGCCGCCTTCACTTACGACGCTTACGTCAAGATGGCGGTCGCATACGGCTACGTCGGCAAGAACGGTACTTCCGCCGACCAAGAAGAACTCAATACCTATCGTGAAGCGTTCGGCAAGAAAGATTTCTCCGCGCTTACTCCGGCGACCTTCCGGACCTATTTCGGCACTTTCGTCGGCAACGGGACCCGCGCAGAAGAGATCAAGGTGGAAGTCGCGCGCATTCTCGCATTGTATGATTCGATCGGATCGGTAGACGCCGTCAAAGCGTCCGCCTATACCACCCGCAGACGGATGCAGTCCACCGCCGAGTCCATCAACGAGATGGATAAGCTCCTCCGCGCCAAAGCCTTCGAGGTGCTGTTCACCGACATCGGAGAGGACATCACAGGGCTCCTTGCCTCCAGTGTGAACTCTTCGGTCATCAGCGGTATGAACGTGATCACTTCGCTTGCGCGCAGTTACTCCGTCGACAATATGGACGTGTATCTCGCCTTCCACGAGGCGTTCCGTACCGCCGCCGCGACGATGTTCGAGGAAATAAGAGACGACGCCGCCGCGTTGGAAGCGCTCCTGAACGACAACGCCGTCCGCTGGACCGAGTATCTGGAGTCCTTGATCTCCGACGTCAAAAAGGCGGAGGTGATGGAGAGAGTCTACGGTGCGGTCGAGGGAATGGACGCCGAGGACAGAAAGGAATACTACGGCAAAGACTTCAACGAATGGGTGCTCAACTACTTCACCCTCCGCGACGCCATCGTCAACAACTATATCCAAAGCGTCTCCGAGTCTGTCGTCAACAACACCTCCGGCAACGAGGTCTTCCTGTATACGCAGGCGGTCCGCGACAACTTCAACGCCATCTTGACCTATTCTATAGATACTTACGACGACGCGATCCTGACCAACACCTTCAGCCTGATGAAGAAGGAGGCGATCGACGACTTGATCGGCTATCGTGAGACCGTCATAGAGGAGGGCGAAGAGGTCGAAAAGGTCTACGGCTATATGGAAAATGCGGTCGCCGACCTCGACAAGGCGGAAAACACCTACTATTACGAATCCATCAACCGCAACAATGAGGCAGCCTGGGATCCCGCAGAAAACGACGGAGCGGACTATATCTGGAAGGACGTGGTCGCCGGCGTAGACTATACGCAATACTCGCAGGCAAACTTCTCCGACCGTCCCACCAAGGCGGAGGTGGAAGCGGTGGCGAGCGGCGATTACGCCGCGCTCAAAGCACTGGTCGATCGCGCCAAAGCGGTGACCCGCAGTGCGATCGAACAGAGAGTCGTCTACGAGATGGATACCGAAGAGATGACCGGCTCCGTCAACTATTCCGCGGAAGAAGTGATGACCAAACAGGAGGAAGAACTTGCCAATGCGGAGGCTTACTTCACCACTTGGGACAACAATTCCTTCCTTATAAAATACGTTGCGTACTCCGACTATACCGCCGGTAGCAACGCCTACTACGCCGCTTACGATCGGATCCGCTTGCTGAACGCGCTTCGGGACGCTCTGTCCACCGGGCACGATTCCGAGTACGCCGCCTTCCGCAATGCGGCGGGTTATGCGTCCGATCTTATGAACGAGTGGCTGGACAAGTTGTCGCTCGGCGCGACCGACATCGCCGTGAGAGAAGCGTTCTACGATCTCTTTGCCGGATCGACGCCCTCCGACGCTACCGTGGCGTCTTATGTCTCTACCGTCAAGACTGCCTATCAGACGGCGGCGCGCGCCGTCTTCGGCGACCTGTTTGCCGCGGGGTTGATCACGTCCGCCTTATACGGCAACGAGTACAGGGACTATATTGCCGCCTATGAGACGATGAAGAACAAGTCTTCCGGCAATGAAAACGCCGGAGCCCTCGTGAATACCACGACGGCAAACGTCCTCGTGACCGGGTCTTATGCGGACAAAGCGGCTATTATCGAGTTGATTTACCGCGACTACACGGAGACCTTCTCCGACTTCGACGACTTGATGGCGGACTATCACAAGAAGTCCGACGAGTACGCCGTCGCCTACTATGAAGAGTATCTGAAAGTTATGGCGGGGACCAACGACGTCAACCTCGTCGATCTGCGCACCTTGGCGGAGACGACTTTCGGGACCGTCTGGTCCGGCGTCTTTGACGATCTGAAAGCGCGCTACGAGACCTGGACGTCCGGCTCTTCGCGCGCGACGGATATGGCGGGACTCCTTTTGGAGATCGACTCCATGTACTCCGTGACCGTGCCCGAAAGAGACGACGCTTTCTTGAATTTTGCTCGCAGTCTCAACAGTTCGGTCACCAACCTCGGCGGCTACAACAACCTGAGCGCCAACAACAAGTTGACGCTGATGGGTCAAGTGCTTCGCGCGCTCGCTACCGGAGAGGAGACGGTAGGCGCAGCCTACACCGCCGCGAGCGACTTCTTGTCCGAGTATCTGACCTTCGTGTACGACAATCGTCTCAAGTACGGACTCCCGGAGAACGTGGCGATCAGCGTCGCGCAGAACTACTACGAGCCCTTCAAGACGTACGTTGGGTATCTGACCGAAGCGGTGGCGAGCGGCGAGGCTGCGACCTATCCGATGAGCGGACTGATGGCGTACTTCTTTGAGATCGGTTTCTCCTTCAACGGGATCAACGCGCCTTTCCGCGAACTGTTCGATCAATACGCTTTGGTCAATACTGACTACTACATTCTGACCGACGAGGCATTCCGTTCCGCTCTCGTCGCCGACTACGCTATACTCAATCCTTCGGCGACCGAAGTAACGGATATAGACAAAGCTTTTGCCGCGGTCAGACTGGTCTCGACCACTTCCGCGAGCGCGTACACGGGCGATCAAGCGACAAGTTATGCCCGCGTCAAGGCGGTCATTGCCGCGCTCAACGATCCGAGCGCGCTCACTTCGGAGATCTTCGAGGACTACTATGCCGATCTTCTCAGCAAAGAAGAGGCGGAGCGTATGGAAAACGCGCTCAGATTGAAAGAACTGCTTTCTTCCGGCTCGATCGGCACGGAGATGCTCGACCTCATCACCTTTGACGAGATGAGCGAGATCCTCGAGCAGTATCTGTCCGTAGCCGAAGAGGACGCCGTCGTCGCTTTGTACGACGTGAGCTATGACGGCGCCGTCACGGCGAAAGCCTTCGACGCCTTCTATCTCGACGCTTTGGACAAGGTGGACGACCTTGCCGAACTGAAGTTGGGTCTTGGCATTGCCGGAGCGGGCACCAGTATCAAGGTGGACTACACCCAGATCGTCAACAGCGAGACGGGCGCCTCCTCCATTCCCGACATCATCCCCGACGTCGCGCCCGAAAGCGGCGGCGTCTCCAAGGGCGACTTCGTCGACTATACCGATCTGACGCTCCGACTCAACGTCAACGCCTCCTTGAGCATAGCCCTCGACCAAGGCAGCACGAGCATCAGCGAGATCCTGGGGCTGATCAATCTGCCCGTCGATCTCGACCTCGACGTAGAGTTTTTGGCGTCGCACACCTTGTACGTCACCATTGAAGGACAGCTGGGTATCAACTTCGCCAACTTCCTCTCCGGCGACAGCGACAAGATCAGCGACTCCGTCGTCGGCGAGCTGGCTCTGACCTACTATCTGATCGACCACGACGACTTGGGCGAGAACGTCCGCTTCCGTCAAGTATTGGTCCATCTGTGGATCTACGGACCGAAGGTCTACGGACAAGTGGAATTGTTCGACAGTCATCTGTCCGTCATATTGCCCATCGACATCGGGTCTATTCTGGTCGACAAACTCAACGTGGGCGGGTCCGATCCCGTCACCGACGCGGTCAATTCCTTCGTCCGTCAAGCCTATTACGGTGTGGACAAAGAGACCGCCGACGGTATGCTGAATCCGTTTGAAGAGTTCGTGACCGTCGCAAGGAACGCCGACAACACTCTTCAGGATATCGTCAAGGTCCTGCTCCGCATCGACACCGACGAGACGGTCCTTGTCTTGACGGCGGACATTCTCAGCGAAGTGGTCAAGGTTATGTTCGACCAGCAGAACCTCACCCGTGAGATGCAGGATCTGGTCCACCTCGTCTTCACCGAGGGTGAAGTGGCGATCGAGTACGGCGACGACTTCGCCGTCAAAGTGGGCATTCATAAGTCCAGCGACGAGCAGTACGACTATGCCGGATACGACATCGAACTGAGCCTTTTGCACGATACGATGGTCAGCCTGGACAAGGACGTCTACGACGATCTGTACGACGGCATAACGGAGTTTGACAAAGAGGGCGGATTCGATTCCTTCTTCCCGTTCAACCTCAATATGGATCCCGAGGCGAGCACGATCGAAGTCCTGCGCTCCGTCATCGGCAACCGTACCAACCTCAGCTTCTCCCTGTATGTGGAAAGCGATATGTTGAAGAACGTGCTCGACTGGTCCAAACTCTTCAACGTGCAAGAAGTGGCGACCTACTTCCAGCTGCGTATCCTCAACAACGCGCACGGAAGACTGCGCCTGGAATTCGCGCTGGATATCGACATCGAGGAGATCACTTTCGACTTCTATATCCGCGCTTACAATACCGACGAAAAGAACATCTTCAACGTCTACTACGTCGGCGGCATCCTCAACTTCGACGGGGACGAGGGAGAACTGAATCCGCGTTTCTATATGGACAGCGGAGACTTCGGTCACGACAAACTCCTGTTTACGCCGCAACACGGTATTAACTTCTTGGGGATAAACTTCGTCAACATCTTCTTCGCATTGATCGGTAACGACTATCGCTACGACCTTATGCCCACCAACGCCGCCGTTAACGCCGACGACGAAGGTGAGAGCGTGACGGACATCCTGATGCGCGTAGACTGGAGCCAGGTCGTAGAGAGTATCACCTTCGGCAAAGGCACCATCGGTATCAAATTGGCGTCCGGCGTCATTAAGGCATTCTTGGGGGCGTTCTTCGAGTTTGACTTTGACGACCTTGGGAATATCAACCTCGAATTGGACAACGTCGCCAACACGCTTAAGATCACGTTGCCGCTCGACCCGCCCATCAGGGCGGAGGACGGCTCGGTCCTCAACGAGAGCAAGATGAGCTTCATCGTAGGCTTATCCGACGTCAACGTCTCGGTAGGTGAGAGAGAGAACTTCTTCGGCGAGGAAGCCGGACTGAAGGGCAGCACGCTCTCCGAGCGCTTTGCCGGATACGAAGATATCGACCAGTACGTCTGGGTGGCGGAACTCAACAGCTCCCTCCACGTCAACGACGACTTCAACACCGTCCTCGACCTGACCGGCGTGACCAGCCGTCTCATCAACGGGCTCGCCCTCAACATCCTCTCGGGAGACGATCTGGACATCGAGATCCTGTTCGCTCTGCGCGTCTACGTTGACTTTGCCGATCTTGCCAATATGCGCTTCGAGCTGGAAGTCTCTCACGGCGACGGCAACGGCGTCTCCACCGGACGGATCCTGGATATCAAGTACGTCGGCGCTCCCGACAACGGCACTTTGTACGTCGATCTTGACGGACTGGGCTATCCCAAGGTCAGTATCGGCGGCGTCAATCTCGGCGGATTGGTCAAGGAGTTGCTTAGAAAACTGGAGACCAACATTGTCGGCGACGATGAAGAAGCCTCCAACGCGGACGGCACCGTCACCAACGACGTCTCCGACGCCGAAAAACTCGCCAAGCAGTACCCCGACATCTCTTCGATGGAGTTCGGACAGAATATGCTCCTGTTCGTGTACTCGCACGAGGAAGTCAGCATTGCCATCACCGGCAGTTTGCTTCTGACCCTCCTCAACAACTTGAGCGACGTGTTGGTGGAAAACGGCGGCTCCGCCCTGCCCGACATCCTGCTCACATTGCCGGAGTTCTCTTATCTGAAGATCGGGCGCGACGACGCCGACCACGTCAGCGGTATCCAACTCGTGCTGGACGAGAATAAGCAGTTCTCTATCCGCTACAACGTGGACAAGAGCTACTCGCACTTGAAGAAGCGCGACGACCTCGTTGACGTCACCGATATGACCGTCGTCAACGACAGAGACGCGTCCGACTATACGAGCATCGACGCGATCAAGAACGTCCACATCTCGCTGGAGCTCGATCTGACCTTGCAGACCGTCAATCCGCAGACCGGCGAAAAGAGCGAGATCATCTCCGGGTTCGAAGACCTTCTGGAGAATCTGCTCGGATTGCAGGACGGCACGATCATGTTCGATTTGCAAGACACCGTCACCACCGTCGCCATCATCCTCGACGTGGCGGTGGACCTCGCCAACCCCGAAAACTCGGTCATCCGTATCGACATCGACTACAACGACGACACTCTTATCGGACTGTACTATGTGGGTGGCGTGCTGTACGTTGACCTCGGCAGACTGGGACTCTTCCGCGCCAGCATCAACGGCATTGACCTGGCGTCCATCTTGGGCGAACTGCTTACCGGAGACCTCTTCACCGAAGAGGGCGTGGACGTAAGCGGACTGCTTGCCGGACTCCTGAACGCCGAAAGTCTGACCGAAGGCGCGACCGGCACCGTCACCAAGTCCAGCAGCTTCATTCGTCAGGAGACTCTGGCGTCCGCTATCGACGACTTTGTGGCGGCGATGGGATCTCTGGCTTCGTCGGGGATCAACAGCGGCTACACCTACGACCAGGTCTACTCCATGTGGAGTCTGATGTCGTACGCCGAAGTGACCGATCTGAACAACGTCTCCGCCTCCGCGCGCACAGAGATTTTGGACAAGGCCACCGAGGGAATGCACGACGACTGGAGCTCTTTCTTGGGATACGACTTCGAGTCCTATCTGACCGAAGCGAAGAAGGTATTCGCCGCGGCGACCAAGGACTATGGCAAGAAGACCGTCGACGAACTCAAAGAGATCCTCTCCGTAGAGACCGACGCAAACAAGAAACTCGCCACCAACCTCTACGTCGCGCAACTGACGACCTTAGTGGATCTGTTGGAGGCGGAGAGCATCCATGCCCTCACCTTCGACGAGATGAGCGAGTCTCTTGTCAGATATATTGCCAAAGAGTACTTGTGGGATAAGACGGTGGAATTGAACGGCGCGACGCTGAGCGCGATGGACTTCATCTATCCGACCGAGAGACTGTTCCGGAAAGCCATCAACGACACGCTCAATGCGATGACCGCGACGTACAAGGGCGTCTCCGTACAGGCTCTGGGCGATCTCCTGGTCGCTACGAAGAATATCCTGGAGTCCGATCCCGACTATGCGGACGGATATGGGACCTGGCAGTACAAGAACCTGTCCAAAGACTTCGTCAAGACGATGATCGTCAGCGTCATCAACGCGGCGCGGGATCGCCTCGACTCCGCCTACGGTCTGGACGACGACACCTATAAGTCGATGCGCGCCCAAGCCCTCGCCAAGTTCGGCATCTACGAGACCGACACCAAGACGGCGACGGGTACGGTGGGCAGTTCCGGTCAGGCGCTCATCAACGTCATCCTCGAAAACGACAGCGTCAAGATCAACCCGAACGCGCGCGTTCTGACCCTGCTCCTGTCCCGTATCATGCCGGGCAAGAACATCGTCATCCCCAACTTCAATCGGCTGGAGATTTCTATGGACACCATGGCGGGGCTCAACAATCTGAGCGTCTCCTTGCGTCTGGACGAACAGGGCAACAGGCTCAACCTTGCGGTGCCGGTCGGAGGTCTCAGTCTGGTTATCAACGACGGCGTGGGCGTCCTCTCCGGTGGCAGGGATATGTCTCTGTCCGAAGTGGTCAGTCTGCCCGATACGCTGAGCGAATTCGGCGGGTTGACCGGACTGTCTCTGAATGCGTCCGGATTCAATCTGTCCACGACCGCTTTGGTCAACAGCATTCTGGACAGCATCTTCATTGACAATCTGTGCATCTATCTGGAGCACAGAGCGGACTACTGGACCAGAAAGGACCTCTTCCGCAAGTACCCGGTGGCGGACGCGACCGGACCGACCCGCTATGCCGACGAGGACGACGGATACCTCGGCGACAACGTGGCTGCGATGAAGTGGCTCTTGAAGATCGTCAACGTGATCCACAACATCTACAATATCTACGCGACCTTCAAAGAGGGCAAGTGGCTGGGCTACATCACCGGTGGCGCGGGCGCTATCTCCTCCATGTTCGCCGACGATATCAAAGAGCCTGTCTTTATGCGCAACCAGTACGCGCGTGGCAAACTGGCGGTCACCAAGACGCTCGAAAACTACATCGACGCCGAGATCGGCACGCCCTCCTACAAGCAGGGTACCATCGTCGCGCACATCGACAGTGCCCGACTCTTGCTCGAACTGGGCGTAGAACTGGTCGTCAACATCTTCATCTTCAAACTGGACATCGGCAATATGTTAAAGGGGATGAAGTCGGATGACAGCGAAGTCACGCACAACGGTCTCGACCTAACTAGTCTGATCGGTCTCGCCATCTTCCCCGACTCTCTCTTCCCGGAGAAATCCGACGCGGGCAGCAGCGGAGCTTTCTACGGACATGTGACCGACCAGGACGGCAACCCAATCGTCAACGCCAACATCTCTATCAGCAACTCCCGTGGCGATCACCGTACCGCCAAGACGGACGAAAACGGCTACTACTACTTCCTCGGATTGCCGCTGACCGACTATATCGACGGCGAACTCGAGGAGCGCAAGTTCTGGGATTGGTACAGGAAAGACTCCGGTCTGACCGACGATCAACTGACGGCGGAAGACGGCTTTATCTACAATGGCTTGCGCTATCGTCAGATCCGGGAGCGCATCTATCGGATGAACGACAGAAGCCATATCTCCATCTCCAAGGACGGCTACAGCAGCTACTTTGAGGACGATATCTACATCCTGCCCAAGGAGACCAACACCGCCGTCAAACGCGACGTGGTGCTTATCAACGCGGCGAACGAGACCCCGCGCACCATCACCATCACCGGTCACACCTACTATCTGAAGAACACCTCCGCCGATGCCACCAACCTCAGCAACGTGAGCGCTTTCGGCGGAATGAGCGTGACCTACAACGGCGGCGCGGTCAGGACGGTCAGCAGTCTCCGTTCGGAGGACAAGGGCGCCTACTCGATGCAGATCAGCGTCTATCCCACTCTGGTGACACACTATAACTCCATCGGCGGCATCTACAACAACATCGGCGGCGTCATGAGCGGCTACAAACTGTACGCACGCGTACAAGACAACGGCGCAACCCGCGCCGGACTGTCCGAGAGAGCGCTCGACTCCGTCATCAACGGCTTGCCCGACGGCGGAACACTCGATCTGGACCTCGTCTTTGTCCGTGAGGACGTCGTGACGACCACCTTCGTCGGACACATCGCCGCCTGGAACGAGTCCACCGGCGCCTACGACGTTGTACCCGACGGCGGGACCTATCAGATCTGGGTCTCCGTCGCAGGCAAGACGACCGGCGTGACCGACTACTACGACCTCGATCCCGAGGACTACTCGGTGACCGTGGACAAGAACGGCGACTTCTCCTTCACGGCGCAAGAGTTCGGACTGGAGAATATCGGCTCTTCGACCTATATCGTCAAGTTCCGCAGTGACAAGTACAAGAACTACAACGTGACGCTGGCGTCTCCGGGTAGAGTCCCCGACAGGAAGAACAGCTCGCTCACACACCGTAGCACGATGGAAGTGATGGAGCAAAACACCACGCAAGTCACCGCGTACTATCTCGACCTGAAAGCCGCCTTGCGCGAAGAGCACTGGTCGGATAAGGAGACGGACGAAAACGGTTTGGATAAGAGCGGCATCGGCGACTTCGTCAGTCGCATCCGTATTCGTCTCGGCGCGGACGTCGTGGACGGTCAAGGACACGGCGACGGCGACAACGGCAATCAGGAGTACGACTACTCGTACTACAACGACGCCAGCCATCTGGAGTACCAGGGCAGCAACGTGGTCGATTATTACGATACCTATACCTACGTCGAGGCGTGGCTCAAGGCGAGCGCTCTCAACGACATCCTCGGTATGGTCACCAACCTGCTGTTCGGTATGCTCGGCATCACCGGCGTCTCCCCCGGACAGACCATCTCCGCGTCGGATATCTCTCTCGGCAACTACACTTCGGAGAGCGACTTCAATCGCGACTTCTACTCCGACGAAGAACTGAACGACAAGCTCGACGACCTCAAGAAGAGCTTCATCGGTCGCTATAAGGGCAGATATAACGAGAACGATATCACCATCGGAGACAAGATCTACGTCGCCAAGGGCGCCTATTATCAAGCGCTCCAGAGCGGCAACGCCAAGATCGGTCCCGGCTTGACCAACTACATCATCCACCTCGCGTTGGACAACTTCATCTCGCCCGCCGACCACGCCAATATCCTCGGCGCGGAGATCAGCGTGTGGGACTTCATCGGATTGATGGTCCTTGCCCCGGGCGTCTTCGGCGCGTTGGGCGCACTCGAAATGTTGCAGGCGATTCCGTACGTCGGCACCGCCCTCAACTGGATCACCAAGCCCATCCAGTGGCTCGGCAAGATCGCCGAGATCGCCGGCAAAGCCATCGGAGAACTCTTGCAGGAGATCTCGGTCATACTCGGACACATCCTGCCTTTGCAGCACGCGTACAGTATGTTTATGACCAAGGACCTCAAGGGCAGTCCGCTCTACGACTACAGGAGCGACTTCACCAACGGAGCCCTCAGCGGACAGTATGTCTCAGTCACCGATATGATGGGCATAATGCACGCCGCCGACCTGTACCGCGAGACGCGCGAGTATGATTTGAGCGCGTACGCCAAGATTACCTTCGATTCGGCGTCCCTGTCGGGCGATCTTGAAAGAATAGACCTGTTCATTAACGCCGCCACTTTCGCGTCCGGTTCGGAGAACAAGAAGCTGGCAAAAGACAACCGTATGGCGGAGTGGCAGGCAGTCCAGGAAGGTGCTTGGGACTACGACTACTGGGAGTACAACGGCAGAGTCGGCGACTTCGTGACGCGCAAAAACGTGTACGACACCGAGTGGAGCTATCTCGAAGTGACCGACGAAACGCCCGACGGCAACAGTTTCGCCGACGGTAGCGACGTCTACTATAAGGTACAAGGGGAGGAGACCTACGTCCTCAAGAGCGAAGCGACGAGCGACGTGACGTACGAGGTGAGCTCCACCACCGGATCCACCGCTCTGTACAAGGGCACGCAGGAAGAGGGCGAGAACGTCCTTAGCAGTGAGATCAGCACGAAGGACGACCCCTCCGCAACCTTCCGGATCAAGAATCAGGACGTGCGCAAGTTGACAATCATCGA
>JAFVAC010000046.1 GCA_017476265.1 Clostridia bacterium
AGGACGCCGCCGTCAACGGCAGTTACAATATCCGCACGCAGGGAGGTATAGCTCCCCCCAACTATCGCTTCGATCACAGCCGTTCGGAGATGGAGTTCGTCATTCGCCGCGCCGACAGCTGGATCAGAGTCTATGGGTTCTATGACGACGAAGAGGACGTCTACACCGACTACACGTACTACAACGGTTTGTCTTTGGAAAAAGAGATCCGCACTTCCGGTGTGGACGGCGCAAAAGTCAAAGTAATGCGTATGTCCGGGCAGGAGCCCATTGACGTGGTGCAGGAAGATATCGGGTCCGACGGTATCAGTATCGTCTATGCGGGACGCTTTATCGGCTCCGATCCCACGACTGTCACGGAGAGCGACTTCATACCCAAAGCGGACGGCGAGGAGTGCAAAGACGTCGGCAAGTACGTTTTCGCCATCTCCGTCATCGCCAGTGCGAACTACAACGCCGTGCCGGAGCAGTACTACTATCTCGAGATCGTCAAGGCAGATCTGACCATCTCTTTCGTCCGACTGACGGAGACGGGAGACATCGCCACCGATCGCGGTTATGCGAGCAAGATATACGATCGTACTGAGACGTATCCCACGTTCAACGTGATGTACGACGGCTTCTTGGGGGACGACGCCGAAGTCTTCGAGTATACCAACGTCTTCCGCGTAAAACACATCAACGAGTACGCCGTCCGCAGTACGCCCGATATCGAAGGGTTGGATCTCTACAATCCCTATTACGAAGTCTTCAGTCGTGCCGGAGCTATCTTACCTGTGGACGTGGGGACTTATTCCGTCCGCCTTGTCTTCGGCGAAGACTACGGACTCTGCAAAAACTATAATATTCTTCCGTCCTATGTCGTCAGCGACGGAGCGACCCTGTATCCCGTGCTGGAGATCATGCGCAGACCGGTCGACCTTATCCCGGGCGAGATCGTCATCAAGACTTACGACAGTAACACCCGTATACCGGAGGGCGTGATCACCCCGCAAAACTACGTCTTTATCCCTTGCTATGACGATAGGGGCAACGTGATACCTCTGTCCGGACCGGTGGAAGGTGACGTAGTCGATATCCGCTTCGACTATACCTTCAGCCGTTTTGAACGGAAGGACGTCTTCGATGAGAACGACGAGCAGTCGCCCATCCCGGTGCGTATTTATGGCTTCGATATCACCAACAACAACTATCGGTTGGAATTGAGCCAACTCTTCAGCGACGAAGACGGCGAATACTTCCTCTTGGTCGGGCAAATCAACCCCGCCACGGCGGAAATACACTTCGCCGACGAATTTGGCAACGGTATCACGACCAGGAGTGAGGTCACCTACAATGCCGAGCCGCACGCCATCACGGTCATCATCAACGGCGTCAAGACGGACAGCGGAGAGTATGAAGACGTCGAGTACACCGTCCGATACGACTGCGATGATATCATCTATCACTTGTTTACCCCGCCGGTAAACGCGCAGACCTATAAAGTCAGCGTGGAGGTCGTCAGCAAAAACTATGTCAACAACCACTACACGCTTGAACTGGTCATCAATAAAGCGCACGTACAGATCGTCTTCGGCGGCGACGTGGTGCAGACGTACGGCTCTGTCCTCGGCGGTTTGACCGCCGTAGCGTATGGCGTCGGCAATTACGAATCGCCCCTTATCGTCAGATATTACGATGAGAATCAGGAAGAGGTCAACAGCATCATCACCGCCAATGCGGCGAAGTATATCGCCCGCGCCATCCACGAAGAGAGCGCCAACTTCCTTTACGAAGAGGCGGAAGAGGACTTCACCATCCTTCGTCGCGGGATCTACCCGGAGATGAACGTCTATTCCTCCTATGCCTATAGCGGGAAAGAGGTGGAGATCGACGTGTCCTTTGACTTCAACGGCGTCACTTATTATCCTCGACTCCGCTTCTCTACCGTGGGTGCCGACGGCTCTCGTACGCCGTATAATTTCGGCGATAGCCCCGTCTCGAGCGCCTATCCCGTGGATGCTGGTTCCTACAGCGTGTCTCCGGCGGACGACTTGCAGAACTTTGCCATGATGACCGACGCGTGGATCAACTTCCGCATTACGCCGGTTCCGATCCGCGTCAGTATAGCGGATATGACTCTGACCGTCGTTCAATCGGATGCCGGCGCGTATTATGTCGAAAGAAGCAACGGCGAGACCGGCTTGGAGAGCGCGAGTATCAATGTCTCCTTCAACGTGGACGGCGCCGTGGCGGGCGAACGACTCAACAAGATCTTTGTCACCCAGCCGAGTGTCCGCTACTCCGATTCGTTCGGGAATGTCTTGTCAAAAGAACCGACGGAAGCGGGTATCTACGTTATGACCCCGTACGGCGGCGTCAGCAAAAACTATATCGTGACGTACAACTACGGCGTCTTACAGCTCAACAAGCCCGTCGTCAGCCGTAGTATGTCGGGAGACGAAGAAGAGCCGGATATCATCATAGAGGGATCCTTCGGCGTCGGCGTATCGCTCGTAGCGCGCGTAGCGAACGAGACGCAATACAACAGGGTCATGACCGCCTATGAGACCTTCCGCCTCACGAACGAGGAGTTTAAGGACTACAACGTGTATACCGTCTACGACCTGCGCCTGTCCGACGGCAACGTCACCCTAAGCGGCGGAGGCAGAATGACGGTCAGACTGCTTCTGAAGGACTTCTTCAAGTCCCGGCTTGTCGCCGAAGCGGCGGACGAGGACGAGCAGGAAGAAAAGTATTATGTGGCTCGACTGAGCGCGGACGGGACGATCACGATGTTGGACGCTGAGCAAGAGGGCGAGTATCTCGTCTTCTCCACCGAGAGCCTGGAGACCTTCGCCATCCTGTCCTCCACGATCTCAAGCGGATCTTCCGGCGGATATGATTGGATATTGTACGTAGGGATAGCGTTCGGCGTGATTATGATCGGCATAGCCATCTTGATCGTGAGGTTGAAAGCATAATGAAACGAATGTTTTTACCGAGGAAAAAATTCTTTGCGGCATTGGTGATCCTGCTCTTTATGGCGATCCTGATCATTCCTTTCAGTCTCCATAGAGGGGAGGGGGCGTACGCCGAGCAAGGCGACCTGACCGTCGTGCAAACGGGGAAGACGGAGTATGCCGCCAAGACGTACGTCGGGACGACCGGGACCTTCGTCAATTACGGCTCGTCTTCCTTTGAAAACGAACTCTTTGCATCCTTTAGCTTTTATCTCGGGAATACCGAGATATACCCGGACCCGAGGACGATCCTCTTTTCGGAGAATAAACTGGTGCGTTATCCCGGCGACTATTCGGATACGATCACGTTCGAGTACGCGGGAGAGACGTACCAAGCCGAAGTCGATTTTTCCATAGAAAAGAAGCTTTTGGTCGCACAGGCGCTCATAAACGGCGAGACCGAACTCACTATAAAGGAAGGCGAAGCCTATTCTACGAGCGTACAATACATCGGATTCGTCGGCAATGACGACGAAAGTACTTTGGACGCTCCCGCGATCATCACGAAAGAGCCGAAGTTGCCTACGCCGGGCTACAGGATTGTTCCCGAGCTTGCCCGCAGTTCGTATTACGATTTTGAGTATCGTGCGGCGACGATCGTCATTTTGTCCAATCCCGATCAAGAGAAAAAGATCAAGGAAGGGGACGTGGACGTCATCGTCCTGACCGGTAGCTTCAGTCCGTATTATACGTTACGATATAAGGATATAGGAGTCTCGGCTACGTCCACCGACTATGCCGCCGTCAGTGAGAAAGTAGAGCGTTATTACGGCACGGGTTCTTTGTTCGAGAAATACGATCGTTCCGACTGCTTCAGTGCCGAACTTTATCTGGACGGCAATACGGTCGATGTGATAGACCCCACGTCGGTGCGAGTGCTTCTTGACGAAGGACTGCGTGGCAAATCCGGCTATGTGCTGATACACTTTCCCACCGACGGAAGCGAACCGGAACTGTTGGTCGGAACCGAACGCAACGGCTATTTGTCGTTCTCTACGGTGGGATTGGGGACTTATGTCGTTCTTACACCGATCGAGGGTGCCAATATCACGCTCATAATCGTCATCGTCATAGGGATCGTCGCGGTCGTCGCCATCGGCGTCATCTTCGGCGCGATCTTCCGCAGAAAGTACTGATGAACAAAATGATTTTTGATTTTACCTATCAAGGAGTCCCGATAGAACGTCTGTCTTATCGGGACTTTCGTCTATTTTTGCAATCGATCGGAAATCCTGAAAAAGCCGTTTTTGAGCAGAAAATCGCCAATACGCATTACGACGTTTTCGGGCTGTATTCCGATCAAAAAGACGCTCTGTTTCGCTATCTGAAAAAGGTCGATCATTCTTTCGTCTTGTCTTATCCGAACGAGGATTACGAGACGATCCTCTTAAAAGGCAGGCTTATAGCCAATCAAAGGACGGACCCGAAAAAGATCCAAACGGGTCTTAATGATTGGCTCCGCTCGGTCGATAGCTGGGCTTTTACGGATTCGGTTATGAAAGGCGTCCGTATCAAAAAAGATGAACTGCCATTATGGTTCTCCTATTGTTCAAGTTTAGTTCCCCAAAACGAGGAGTTCGTCATCAGATTCGGCGTCATTCTTTTGATGAGCTATTTTCTTACGGACGAGTATATCGACGACGTTTTTGACGCGCTGAGACAGGTGAAGACGGGACCGTACTACGTCGATATGGCAATCGCCTGGTTATGCGCGACGGCATTGATCCGCTACAAAAGCCGCACGCTTGCCTTTCTGAAAGAAGCGCCTTGCATTAACGATTTTATCGTCAAGACCTCCTTCCGGAAGGCGAGGGAGAGCTTCCGCATCTCCGATTCCGACAAAGAGGAATACAAAACTTGCGTGTCGGAATATCTGAAAAAACGATAATTCAGCCCTTTCTTTTTAGTCGTTTTTAGGGGATTCTTTACTATTTTCATAAAGTGATTTTCGGACAAAAGCGTGTTTTTTCGCGCTGTTTTTCACGCCTGAATATATATATATTTAACACTTGTTTTTTGCGCGTGCCCGTGTTATTATTATTATATATTATCATTAGCCATAATTCTGCCCTTTTTCGGTTTTCGCTTTTCGGGTCGGAAAGGGGATGGGAGGATATATGAAAAAGAAGCTATCCGTCGTCTTGATCGTCGCTGTCATGCTCGTGCTATGCCTGACGCTCTTCGGGTGCGCCCAAGGAGAGTCTCCTGTAGAAAGCATCGTTGTCACGAGTTTGCCCGTCACCAAGTACTATGTCGGAGACGCCTTTTCTCTTAACGACGCCAAGATCACCGTCTATTACGAAAACGGGACCGTCCGGTCCGTCAACGTAGACAATTCCATGCTCTCGGGATTCGACAGCAATTTGGTCGGAGATCAGATCCTGACCGTAATGTACGGCGGCGCGACCACGCAGATCAAAGTGACCGTTGTTCAGCCGCCCATCTATTCCGTCCGCGTAGCGGATACCGACTACAAAAAGGAGTATGTCGTAGGGCAGACGCTGGATCTTACCGACGTATATCTCAACGTCACTTATACCAACAATCATACCGAACGCATTCCCGTGACGGCGGATATGATCTCCGGGTTCGACTCTTCTACGGAGGGACGCCGAAGCGTCGTCGTCTCCTATAACGGCTATACGCCCGACTTCTTTGTCGAGGTCGTCCCGCGCTCGGTCACCTCTATCGGGATCGAGGTCCCCAACAAGACCTCTTACGTCGTTGGTCAAGAATTGGACTTCACGGGCAGTCGGATTTTCGTGTCGTATAACAACAACACGCAAAACTACGTCGAGACGAAAGATATTCTGTCCGACAGCAATTTCAAAGTGTTGATCGGTGGGGAGGAGACGAAAGTCTTCACGCACTCCGGCGCCATCGTCTACGTCACCGTCTCCTATTACGACCGCTCGGCAGACTTCATCGTTTCCGTCCGCGACGTCCGCGCGACCAAAATCGAATGGACCAAAGAGAGCGTGGACGGAGAGGTGATCGAAAAGAAGATCAAGGACCAACCGAGAAATTCCGCCCGACCCGATCTTACCGACGCAAGCGTCACCGTCACTTACAACAACGGCGACTTCGAGAGCCTCGATCTGGACGATCAAAAAGTGGAGATATCCTGGGGCGAGTTCGATATCACCCGCCTCGGGACCTATCCCATCGTCATCTCTTGCGGCGGGTTGGAGTTCCCATACGACTTGCCCGTCGTGGAAGCTACGGAAAAAGAGCTCATCGTCTTCCCGCCCGAGACCGTCTACTATCAGGACGGACCGGAGATTGACCTCACCGAGTGGAGCTATTCCTTGCTCCTCACCAACGGCAACTATCGCCTGTTGGGATCGGAGGGGGTCAGTCGATTGTATTTCACCCGCACCGAAGACGGCGTCGACTTCGGCGGCTTGTCGGCGGACGGGATCGACGTGAGTACGGATTCGTTTGGGGAAAGGACGTTCAAATTCAGTTTTGTCAGTACCGATCTTACCGTCACGTTGAATTGTGACGTCACCTTTACGGTCGAACGTCGCGTCATGACGGAAGTGACCGACTTTGTCGCGCCGACTCGCGCGGTCTACTATATCGGTGAAGAGTTGGATCTTGCCGGAGGCAGTTTTGTCCCGGTCTACAACGACGGCACGCAAGGGGAGAGAGTCCTCTTGACCTCGGATATGCCCGCCCTCGGATTGGACGGCTACACGGGTTCGACCGGAGTCGTTACCGTAGACTTGAGCTATACCGATTCCGTCTATGCGGGTACGGTGGACTTTACCTATGACGTCACCGTCGTCCGACGCGTCGATCGGATCGATTACAGCGCCGACCTTTCCGTCGGGCTGAAGACAAATTATATTCTGGGTGAGACGTTCGATCCGACGTCTTTGGTCGTCAACGTCCGTTATTCCGACGGCGTCTACACCAACTTCACCGATTTCTCCGGCGAAGAGTGGACCTTCGTGGGGACCGACTTTGACCGCGTCGGAAATGTCTTCGTCACTCTCTATTACGGCGATATGACCCAAGAGGGCGGTTCCGTCTTCACTCGTATTCCCGTCACCGTCACCAACGAGATCTCTTCCGTCGTCTTTGACGAATCGTTCGTCGATTTCGGCGAAGTGATCGAAGGGTTGGAAGTGACCGTTCCGTCTTCGGCAAAACTGGTCGTGACCAGAGAAAACGGAGATAAGTCCTCCGTCGCTGTCACCAAGGAGATGCTTGATTACCGCGCGTCCGACTTTACTTTGGGCGAGAGGGAGATCAAGGTCTCTTACCAAGGTTTCGTTCTGACCTCTTCCGTCACCGTAGCGGCTCGTTCCATTGCGGAAGTAAGCGTCTACGAAGAGCCCACCCGCAGATCCTACGTCCGTACCGAGACCGATTGGGATCTCGACGGATTGGTCCTGCGCGTCTCGTACGACAACGGCACGACCATCAGTCTGTCGGGTGCTCGTATGACAAAAGAGAGCGCGTCGGAAGGCGTCGTCCGCTACTCCACGACTTCCGCAGGGCGTGATTTTGACCTCGCGTTCGACGCACTTGTTACCGATTTTACCGCTTCCTATAACGTCCAGAGCGTGGTCGCGACCGTGACCGATCTCGGAGCGAGAGGGGACGGCAAGGCGGATGAATTCACCGTCTATTGCTTTGACAAACTGATCAAAGAATTGACCTTCGGCACAGAGTCCGAGGGCGACGGAGCCACCGTCTATCTCAACGAGTCGGAGGATTTCGTCTTCCCCGAAGACGGCTATATCAAAGTGACTTACAGTGACGATACTTTTGAGCGCATGTCGGTTGTGGACGAGTCGGACGAGATCACCGTCCTGGATTACGACCCCGATTCCGCCGGATTCCACAGCGTGAAAATCGACTTCTTGCTCAATGAGTGTACCGTGTCCACTTTCGTCAGAGGCAAGGTCCTTTCCGACGTGACGGTCACCCCCGCCGCGCCCGAATACGTCTCCTTGATCGAAGGCGTTCCTCTATCCGCCGACGTCCTCAACGTCAGATTGCACTTTGTCAGACACGACGGCACGGAGTATTCTCCGATATACTATTCCGACGTGGAATTCAGCAACGTCTCCTCCTGTACATACGATGAAAACGCCTCGTTCTTCTTCGACCACACCGAAGGTGCGTCTTCCTATGCGGAGGGGACGTATTCGCTTTCATATACTTACGGCTCGGTCACAAAGTCCGCCGACTTCCTCGTCAGGACCTATAAGAAAAAGGCGGTCTCCGTCACGATGCAGGTCCTGCCCAGATCGGAGTATATAGAAGGGGAGAGCACCCTCTCGCTGGAGACAAAAGACGGCGAAAAAGGCAAGATCCTCGTCACCTATGACAATGGATTCAGCGTGCGTTATGACTTGGACAACAACCTTGTCAGCGTGAGCCCGAGCACTTTCGACGGTTCGGAGATAGAACAAGGCTCCGCTCCCAGACGGCAGCGGATCACCGTCACTTTCCACGACGGCGCCAATCAGATATTCACCGAGTACTACGTCACGGTCAGAGACAGAGAGTATCTCGAGATCGACTACTTCCAGACGCCTACCGACGGCATATATACCTTCCGTTACGGCGCTGCCGCGACCAATCGTCCCGGCTTTAACGTCAAAGGGTATACCATAAACGCCGCAGGAGAGACCGTCCTCAGCACCATGGCTTCCACCACCTCGACGTCTCCCGTCCTCATCGACGAAATGCCGGACTTCGAGTACTATTATCTGGACGAGGACGGAGTACGGCTGGACGAATTCCCGACAAACGTCGGTCTCTATAACGTCGTCGTCACCTATACGGGCGACCCGATCAACAATGCTTTTTATGAAAACAGTCGTTATGTTCGCATCTTGCCGAAAGAGTTGACGCTACGCATTCTGGACAAGACGGTCGTCTACGGTGAAGGGTATGACGAGTTGACAGTCCGCGCGATAGACGGAGAAGAGGCGATCTATTCCTGGACGGTCTCCGACGACTCCGGCAATACGGGCGCCGACGCGCTTGAATACGACGGAGAGACGGTAGACGGGATCGCCGATCTGCTCGTCGTCCTCTATCGCGGGAGTGCGGAATATACCTTCTTTACACACGAGACGAGCGGCAGGACGATCTACGCGGCGCAAAGGATCGGTTCGACCGTCGTCGGGACCTACGATATCGTGCCTGATACCGAGTCCGTCAGGATCAACAACAGCAACTATTCTTTCAAAAAATACCTTTCCGGGACTTTGACGGTCGAGAAAAAACCCGTCAAGATCGTCGCGGGCGACGTCGAAAAGACCTACGGAGACAGAGACCCGCGTTTGGACAACTACGTCGTCTTTGACGAATCGGATCAACGGATCGGCGGTTCCGGGACCATCACGCTGGATAACGGGACCTATGTGGACAACGTGTCCGGCTATACGCTCTACCGTCCGGTGGACGAGGCGCACGAACAGGTCGGTTCGTACGAGATCGGAGCCGGTTCGGAGAACGGCATCGCCAACTATTCGCTCATAGAGTACACCCCGGCGACGTTCACGATCAACAAAAAGGCAGTCACGCTTGTCGGCGCACAAGTCCTCGATCGGTATTACGGACACAACAACCCCGAAGACGAGTACGAAGTGACGTACGAAGAGGACGAAAACGGCATTTACGAAGTGCGGACTCTCACAAAGCACTACTATGAATATACTTTCACCCTGGCGGAAGGCTCCTATCTCGGCAGAGGAGACGCTTTTGCCGATGTGTTCGACTTCTTGATCGATTATCGTTATGGACTGCAAGAGGGCATGATCGACGTCCGCATCGACGACGGACGGGATAGCGACGACTTTACCGGACTGTCCGCAGGGACCTACACCGTCTCGGTAGACGTTCTTTCCGGCGCGGAAAACTATGCCGTCACAATAGAGGACTTCTCCTTCATCGTCAAGCAAGAGCCGGTGACGGTCACCATCCATTCGATGACGTCCTACTTCTTCGACTATGGTTCTCACTATTGGGCGACCGATCTCGCCGATAGAGACGTTGTGCCCGACGCCCTGTATTCCCTGTCGTTCAGCGAAGGTTTTGCCTTGGACGAAGAGAGCGACGGCTACCCCGTCTTTACCGTTGTCAAAACCTCCGGTTTTGCCGCGGGTCGATACGAAATGGCTCTGTCCGACGAAAGCGTCAGCAACAACGGCAATTATGTCGTCACGGTAGTCGGCGACTATGCGGCATTTTTGGAAGAGGTCGAAAAGAGCGAGTTCTTGCCCGAGGGGGAGAGACAGAAGTCTTACTTCATCGTCTTGCCGCAGCCCTTTGCGTTTACTCGTGCGACTGAAGAAGAATATGCCAAAAAGGTCTCCGTGCGCCCGATTCTCACCTTCGATTTTTCCTTGGGAGAAGAGGACTTTGAGGGCAAATGGGCAAACTTCGACCAAGGCTTCAAGGACTATGTATCCGATGGACTCTCCGACCTTGACGCGGCGTTTTCCTTCACGTTAAGGAACAACACTTCCGCCCGAGCCAACCTCGGCTATTATACCGCCGATACCTATTCGGGAAGTATGTCGTTCGATTACTTCAATAACGATTTCGGAAAGAACTTCCTCCCGACCGCCGTTTGGAGTGCGGACAGCTTCTCCGTCGTCGCAGACTATCTGATCTCGGGAGAAGAGAAAAACTCCGCGATCGTTTTGACGGAGTCCTTCGTTTACGAAGTCACCCCCATCGTCCTTGACGCCGTCATCGTCAATACCGATTGTTCTTATACCGGCAGGAGAGAGACGGTCAACAACCGCGACGTCCTTGTGCCGATCGCAATCGAACTCGCCGATTATACGTTGTGCGACGGAGACGCGCTCAATCCGGGGTATAGCATCAGCGTCCGCTACTACGGGACGGAGGATTTCGTAGAGTCCGATATGGTCTATCACTCCGGCGATTATAAGATCTACATTACCGGACTGGGCAATTACAATTATGCGATGTCTGAGCTTTCCACGATGTCGGAAGAGTCCGCGACGTCGTTCACCGTCAGCCCCATCTCCCTCGATATCTGGATGCCCGGCGCCGATGCGAACGGTTTCGTTCATAAGGATTATACCGGCAGGGCGATCCGCACCGTCAACATGAACTGGCAAGAGGTCAAGGACGGCAACTCCGACATAGGCTATTATTCCGCCGACAACGGCACCTTCAAGATCGTCAACGACAGCGGACTCCTCTCCGCGCCGAAGGCGCTGCGTATCGACGCCGTCGCGTATGTGGACGGCGTCGCCACCAACCCGCTCAACGCAAGTCCCATCGACGAAAACGGCGTTGTCACGCCTTACGAATACGTCTGCTCGGTCAACGATTATTACGTCGATATGTCCGTCCGCTTCGTCAAGAAGAACCCTTCCTACAACGGTAGTAACGAGAAGTATATCGACGCAGAATACGGCTTCGTTATCGATCCCAAACTCGTCCGTTTGGGCAACATGACCAACGGTAGAGTCAACTTTAAGGACTATGACGGCAAGGCTCCCATTATGGCAAACGTGGACAAGATCATAATAGACGGCGAAGTCTCCGCCGACAAGATCGACAAGTCTCGCTTGACCTTTACGTTCGCCCGCGATATGGCTTATGTGCCCGACGCGTTAAAGACCGTCATTACCGAGGAGGATATGACCAGCGCGGGCTACTTCTTCGTGACCGTCGGCTACGTCAACGCTGCCGGATACAGCAACTACGTCTTCAGTCCCGAGTCCGATCACTATATCATCAATCGTCTGCGGGTAGAACTTAACCTCAACGACGACGACTTCTTATTGAATAAGGAGTTCGATACGTTGGCGCCTTCCGCCGTCAAGTCCGACCTACGGAGTGTCTCGTCGGTGTCCGACGACATCTATATTGAACTCGACGTGAAGTCTTACAGAGCGAATACATCCGCCGCTTGGACGACCTATAATTCGATCAACAACGCCGGCTTGTACGCCTACAACTTCAAGACCTATCCGGTCGACGATTCGGGTGATCCCGTTCTGTATCAGAGCAATCGGGTCTATTTCACCGACTATATCGACGAGACCTACGGGATAAAACTACTCAGTTGGAACTATTGCTACTATCTCAATTCGCTTTCGGGCAGAGACACCGACGGCAAAGACGGCGTCTTCAGGATCGACCCCAAAGTCGTCTCGCTTTCCTTTGAGTCCGCAAGCAATACCGCCGCAAACTACGTCTACAATCGTACTTACGACAGCCTTTCCGTTACCGCCGCCCAGGCGAGAGAGGAGCTCAGTACGACCTACGTCGTGCGCGACCGCGCCGGCGCTGTCATTTCCGAAGAGAGATTGTTGGAGCTCGGCTTTGCCAGCGTCAACGGCTCCTCCGTCGTGGACGGACAAACGGTCCGCGATAGACATAACGATATCGTTACCGTCGACGGCAACAACAACGTCACCGATAGTTTGTCTCCCATTACTCTTGCGGGAGAGTCCTTCAGGATGTCTTTCGACGCCCTTGCGCAGAAGAATACCAACTTCGAGATCACCAACAGACCGATCCTGTATCTCATTGTCAAGTTGGAAGTCGGTCTGACTTTGCAGTTCAAAAACGCAAGCGGCGACCCGGAGATGGTGTATGGCACGATCATCAAAAAGGAAGGCTCCGGGATCCAATATAGCGTCATCGACTTCGCCGACATAGACGCCTTTGCCGAGGCGATCCATTCTTCTGCTGCCGATGTCGGCAGGATCTCCCAATGGCTCAGCTACAACGAGGGCGATACCGGCACCAAGTTCGTCTTCCAGAATCCCAAGTACTATCTGTACGACGCTTTCGGCAACTACAATCTGGACGACAAGGACATCATAGACGCCGGGACCTATACCACCAACATGACCGGGTTGTATTCCGAAAACTATTCCTTCCGCATTTACGGTCAACCTTTCACGATCACGCCCAAGCCCATTTCCATCTCGGGCGCGCACAGAGATTATTTTGACAAGCAGTCCTCCTTCGGCGTAGACTGGTCCATCGACGGCAACGTAAGAGTCGCCACCGAAAATGCGTTTATGAACGCGGTTTTGCGCTACTTTGACGACGATACCGCGCTGAATGCCGACGCAGGGGACTATGGCGATTCCGGCTATTATATTCACGCCAAGAGTAACGACATCGACAACGTGGCTGCCGACTATCCCAACTACGAGTTGCACTTCTCGACCGTCACCCCGCCGAACTATTCTTCCAGCAATCTGTATCTTGCGTTGACCATTAACAAACTGCCTTTGCAAGTGGCTCTGCGCGGTGTGGACGGCAATGTGCTTAGCGTCTACTATGGTCAGGTCCTGTCCGACGGCGAATATGCGCTGACCTATGTCGGAATGCCGACTCTCACCCAAGGCGTCGCGGACTACGACTACGACGTGGAATTGGCGAAACAGAATCAAGTCAAAGCGACTGTGAAAAACAACATTCTCGATATTCCCGCGCTTGCCGCGGTCATCAGCAGACTGGATGTCAACGCCGCCGCTTATACCGACTCCGATTATGCTTTGGATAACTATTTGCAGTCGAGCAAAAATCTGACCAACTTCGAGATCATTTTCGAGGACTTCTCCTTCTTCGTCAATCCGATCGAGCTATCTCTGAGACTTGTCAATCCGGCGGGTACGACCTACGATACCGAGGGCAGGTTCAGCATCCTTATTGACGAGACGGCGAGCTTGGTCTACAGCGAGACGGAAAGAGGCAGACTTAACTATTCCTTTACGATCGTCAATTATCGCTCGATCATCGGGTATACCGAGGGTATGACCATCTCCGAGATGATGCACCTTGTGCTTACGGCGGCGACCGCGGACAATTACAAAGAGGACGTGGCGTACGTCATCACAAAGGACGGGAGCACTACGATCACGGCGGGCGAGTGTAAGATCGCCCTCACCAACAACTGGTACCGTTCCATCAACTACCGCCTCGTCTGCGAACAGTCCTCCATCATGGTCTATCCCATCGTGCAATTCATCGGCAACGACTCCGCCGGCACCGAGAACATAACGTACAGCTTGCCCTATTCGGCGATCAGCTTGACCGGCGCGCAGGGCGACTATCTCAACAACATTCGCAGTAGTCTCAGTATGTTGGTACGTTTCACCTACCGCGGCTTGCCGGAAGGCGAGGAGGTCAGATGGGTCGATATCAGACGGGATCCCGATTCCACGCTCTATTCCGGGTGCGATTACGACAGGAGTTTCGTCCTGACCTTTACCGGAGACACTCCGGACGAGATCAAGGTCGGAGACCTGGTCGGTATGAAGATGGTCTTCACCGAGAGATTTTACGGCGGTTCCAGAAGCAAGACCATCGAGACGCCGGAGTTCTTTGTGCGCGTCTATGACGTCAATGATCCGTCGCCCATTGTCAAGGACAATTCGACTTCGGACTTCACCTATACGGATACCCGGATGAACGGGGAGGATGAAGAAACGGTTGACGAATTACTTCTTAAAGGTCACGCTACGGACGGCAGAGACAAGGATTACTTCCTGACGGCAAGTAAAAATGACAATACGCCGTATTCCGGTAGCATAGACGTCGTTTCCACCGACTTTATCTTGTCCAACGTGACTGCCGACGACTATTCCTTCGCTTTGATCCTGTATCAAGGGTTGACCGATAAAAACGCGCGTCTGTCTCTGAACTTCGACGGCGGAAGTACCTTCGGCTACTATGCGCAACTCACTTCGACTTCGGGCACCTACACCGGGAGCAAAACTACGAGGTATTCCTATCTCGATCGTTTCGGAAACGAACACGAACAAGACGTCAGAGACTTTATCAATCTGTTCGACGGGAGCCGTCATACTGTCGTGGCGTATATCGACAAAGTCGGTCTGCCGGATACCGATCACTTGCGTATGGGCACCCCCGAGATGATCTCCGGCGGAATGAAACTCAGCTATTCCTATGACGTATACTACTCGGTCACCTTTGAGATCGACGGCAGATTCGTGTTCGTGTCCCGCTATAAGGGCGGCGAAGTGACGAGAGAGATCACAGTCATTGACTCGACGTCCTCTTCCGTCTACGAGTACGACTGCTACGTGGACTTCAATGCGATAGATGATTCGTCCGCCGTCAAGGTCTTCGAGACCAATCCCGGCAAGGTCGGATTCTCGACCAAGAACACCGTCGCGCAAGTGTTCCGCTATACCCTTAACAGAATGGGCGTCAGCCTGTCCAGGAACGGCTCTTCCAGCTTCGTGCAGGACGTCAGACTCAATCCGAGTGAAGACGACAGCGTGCTGTATCTTGTCCGTGGCGACAATCTCTCGCAGCAGATCGATTATTTTGTCGTCGACAGTTCCGACGGCTATGCCGACTCGGTGGAGATCGATTATTCGTACAGAAATGTCCGCAACGGCGCCGGGCTCAGCTCTTTGGACGAAGCGGAAGCGGGATTGTACTTGGTGACCGCCACTCTGAGTTTGGATTCGGTCGTGCGTACGCGTACCTTCTACGTCTGCCTCGTAGAGACCCGTGAGAGCGTCCTTTCTCTGACCGGTACCCTTATCGATAACAACGTGAATCCCGAGACGGGCGAGGGTACTGACGTTGTATGTGCGGACAAGCCGATCACATTGTATAAGTCTACCGGCGGTTATGCCTTCACTTCGCAGTACAACGTCGCTATCGACTATACGCGCTTCGTATTCGACTATGCCGAAACGGGTACTTCTTCGATGAGGATCATTCTGAAGGGCAGCAACAACGAGAAGATAGACCTCTCCTCCGTAGACGAGCAAGAGCGATATCTTGGCGTATCGCTGGAGATCAATCGGGTCGAGGAAGACGGCGTCCCGTACTTCAATACCACCGTCCACGTCCGCGAAAACGGCTTCTATTGGACGACGACGTATACCGATGTCGATTGGGTCGGCGAAAGGAACGTGCTCTCCGCGCGCTACGACTACGTCAACGGCGTCATTGAGATCATAATGGAACGTGACGGAGTCGTCCTGTTCAATTCAAAGGTCATGAGCGAGTCTCTCCCGTCCGGACTGGAAGGCGGCGGTAGCGCCATCTCTTCCAACAACGTCCGTAACGTGATCGGTGCCCCGGGCGCCAACGGAGGCTACTTCGGCGTTCATATCAGGAACGCTTCCGTCACCGCGCACGAACTCCGTCTGACCGAGCCGCAACCGATCAGGTACTCTCTCGTCAATGTGAATGACGGAGAGATAATCAACGAAGACGGCGATCCGATCGAAGCCGGCAAGTCCTATCTCTTGTCCGACGGAAGAGGTTTGCCTACCGCCGTCGGCGGCAACAATATGATCTTCCGGTTCTCGGCGGTCGGATCCGGGTTCCGTCTGATGTTTAACAACAATACGCCGTACTTCTTCGGCGGCAATATCGAAGAGACCGGGGCTACCGGGGACAGGGGCGCGGGATTGCTTATCACTTCGACCGGCATATCTATGTTCCTCTACAAGTACGACGTGGAGTGGAAGAGACAGATCCTCACCACCGCCAATCTTTTGGACGGAGAAGAGCATACGATCATCGTCAGCGTCACGCAAAACACGAGCTATGCCACCATCAGCGGGTATGAGGGGACTTTCGTCTACGAAGTCAAGATTTATATTGACGGATACTCGGCCGCTTACAGTGGGTATATCCCGGTCAACAACGATTTGAGTTCTTGCGTCACCACCGAAGGTATTACCGGTGGCGCAGATCCCGAAGTCGGTGGTATTTTCGACCTGTTGCGCGATGAATTCTTCTTGTCTGAAACGCACTACGTAGGCATATATAATATAGAATCTGATCTTAAGATAAAGGAAATGTTAGTGTTCTGATGGATATTGTTTGGGAGATTTTGTGGGACGCACTCAAAGACGCTTTGCTTGTCTTGCCGTTTTTGTTCGTCGTCTACCTGTTGATAGAGTTCATTGAGCAGAAGCTCATGTTCGCGAGAAAAGCCAAGCACCTTTTGCGCGGCAAGTTCGCGCCGTTGATCGGTACAGGGATGGGGCTTATCCCGCAATGCGGTTTTTCCGTCATGGCGACCAATCTGTACCTCTCCAACAATCTCACGATAGGGACTTTGATCGCCGTCTTTATTTCGACCAGCGACGAGGCGATACCCATCTTGCTCGGAAGCGGCGCCGACGCGTGGAAACTTTTGCCGATCCTCGGCGTCAAGGTCGTCTACGCCCTCCTTATGGGATATCTTCTCGACTTTATCTTCCGCAAAAAGAACGCCGAGCGACTTCTGCAGGCGGACGAGGCGAGAAAACACCGCTTGGAAGAGCACGAGCACGAGTCCGATCGGGAGGGTGAGATTTACGACCCCGCGACAGGCGCGACGCTTGCCGTCACCGAAGGTGCGACCGGAGAGGTCGTCGAGGTCCACGACGAACACCATCATCATGCCCATGACGGGCCCCACGACCACGATCATGAGGGTCACGAGCATCAGTTGGACGAGGACGGGGACGAGCACGAAGTGGAGATGGGCTGTTGCCATCACAAACTGGAGCATACCGGCAAGATGACAAAAAAAGAGGCGATCAAAGCATATCTGCTACACCCCTTCGTCCACTCCTTAAAAGTGTTCGCGTACGTTTTGCTCATCAACATCGCTTTCGGGACTTTGATCTACTTCGTGGGCGAGGACAAAATAGCCGCGTTTTTGGAGTCGAGCGGGTTCTGGCAGCCCTTTGTCGCTGGCTTGGTCGGACTGATCCCGAATTGCGCCGCGTCCGTCATCATCGCGCAGCTCTATGCTCTGGGAGGTCTGACTTTCGGCTCTTGCGTGACCGGACTTTCGGTCAATGCCGGTATCGCGATCGCACTTTTGTTCCGAAAGAACAAGAATTGGAAAGAGAGCTTGTTTATCGTCGGCGTACTGTATTTGTCCGGCGTCATCCTCGGCATAGCCCTTACGCCCATCGTTTTATAAGGTCCGGATCCCAAAAAAGCGCCGCCCGAAGATTGGACGGCGCTTTCGCTTTTTATTGACTTTTTTAGCCGCAGATGATTTGGTAGGCGAGTCTCGGATCGTCGGACATAATGCAGTCGGCGCCGATCGAGGTGAGGTATTCTATATCTTTAGCGTCGTTAATGGTCCAGTATTGCACGGCTATTCCGTAAGAATGCGCATAGTCGATGATGGACTTTTTGCCGAAGTTGATGACGAAGTCTTTATAGGGAATCTGCAAGACCTTGTATTTGGTGTTTTCCAAACTGATCCCGAACATACAGGAGAAGTAAAACCCTAGGACTTCCGCGATCCCTGCCGACCGAACGATCTCGGGACAATGCTCGTCGAGGTATTTGCTGACTTCACCTTTGAAAGTGCCGACGATGGTGCGATCGACCAGGTCGTAGTCGATCAAAGTCTGACGGAGTATCTCCGCCGCTTTATAGCCCATCTCCTTGCCGTTTTTTATCTCGATGATGTACATAAACTGTTTATGCCATATGCCCTCTTGCTCGCGCAGGTAGTCCAGCACTTCGTTCAGCGTGACGATGCGACAGTAGGTCAGATCGGCTCCTTCGGCACGATAGACGTATTCACCGTTTATCGAAAAATTGTAACCCATATTGTACTGTTTGAGTTCCCCAAGCGTCTTGTTTTGCGGTTTTACGTCTGTTTCTCCGTACTTCGCCACACAATCGGAGGTGCGGTCCAGCGTGTCGTCGTGGAGCAGTATCAACTTTTCGTCCTTGGTCAGATGCAGGTCGAACTCGAGTACGTCTACGGAATACTCGTTGTTATTTTCGAAGCACGCCTTAAAAGCCGCCATCGTGTTCTCGGGGGCGAGGTTGCGCCCGGCGCGGTGCGCGGAGACCAGAGTCCTCTCCACGATGTATTGATTGCTTAAGGCTTCCGGCGACGTGTAGTCCGTCGGCTTTGAGCGCGGGATATAGGTGGACAGGCAGAGCAGAATGAAGGCGAGTATGACGCATAAAATGGTCGTTAGTGTGATCGCCAGTTTTTTATGATGCAAAAAAAACTTTTTCAAAAACATTTTTCACCTCAAACAACATTATACCGAAAGGTCTCGCCGCTTGTCAATAAGGCTTGTCCTTTATGCCGAGGGAAAAAACTTCGTAAAAAAAGTATTTTTCACCAAAAGCCCTATTGAAATGCTCGCGTATATTTGGTATAATATTCCTATATTACCCCAATCGGAGGACGAAATGAAAAAAGATTACCGTTTTATTCTGGAATATATCGAAGACGGCGCCGTAAAGACGTGCGACAAAAAAGATTGCGATCTGTATAGCATAAAGGAGACCTTTGACGGTTCCGAATTGCACGTTACGATCGAACCGAAAAAACCCATCGAATTAAAGAACGCATATCTCACTTGCGCCGGCGACTATCGTGACGACGATAGGATCTACGTCAACGGCTACCAGTCCTGGACGACTTCCAGAGAGTATCAAAAGACCGATATCCAACCCGGATTGATGGGACTGGGTCAATATCGCCCGGTTTGGGACTTCACGCATATCTTCGGAGACTACGACTTCCAGCACTATTCCAAAAAGCCCGGCGTCTTCCATAGCTATTCCTATACCTATATCAAGCGCGACGGCAAGATCATTCTTATGGGGACCTTGACCGAGAGGACCGGCTTTACCGTCTTCCACTTCGATATGCCGGCGGACAGCCTGTGTATCCAAAAGGACGTCGAGGGCGTCACCATTACAGGATCCTACGCTCTGTTCGATCTCTATTGTGTCGAGGACGAATACGACGCCGCTTTCGACGCTTACTTTGACAAACTCAACATTCGCAAACCGCGCTTTGATCGTATGACCGGTTATACCTCTTGGTACAACTATTACGGCAACATCACCGAAAAGATCCTCCTCCGCGACCTCGACGGACTCAAGACGTTAGGGGACAAGGCGAGCATCTTCCAGATCGACGACGGATATCAGGTACAGGTCGGGGACTGGCTCACGCTCAAACAGGATAAGTACCCCAACGGCATGAAGCCCATCGTAGACAAGATCCACAGCTACGGCTACAAGGCGGGACTTTGGCTCGCTCCCTTCAATGCGCAAAAGTCCAAGTCTATGGTCGCGCGCGATCACATTGACTGGATGGTCAAAGGACCCAACGGCAAGCCCGAGATCGGTTGTATCGCTTGGGGCGGCGCCTATACGCTCGATATTGACATTCCCGAGGCGAAGGAATACGTCCGCAAGGTCTTCCGCGGTGTGTTCGACGAATGGGGCTTCGATATGGTCAAGTTGGACTTCTTGTACTCCATCTGCCATACCCCCAGACACAACAAGAGCCGCGGTCAGTTGATGACCGAAGCGATGGAGTTCTTGCGCGAGTGCGCCGGAGAAAAGATCATTTTGGGATGCGGCGTTCCGCTGTTCCCGTCCTTCGGACTCGTGGACTTCTGCCGTATCTCTTCCGACGTCGGCAAGTCGTATAAGGACCCCTTCTTCCAAAAACACAGCAATCAGGAGATCTTCTCCACCCGTTGCGCTATGAACAACAGCATCTTCCGTCGCCACCTCGACGGCAGAGCTTTCCGCAATGACCCCGACGTCTTCTATCTGAGAGATTGCGACCTCTCCGGCAAGGACGATCTGTGGATCAAAAAGACCGGCAAGTTGAAGTTCACCAAGGAGCAAAAATACCTCCTCGCCGAAGTCAATTCCATGTGCGGGAACGTCCTCTTTGTCTCCGACAACGTGGGCGGGTACGATGACGAACAGCGCGCCATGGTAGAGAAGTGCTTCACGCCGACCGATCGTAAGGTCCTCGACGCAGAGTTCGTTGCCCCCACCAAGATCGATATCACTTACGTCGACGGAAAGGGCGAGAAGTTCGTCCTTAACTTCGATACTGTCACCGGAGAAAACAGTACGAAAAAACTGTAAGGTAAACAGAATAAAGAAAAAACGAAAAGACATCGCCGTCGGCGATGTCTTTTCTTTTCAGAGATCGGTTGACTATGCTGTGATCTCGGGCTTGTCGTTGCCGGGTTTGGCGGAATGAAGAGCCTTATACACAAGAGCAGCCATCGCGGCGCCGACCATGGGAGCCAGAATAAAGATCCACACTTGCGCAAGCGCTTCGGTCTGTCCGTTGTAAATGGCGTCGGAAATCGCCGTGGCGATCGATCTTGCCGGATTGACCGAGGTCCCGGTCATATTGATCCCGATAAGATGCACCAGCGTCAGCGTCAGACCGATGACGATTCCGGCGATTTTGCCCGTCTTGGCATTCTCGTCGGTCACGTTCAAGATGACGTAGACAAAGATAGCGGTCAAGACCATCTCCGCGATCAAAGCCCCAATGATGCCACCGGCGGTCAGACCGTTCGCACCGTATCCTACGGCGTAGTTGCAGGCGTTCCCTAAGACGTTTACGTCAGCCATACGGAAGATACCAAAGACAAGGATCGCCCCGAGGATTCCGCCGATAAGTTGCGCTAAGACGTAAAAAAGAAACTCTTTCATAGTCATGCGCTTTGTCATCAGACATCCGAAAGAAACCGCCGGATTGACGTGACAGCCGGATATTCTGCCGACGGAGTACGCCATAGCGACGATCGTCAGACCGAAGGCGAGGGAGGTGGAGACCAATTCTCCGCCGGTCGCCCCGGCTACGCCGCACGCGACAAAGACAAGAACAAATGTGCCGATACACTCGGCGAGTGATTTTTTGAGTAGACTACTCATAAATGCCTCCTTCATTATTTATTATCATTATTTGTAGTTTGTAAAAACTTATAAAAACATCAATAAAAAATGGGAAGAACAAAACCTCCATACTTTTCATCAGTCGTCAAACGAAAACAAACGATACTCATCATTTTGATCGATCTTGTCGAAAACGTCTTCGAACAGATCTCCGAATCTTTTCACGAAATCAAGCAGTTGGGCTCCCGAAATATGATTTTCGGTACACAAATAATTTGTATATATCGTACCGGGCAATTCCCGTGCCGCTATCAGAATCTCCACTCCGGCACCCAGGCTGTAGCGGAATCCGTTATCAGTTCCTCTGATGATCGTCTCGCGCATAGTACACCTTTTTTGATTCAAGGATATTATACCACCGTGAAAAAGCGAAAATCAACTGCTTGGGGTTTATAGAAAAAAACAAATCCGAGCGTTCGGATCGGATTCGGGAACTATTCATTTACCCTTGTGAAAAATTCGAGCGGAGCGAATCAGATCATAAAGGAAAGGGGGTAACCGATCTCATCAACGCAAAATGCATTGTAAGATCACGCGGATAGCGTGTATCTCATCAGTTTATGCACGGCAAAGCCGTGATGTAAATTTGCGATAGCAAATCTGATGAGCCTAGGCGAATGTATACAGGCACAAATGCCTGATGATATGAGATGTTTCGACTTCGGCTTTGCCTATGCTCAACATGACGTTCCTCGCTTCGCTTCGGTTTGGATAAAAAACAACCTAAGTCGGGTTCGACTTAGGTTGTTTTTGGTGGAGATGAGGGGGGTCGAACCCCTTACCTCTTGAATGCCATTCAAGCGCTCTACCAGTTGAGCTACACCCCCACGGCATTTTTAAAGCCTCTTTATCTTACAATACTTTTTCGCGTTTGTCAAATGCTTTTTCATATTTTAGCGCTATTTTATCGGTATTCGTTTTACGCTTTCAAGAAAGGATAATATGGGCACTATAATTATATAATAATTAATAAAGAATTCTTCGCGCAAAATAATTGTCAAAACGTCGTTCTTGTGATAAAATTATTTCCAAATAAAGAAAATGCGATCATCGATCGTATTTTTTGGGAGAGAATATGCGCAGTATGACGGGATTCGGCAAGGGAATAGCCGAAGGATTCGACAGAAGAGTTACGGTGGAGTTGCGTTCGGTCAATCACCGATTTTTGGACGTCTCGTCCAAATTGCCCCGTATTTTGGTCTGCTGCGAAGACGCCATCCGTAAGGTCATATCGTCTTATTTGACGCGCGGACACGTTGATATTTACGTCACTTACGAAGATAATCGTCAGGGTAAGTCGGTCATAAAGCCCGACTTTGTCGCCGCCGAACGATATCGTGACATCGGAAAAGAACTCGTCAAGATGGGCTTCGTCGACGACTTGACCGTCTCCGCCATCATGAGACTGCCCGAAGTGTTGGACCTTCAGGCGGAAGGGGACGACGAGTCTATCATAGTCGAACTTGCCAAA